>LIQL01000160.1 GCA_001418405.1 Streptomyces diastatochromogenes | reverse complement strand
CGAATCTCCGGCGCAGGACACCAGCCACCTCAAGCTCCACGCCGACCGGCACCGCATCGAGCTGACGCCCCAGCCCCGCCGCTCTTGCTCCGACTGCCGGGGCGAGGGCGGCTGGTGGGTCGGCGGACCGTTCCCGGAGACGGAGGCGTTCGGCTGTTGGGCGAACCGGACCGAGCTGCGCGTCCGGCTCCTGCCCGTCCCGGCCTGGCCGGACGACCCCCCGCTCTGAACGACCCAACCCCAGCCGGTATGACCGGAGTCGAACCGCCGCGTGGCCGCGCATCAGCAAAAGACCGGCCACTCCGCTCCTCACCCGCATTCGAGATCAGGAGACCCCACCATGTACCGTCCCGCCGTCTTCGCCGCCCTGCTCGGACTGACCCGCGCCGCCAGCGCGGTCGGCGACTTCTGGGTCCAGACCGACTTCTGAGCCCGCGTGAAGGGCGCCTCCGACGATGCCCCGGTGACCTACGAGGACCCGGCCACCAAGGAGAAGAGCACCCACGGCACCGCCGACGGCCGCAAGGCGTGCCTGCACCACTGCCTTTCTCTGGGGTTGGCGTGAGCTGGGCTGCCGGGCAGGGCGATGACCGCGCAGCTCAGCGCCATGTTTTGGTGGGTTTTCGGGTGCGCGACAGGTGTCGCGGACAGCCCTGTGTCAGGGGTAGCTGCTGGTGGAGATCAACAGGGATCCGGGCGGTACTGACGTTCAGACTCTCCGCCGCTGTGGCCACGGGTAACCGAGCTGCCTGGCGTATTCCGGCGATCCGCCGCAGACCTCGGCTGTCTCACGCGGGTCACCCGCCACGAGTTGTTCAGCCAGTCTCTCGGCCTGCACTTCAGGGGCGCCGCTGGAGACATCAAGCACCATCCGGAACTGCAGCCACGGGCGGTTCTCCCTGATGGCCGAACGGCCTGGATGGAAGAGAAAGAGGTTGATCTGGTCGGGCTCCCAAAGCCAGGCGGACACACCGCCAAGTTCACATCCCCACCGCGCAGGCCAGTCAGTGCGCTTACTGAGGTCCAGCTCCAGCAGCCGCGCAACAGTGCGCGCTGGCCACTCCCAGCTGTGGTCCGCAACCGCTCGCTCGACCTCTGCCTGGTATTCCTGTGTATCGAACCAGAACTCAGGCAGGTCAACGTCGTTCTCGTCGGGGTTGCGCCACTCGCTCCAGATCACATGGTCGCCGTCGCGCCGGATGGCCACGTAGAGAGCACCGCAGCACCCCTCGGTGCATGTCGCCTCGGCCAGCCGCACCTCGTGCGGCTCTGCACCAGCAGTAAGAGGGCCATCCGGCAGCAGGAGATATTTGGGATCTTCACCCGGTCCTTCCGTGAACACCTCCGCCAGGACGTCCTCACCGTCGACCAGCGGCCGAACCTCCACGTTTGCGCCCCTCTGCGGAAGATCAGGAACGGCAACGTGGAGGGTGAGGCAACGCTTCTTGTCAGTCACCGAATGATTGTCGGACCTGTGGCACTGGAGAGTCGCACCATTATTCACGGATGATCTTCGTCGACTGAGCCACTGGTGACGACAGGGTCAGCGGTTCAGCTGAGCCATCAACTCCCGGTTCGCGGCGCGTGCCGCGGCAAGGTCTTCGCCACGCTCGGCGAGTTCGGATCGGAGGTCAAGGATGTGCTGCTGTAGCTCGGTGACCTGGCGGGTGAGCGTTTCGACGTCGGCGGGGGCGCCGAGACCGGAGGACGTCAGTCTTGCTGCGGCCCAGGAGAAGATCTCGCAGCTAGACGCGAGGCAGGAACGCAAGAACTCCCCAGTCTTCATCGGCATCCCCACCTTTGATCACCTTGCTGTTCGCACAAGCGAGGCGAAGGCGCCCATACTCGCGAGCCGACGACCGACTCCTGGTGCCGACCCTCACTCACAAGGGCAATAGCTCTTTCGTCACCGCAGTAGGACGTTGATACCGCGGTCCACGAAGATCTCTATAAGCACCTCGAAGAAGGCGCCATTGCCCCCGTGGTCACTGACGAGACGCGCCCTTGCGGAGTCTGAGTGTTGCCATTCCAAAGTGAACGGAGGCGCGGCACCGAACCCTCCGCCGAGACAGTCGTCCACGGCAGCGAGGTTCCAGCCGAAGTAGCCTCCGGGACCGTTGATGGCTTCACCCAGCGCGCAGTAGAAGCTGTCGGGATCGACGACTTGCAGACCGTCCAAGGTGAACACCTGACCTGGCGCAGTGTCCTCGGGGTGGTCTCGGCGCTGGTACTGCCGCGACCACAATGCTACAGACAGCCAAGCTTTCCGTTCCTCCGGAGAGAGGGAGTGCCACATGCCCTTCCGGTTCAGCTGTCCGGTTCGAAGCAATTCCCACACCCATTCCGAGCCGGGGAGGAGCTGGTCGCACCACAGACGCACAGTGATGTCGAGAAGCCCTTCCTCGCGAAGGGAAGGCTTGGCGGCGGTTGCGGTGAGGTTGCTGACGAAGTAGGAACCCATCTCACTGCCCTCGGCGTCGAGGAGAGCCAGGTGGGCACTCCCCGCGCTCGCGCGGCGCCCATCGAGATGGTCGAGGCAGGTCAGCAGCGCGCCTCGAGGCGAGCACCCTAGAAGTTCGACCTGGCGATGTCCATCGTCGCTCCCGTTGAACAACCCGCTGGCTTCCTGCGCGAAGCCCCAGAAGTCGCTCTCATCCTCGTCGCTGGTCAGGGCGTACTTAAACCCTTCTCCAGCGCGGCCCAGCATCTCCACAGCACCTCCTGAGGCGAAGAGCCTACAGAGAAGCCCTTGGGCGTAGTTCAGCCAGCCGACAGGTCGGCCTCACATGCAGCGGCACTCGTCTCTCCCCTAGTTCAGAGAAGGCGCCTTCCACCTCGACAACTCCTGGCACCACGGCTGGGAGACCGCCGCCGCGCTCATCGCCACGGCCAAGGCCACCACCCGGTGACCGGCCAGCGACGACACACATCAAGCGCGCCGGCGCCACGGCCGGGATCGATGCGCTGACTCCCCAACAGATCGAGGATGACCTCCGCGCCGACGACGCCGACCAGGAGGACCTCGCCGCGATCCTGCGCGAACTCATCGAGGACACCGACCGCCCGGCGGCCTCATCCCGGCTGTGGCGCAGCTGGTCACCGTCGCCCCGCGCCGTGCAGATCGGCCTGAGTTCCCTCACGACGCGGCACATCGAGGCCGCCCCAGCCTCTCGGCGGGGCGGCCTCGGTGCGCTGGAGACCAAGACGGAAACGCCGGGCAGCCGGGTTCACCGGGGCGGCCGGCCGAACGCCGCACCACCGCCCCAGCAATACCCGCCCCGCCGCTCCAGCGCTGGCTCCGGACGCTCCGCCCGGTGCTCGCCCGCCCCGCCCCGGGGCCGGACGAGCACCGGACAGGCCGACCGGCCACCAAGACCAGCCGGCCCACCGACACCGAAGGAGCCACCGTGCCCGCAATCCTCAACGCCCACCAGCTCGGCCGCCTGATCGACCGCACCATCGACCACATCGGCGACGAGTACACCGAGCCCCTGCACGGCATCCGCCTGGACGCCGACGCCACCCACCTCTACGCGGTAGCCAGCGACCGCCACACCCTCGCCGCCGCCCGCTACCGCCACCACGGCCTGGACAGCCGCCACTTCGCCTGCACCATCCCGGCGGCCTCCCTGCGCCTGCTGCGCGAATGGGCCGGCGCCCAGCCCGGCAGCGACGACGTCACCCTCACCCTGGAAACCACCCGTCTGCGGTTCGCCGCCCCCGCCGGCGACCTGCGTATCGTGATTGACCCGGACCTGTTCTTCCCCGACTGGCGCGGTGTCCTGCGCGGCGTCCTCGACCAGACCAGGGCCGACGACGCCGAGGTCTTCCCCGTCGTCGACGCCCGTCTCCTGGCCAGGTTCCAGAGCGCCGACGACCGCGTGCGCGTTCGCGCCACCGGTGACTTTGAGGCGCTCCTCGTCGTCGGCCAGGACTTCCTCGGCGCCCAAATGCCGCGCAGGAACCGTCGACCCGGCCTCGCCACGGACGAGCCCGAGACGCCGCAGCAGTTCGCCACCTCCTGGCAGCAGACCCTGGCCGGTAGCACCCCCGCACCGATGACCACCCTCGCCACCCTCGCCACCGGCGACAGCCACGAGGTCACCAAGGACATCGGCGAGACCGTCGGCGCACTCCTGCGCCAGGCCGTCCGCTCCAGCTCGGACCTGTGCAACGCGGGCGACGACCCGAAGGCGCTGGCCGCCCACGCCATGGCAGGCATCAACGCCTGGTCCGCCTACCGCTTCCTCGACGCCCTGTACAACGCCGACCCCCTGTTCGCGGCCAAGGTCGTCGCCGAGGTGGCCGGCGAACTCGACAGCGGAGAGATCGGCGCATTCGCCTTCGACGCCGCCGAGCAGGCCGGCCACAACCCGCGGCAGTGGCAGGCCGAGTCCGAAGCCGCAGCCACCGAGGCCGCCACGCGATGACCGACCGCTCCCAGCTGCAACTCGCCCACGCACCCAAGTCGCCGGCTGAGCAGCGGGATCCGCAGAAACCCGGGGGAGGCCGCGACGGTGGGGCCAGCGCCTTCGCCGAGTTCGCCGCCCGCGTCTACCAAGACCCCCGGGCCGATGCACAGTCACGGCAACTGCTGCTGGCCATGGCGTACGTCCTCACCTCGTCCACGGCCCCGACCAAGGGCAAGGCGTTCTGGACTGCGGTCCACGCCGCCGTCTGCGGTCCCTCACCACGCGTCCCTCTGAAGGAGCTGATCCGGCAGGACGTCCCCCGCTACGAACCCTTCGGTCACTACTGGGGCGAGGACCCGCTGGACGGCCTCTGCGTGGGCCCGCGCCAGCGACCGCACCCCCGCGCCGACGACATCCGCAACCGCATGAACATCTGCGGGGCCCGGGCGCAGGACATGGTCGTCGAACTACTGCCGGGCACCGGGTGGCACAAGCGCCACTGGTTCTGCACCCGGCATCATGCGCACCTGGCCCGGGTCAGAGAACAGCTCCGCGAGCAAAACGCCCGTGCCCCCGAGCCGGTGCCCAACAAGGGGGGCCTGCTGCCCTCGTACTTCGACTCCGACTGGCTGACGATCTACCGCCGAGCCACCGCGGCGCCAGCCTGGGAACCGCCGGTCTACGGGATGCGCGCCGACGACTGGCCGGTCCCCGGCCAAGAACCGGTACCCCAGCGTGCACGCCTCCGCCTGATCGCCGCGCCCGCCACCGAGCCGGCCTGACTCGCCGGCGACAGCACTGTGGTTGCCCTCGAAGGGGCGACAGCGACTTCTGACACTTACCGACCAGCAGGGTCGCAACACCTGACCGGCCCAGGGCCGGCCAGGCCCCATCCCAGTGGCCAGGACAGCTGCTCTCGTGTGGCTGCACGACAGCTGTCCTGGCCTCCATCCCATCCATGAGAGACGGAGCTACCAGTATGACCTCCTCCTCCCCTCCCACCGAATTCCCCAAGGCGAACTACACCCCGGCGGGGACGAGCCCAGGGCAGCGGCCCGGCCTGATGCCCGCCGGCCCGGCTCCAGCCCGCCGGCCCGGCCCCACCTTCGCCCCCGGGGCCCACCGACCGCAGCTGGAGCTGGGCGCCGTCCTCGCGGCCGCCCGGATCACGGACAGCCAACGGGACGACGAGGACCGCACCGCACGGTCGCCGGAGCAGCTGCTGGTGAAGACCGCCGCGCTGGTCGTTCGGGAGGAGGCCGGGCCGTGCTGAGCATCTACGACGAGTTCGCCGGGGTCGGGGGCTCCAGCTTGGGCTCCACCGCGGTACCCGGCACCCGCCTGATCTTCGCGGCGAACCACAAGCCGGGCGCGGTCGCCGACCACGCCTCGAACTTTCCGGACGCCGACCACTTCGAGGGCGACGTAGCCCGAGCCGACATCACCAAGTTCCCGCGCGCGGACATCTTCTGGGCGTCGCCTTCCTGCCCACCGTGGAGCAACGCCAGGGGCCAGCGCAGGGACTTCGACCACTCCCCCCAGGGCGCTCTGTTCTGGGAGGACGAGCCGGACCCCGAGACCAAGCGCGCCCGCGCGCTCATGGAGGAGGTTCCCCGCTACCTGAACGCGATGATCCTGCGGGGCAAGCCCGTGCTGTGCGGAGTCGTCGAGAACGTCGTGGAGTGTCGGAAGTGGGACCAGTGGTCCCGCTGGCTGAACGAAGTCCGGTGCGGGGGCCGGTACGAGGTCCGGGTGATCGCCATCAACTCCATGCACGTCCGGGCGGTCCGGAGCCGACGGGCCCCGCAGTCGCGCAACCGGCTGTTCGTCGCCTACTGCCTCAAGTCCCTGGGCCGCACGCCCGACTGGAACAAGTGGCTCAGGCCCCGGGCGTACTGCGCGGTGTGCGATGCCACCGTGACCGCGGTGCAGGTGTTCAAGCGCCCCGGCGTCGACATGGGCGTGTACGGGCGCAACGGCCCGTACTGGTACCGGTGCCCGAACGTCAGGTGCCGCGGCGCGATCGTCGAGCCGGAGGTGTTGCCGGCCGCCGCCGTCATCGACTGGTCGCTGCAGGCCCGCCGTCTCGCGGACCGGGACGAACCGCTGGCTGACGCCACGATGCAGCGGATCGTGCGGGGCATCCAGCGGTACGCGACGCCGTTCACGGTGCCGGCCGGCGGGACCTGGCGAACCGAGCCCGCATCCGTCCAGGAGCCGAGGCGTGCGCACTCGCCGTGCTGAGAGCCGGGTCGACCGGGCAGATCGAGCCACGGAAGTAATCCCCGTAGAGAGATTTTGCGAATTTTTTAACAGAAACAAGAGCAACCGTGACTAATTGTGGCATGTTTCACATCAAAAATGACCGTTTTGCACGCCATGTCGCCCATTGCTAGATGGATCTTCTTTTGCCTTTCATTGATACTCATTGGCCGGTGATCAACCTGTGAGTCTGCGGGTGCCAGCCCGCAGGGGCGACGCGCCACCTCGTGGGCAAGCCCGCAGCAACTCGACGAGCTTTCAGAAAGAGAACAATGCGCCGACTGGCAAGAATTGGGTTGCTGAGTGGTTTCGTTTCCGTGCTTGCACTTTCCTTCCTACAGGCCATTCCCGGGGAATCTCGTGCTGCGCCGAATGAGCGGCCCGCGGGAGATGACATGCCGTACGCAGTGGAAGATCTCAACTACCCGAACGCCGACAAGATTTTCACCGAAAAGGGCATAACACTGAAGCGAGGGGACGGACACATTACGCTCGCTTCCTGTGGAAGCGAGCAGGGACTCCTTGAGGTCTGGTCTCGAAAGAATGAAAAGGTCTGCTTTCGCGTCACGGGGAACTCGGGCTACTTGACTCTCGAAATACCGCAGGTCTTCGGCTTCAAGGGTAATGACTACCAGACCAGCGTTGACATGACCGTTGTACGTACTGGTGAAGAAAAGTCGTTCGACATCAGGAAGAACACGTGGACTCCGGTAGGTGAGACTGCAGATACCGGCGGGGACAATCACACACTGGTAGAAATATCAACCAAGAAATAGGGCGCTCCACTCCCCGATGGCGCAATGCGCGTTTTCTTGATCTGCGCACGGTGGCGACTCGGCCAGGGATTCGTGTAGCCACTGGCTGCCTTTTCCGGCGACCACTGCGAGCATTTTTTGCCACCGGGTTCTGCCGACGCTGGACAGTAGAACCCGGTGATGCTCAGCCTTCTTTCTGACGGCCATGACTAGACAAGGTTTTTTCGTGCAGACAACGTTCTGGAACCGTCGCCGTTTCGTCGCCGCCGTAGCGGCCGCTGCGGCCGCCTCGTCGACGCCCCTGCTGTTTACTACGCCAGCCCGGGCCGCTGACAAGACCGGGGATGCAGATCCCTTGACTCTGCCGGACACGGACCGGGCCAAAGCGGTCAAGGCATGGATCACGGGAGGAAAGGCGGTCAAGGAAGCCGCCGCCTACGCCCTCAGTGGCACCGACAACGACATCACCGACTTCCTCGCCGAACAGTTGCCCAAGGCAATGCTGGAGGACAACCAAGTCGCCGTTCTCACCTACCTCGCCCACGGAGGCAAGGGGACTCGCCGGGACGCGGACGAAGCCCTGAAAGCCGGTGACGATGCCATCGCCGCCTTTGTAAAAGATGGGTACCGCTCATCCATCACCGAGGACATGCGGGTGTCGACCCTCGCCGTGATGAACACCGGCGGTGTTGCCGTTAAACGAGAAGGCAATGCTGCACTGAACGCCGAGACCAACCAGGCTCTGGAGAAGTTCCTCACCGCCGGCCAGTACGAGGCCCGGCTGGAAGACATGCGTGTGGAGATCACCCGCAGCCTCAACACTGCCGGCCCCGAGGTGACAAAGTATGCGAACCGCGCGCTGAGCGGCACTGCGGACGACGTTCAGTGGTATCTCGACACCGGCCAGCACATAGCACGGGCAAGGGACCAAGAAGCAGCCACGATCGACCAGCTCGTCGCCATTGTGACGCACGAGGCCAAGCGCACCCGGGAGAAGACCGATCTGGCTGTGGAAGCCTCCGAACGGGCCACCACAGCCGCCGACAATGCCAAAAAGGCGGCCGAGGAAGCCAAGTCGCAGGCCGAGAAGGCGAAAGAAAACGTCCAGTTGTCGGCCGACGCTGCCCGGAAGGCCGCCGCCGCCGCCAGCGGCGCCGCCTCCGCTGCCCGGACTGCCATCCGTGCTTCCACCGCTGCCGTCACCGCCTCGCGCCGGGCCTCCCTGGCCGCCACCGCCGCTTCGCAGGCCGCATCCGCGGCCGGATCCGCCGCATCGCGCGCCTACAACGCCGCGATCGAGGCGTCCAAGGACGCCTCGAAGACCAGCCGGGCTAAGGACGCCGCCATCGTCGCCCGCGATGCGGCAGCCAAGGCACGCTCCGCGGCCGCAGCCGCTGATCAGGCGGCCATCGCTTCGGACCAGGCAGCCAGCGCCGGGCTGTCGGCTGCGTCCGCTGCACGCAATGCCTCTGCCGCCGCCAATGCCTCCGCCGAGGCAGCCGCTTCGGCAGGTGCGGCCCAGTCGAAGGCAACTGAGGCCAAGCGGCAAGCTGCGATCGCCTCGTCCGCCGCGAACCAAGCGACCAACGCCGCCTCTCGGGCCCAGGCCCTGGCCAGCGCCGCCGCGACGAACGCACGCAGCGCCCACAAGGCCGCCAATGCGGCCGCCGAGCATGCGGAAAAGGCCGCCGACGCGGCAGACGAGGCGGTCAAGTACGCCGGACAGGCAGTCGACTTCGCCAACAAGTCCACCGCCTACGCCGAGGAAGCCGTCAAGGCAGCCAACACCGCCACCCAGGCCGTCGAGGATGCCATCAAGGTGGAACAGAAGGCCCGCGAGGCGGAAATGGCTCGCCTGGAGGAGGACCGAAAGCAAGGACTAGAGGAAGCTGCAGTTCTCGCGAAGATCGATGCGGCCGACCGTGCGGCCACTGCGAACAAGCGCACCCAGGAACAGCAGACCGACCAAGCCATCAAGGACCTCATCGCCAAAGCGGAACAGGCACTCGCGCGCGACGATCTCAGCGTCGCTGCGACGCTCGGCCGCAAAGCAGCCGTAGGGCTGTTGGACGCCAAGGGGACCTGGACCCGCGAGGCCGCCCGCTTCGCCCTGTCCGGGACCAACGACGACATCCTGTCCTGGATCGACCTCGACCGGCAGATCGCCGCCTCCCAGGACGATCGGGAAACCACCCTGTTTATGGCACAGGTCTCCGAGCCTGCCGTCGCAAGTGCCGCGGCAACCGCGCTGGCCAGTGACCGCCCCACAGGTGACTTCAACACCTCCGGTGTGATCAAGGCCAGGGAGATGGAGAATCGCGTCAACATCTTCCGCGTCCTGTCCACCAAGCCCGGCAAGGCGGTTACCACCGCATGCAACAAGGCACTCGACACTGACACGCCGGAAGCGCTGCAGAAGTTCTTCGACGTCGACCTTCCCGCAGCGGTCGAGGAGGACGACGCCGTCACCACCTTGACAATCGTCGCCCGCGGAGGCGCCTACTCCAAGGCCTACGCGGATATCGCCGCGGAAGGGCCGGCATGGATGCGCCGGAAGTTCGTCGACTCCATCCAGCACCTCGCCGCGCAGCTCGACTTTGACTCCCTGTGCCATGCCTCCGCTATGAAGGCGTCCATCGCCACTGCGGCCAAGGTTGCCCAGGAAGCCCAGCAAGACGCGGCGCTGGCCACCAAGGTCGCCAAGGAAGCCCGTGGCAAGGCCGCCGAGGCCCAACAGTGGGCTCAAAAGGCGATCGACTCCGCCAACACCGCCCGCGGCTACGCCGACGAGGCCCGGAAAAACGCTCAGGCGGCCGACAAGTCGGCGGCCGATGCGAAAGCCTCGGCAGACAAGGCCAAGAACGCTGCCGCCACCGCCCGCAGCGCCTCCCGTTCGGCGAACTACTCGGCGAACCGCGCCATCAACGCCGCCCGCAGCGCTCTCGCCTCCTCCTACAACGCCAGTGCGTCCGCTGCCAACGCACACCAGTCCGCAGTCAACGCCGGCCGAGACGCGAAGGCCGCGGCCGTCGCCGCCAGCGAGGCTCGCAAGACAGCCGCCGACATGCGGGCAGCTGAACTGGAGAAGGCCGCCCAGGAGGCTGCGCAGCAGTCGCAGAAGGACCGGGACGACAAGCACAACCCCTCTGATTCCGAGACCAACGACGAGGTCAACCCGAAGGGGACCGAATCCGGTAAGAAGGATTGGTGGAAGGACCCCAAGTGGTGGGCCGACACCGCCGACACAGTCAGTATGGCAACTGGGCTCCTCGGTGCCGGATTCGCGGTCGCGTGCGTGTTCTGGCCGGCAGCTCCGGTCCTCGGTAGCATCTCCGCAGTCTGCTTCGGTATCTCGTTCGCCGCCGCGGGCATCAGCGCCATCGCCACCGGCATCGAATACGGCTTCACGAGCGGGGAATTCGTCACTGCCATTGGCCGCCAAGCACTGCAGGTCATGACGCGAGGCGCGGGGAAGGTCGCTTCCGCCGTGAAGCCGGTTATCCACAAGGTCGAAGAAGTAGCCGGAGACGTGATATCCCCCATCACAAAGATTTTTTCGTCATAAAGCACCGTGGCCCCGTACGGCCCAGCCTCTGGAGCAAGCCTGCACAGCTCGGCGCCCTCGGAACGAATTCACGCAAGCCCGTTCACTAAATACCAAACCACTCGTAGACAGGAAGATCGACATGCCTGCCAGACGCTCTCGCGTCGGCCTTGCGGCACTATGTGCCACTGCCACCATCACGGCCAGTCTGATAACTGCTCCGATCGCTAATGCAGTGGTAGGTGCAGCCGCAACAGACGGCTCTTACCCCGCGGCGAACCTCGACATTGGCGGCACTCGCAACTGCTCGGCTGTGCTCGTCGATGAGCAGTGGCTGCTCACCGCTGCCAGCTGCTTCGCCGACAACCCCGCCCAGAGCCTGAAGGTCCCCGCGGGCGCGCCGAAGTTGAAGACCACCGCCACTATCGGCCGCACGGACATGACCCAAGGCGGCGGCAGCGTTACGGACGTCGTCGCCCTGGTCCCCCGCAGTGACCGGGACCTGGTCATGGCCAAGCTCGCCAGCCCCGTCACCGGAATCACTCCCGCCACCCTCGGCACTACTGCCCCGCGCCAGGGTGAGAGCCTCACGGCCAGCGGCTACGGCCGTACCAAGGACCAGTGGGTGCCCGACCGCCTGCACAGCGCCCAGTTCTCCCTGCAGACGCTGCAGGACACCTCGGCAAGCATCTCCGGCACCTCGGACGGCGCCGCCATCTGCGCCGGCGACACCGGCGGACCGGTCCTGCGCGAGCAGGACAGCGCCTACGAGCTCACCGGGGTCAGCAGCCGCTCCTGGCAGGGCGGTTGCTTCGGTCATGAGAACGAGAAGCGTACCGGCGCTCTCATCACCCGCACCGACGACATCGCTGACTGGATCCAGACAGTGCGCCTGACGACGAAGTTCCAGAATGTCAGCGACGTGATCACCTCGGCCGACTTCAATGGCGACGGCCGCACCGATGTTGCCGCCGTCATGAACGACGGCAACCTGCACGCTTTCTACGCCAAGCCAGACGGCACCCTGCAGTACGGCCGCGAGTTGTGGACCCACGATGGCACCTGGAAGGGCTACCAGCAGATCATCGGTGGCGACTTCAACGGCGATGGCCAGGGCGACATCATCGCGCGCCGCGACGACGGCCAGCTCTTCCTCTACGCCAGCACCCCCAACGGCAAACTGAAGCCGCGCGTGGAGGCCTGGTACGACAAGTCCTGGAAGGGGATGCCCCAGATCGTGCGCTTCCGCGCCGATGACTCCGGACGAGATGGCCTGGCCGCCGTGTGGAATGACGGCTCGCTACACGCCTACACCACCAAGGCCGACGGCACCCTCAGCGGAGCCAAGCGCGACCTGTGGTACGACAAGTCCTGGGACGGCATGCGCATCCTGTCCAGCGGCGACTTCAACACCGACGGCAGAGACGACATCGTCGCCACCGACCCCGACGGCGGCTTCCGCCTCTACACCGGCAACGCCCAGGGCACCGTCACCCGCGCCCCTGACCTCTGGTACGACAAGTCCTGGCGCAACATGCGCGCCCTGCTCGGCGGCGACTTCAACGGCGACGGCAAGGCCGACATCGCCGCCCGCTGGAGCGACCGCAGCCTGCACCTTTACGCCGGCAACGGCAAGGGCACCCTGGCCGCCGGGCCCGCCATGTGGCCCAGCGCTTCCTGACCAACTGGACTACATGCACGACGTGGTGAGCGCCGGCCTTCGCTGCCCTGTGCTCACCACGTGAGCAAGTTCCGCTTCTCCACGCCTCCACGGACATGTGGGCCGTGAGTCTTCGGCATTTTCCGTTAGGGCCTGCGCGGTCGAGCGCAGCTCGTCCACCGCCGCCCGGGGGCACCGCATATCTGGTATGTCCGTCGCCCCCTCCATCAAGACAAAGAAGAGAGATCTGACGAACATGCACGAGATACGCCCCAGAGGCGCAGCCCCAAAACGTGCCCGATCGACCGTACTCGCCGTACTGGCCGCAGTGACACTGGGGCTTACCACGACGGGCATGGCCCCGGTGCGACAGGACGCGGACGAGAAGCCGCAGCAGATCGGCAAGGTGGGCCAGACCGACCGGCCCGACGCTCCGACCCCCGCCACCGAGGCCAGTTCCTTCCCGAAGGTATCCGGGGAACGCTGCGAGCCCACGCGCCTGGGCTCGAAGGAGCGCAAGGCCGGTGCCGCCGAGGCTTGCGTCAGCACAAGCCCCGCGCCGGTGAAGTCGGCCAGTCGTGGGATGCTCCCTCAAACCGGGCTGATGGTGATGTCAAGCCTTGCGGATGAAGGCGGCACGGACAGCTGCAAGATCACGAACCCCGGCAACTATGCGTACGAGCGCTTCCAATACTGCGTGACGGGGTTGAACGTCCTCTACACGCTGAGAGACGCAGAGGGTAAGCAGATCGGGACAGGCACCCTGGAGGTGTCGACCAGCGCAAAGCTTCCCGAGAAAGGGACGACGTGGGACGAGCACGTCACAGTGAAGATGACCGGTGCGACCGGAGCTGTTACCGCTCTTAGCGCCAAGTTCAGGTCGGCCTGCACCCAGAACTGCACGGCCACGAAGACTGCGCCCTGGTACGGCGGAAATTTGACCATGGGGCAGTCCGTCAGCGGTACCGTTTCTTACTCATCGAACCCCGCGCCCGACAGTCAGGTCGAGTTCACCACGTCGTACAAGCTCTACGTCACCGCCCCTGGCGCCCAGATCACGGATCCGAACGCAGCATGGAACAACCCCCGCAAGATCCGCTGCGACGACGCCGTCAGAGATGTCACGGGCAAGCCCAACGGCAAGCCCTCCCCTGGTTGCGTGATTCCTACCGTTACGCCCGTTGTCGAAATGAGCACGCGGCCCTACGTGAAGGGCTCGCCAGACTCGGGCCAGGGCGCCGCAGCGGCCAGTTACTTGTGGGCCCAGCACAACCTCGTCGACGGTTGGGGAATCAAGAAGCCCCTGACGCGGGCAAAGTACAATGAGGAAGATCGCAGGGCATACACCTGTGGAAACCGAGCCTCGGTGAAGTTTGGCGACCTTAAGGAGATGCTCCCGGACGACAGCTGTGATGAATTCCCCTTCGCGTCCACTCATGAGGGCGGCACCGATGGAGGGCTGTGTGCCGAGATTATCCCCGTTTTCGAAAACGGAGGATGGAAAATCTTGGAGCTGGGCGATCCAACGCCGAACCCGAACCGGCATTGCATACGCGCCCACGTCCCGGGGCCCGAGAATAGCTCGGCCGGAAGTGTAGTCCGATGGGGCTATGAGAAGCAGCGCATCCTCGACTCCGAAGAATTTATGCTAAACATCACGTCGTAACCCTGCGCATGTTTTTCACGGGCTTCTATGGCCCATTTCCTGCAAAATCGTATTGTGTCTTGTGCGGCTCGCCTTAATCCCGGCGAGCCGCACAAGACACAGAAAATCAAATCCAATATGACGAGGAGCTGCACCATGATTTCAGCTGATGACTTGGGTTGGACGTACGAAGATCTGGTGTGCTTCAACCTCGTGCGGGGACGTACTCCAGATGATGTTCTGAGGCTTTACGAGGCAGATTCTTCTCAGGCCCGGACCATGACGAGGGAGCAGGCAGATGAAGAGTTCGACAGCCCTCCTGACATCGGTTCTGTCTTGCGCGTCGGGCTTGCCGGCTCCTGGTCGTTCTGCTTGGAAATCGCCTGGGAGCCTGAAGGGTTCGATACGGGCCTGCTCAAGCGCCTCTCGGCCGGAACTGACGCTATCCACTACTTCCGGAACCCCAAGGGGGGAGTTTTCGTCAAACACTTGAGGGACGGAGAGATCCTGGAGCACTTCGATCTCGGCCTACCCGAACCTATTCCCGGGAAGGATGCTCCTTTGAGCCTTGCCGAGGACTTCCGGAGGAGGGCGAGCACTCGTCCTTACGGCGATGACGGCTTCGACGAGATCTGGGCCGTCCTCAGCGACCTCACCGGTGTTCCGCTGGACGATGACCTTATCAACGGTCCGCTAACGACGGTGCTCAGGAATCCGTACGCATAGCAGGTACGCCTGACCGACTGTGCTGCATCGGTCGGGCGGCCCGGGAATGAGATTGCTTGTGCCACCCGGCACTTCAGTAAGGCCATACCCGTCCGCCCCCGCCACCGGGCCTTCGTCGCCTCAGCGAATAACGCTACTGGAGAACGTGCCTTGGCCGTGGCGGTCCCCAGGGGCCGGAACGCGGAGCTTGGGTGCGTCATGGTGTGGCAGAGCCGTGTGGTGCACGGCGATGGCCGTCCCTGAGAGGGGACAGGAGAGAAGCAGGGAAGGGATCGTGGACAAGGGCGGGGCGTCCATACCGGACGAGGAGTGGGAACGCTTCCTTCGGGAAGCTGAGGCGGGGACTTCGGGGGCGCCGGAGGAGCCGTCGGCGCGGGCCCGGATAGTGGCGCGGCAGCAGCGCGGCCGGCCACAGGGATGGCGGACTTACCGGCCGGCCCGCCTGCGGCAACGGCGCACAGTCTGGTACGTGGTCGGCTTGCTGGTCGTGGTCGGACTGCTGGTCGTGGCAGCGGACCCGGGCAGAGTGGCGGGCTGGCTCGGCGGCGGAGGTGGTGGGAAGGCGCCTCTCGCTGCGGAGTCGGACCGTCAGGTTGGGTCGAATGCGGCGGACGGACCGGCTCAGCTGCCCACCGTCGATGAGCCGTTCAGAGGGGCACCTGCCGAGCGATGGGGCAATGGCACGGAGGGGATCCACCTGCCTGAGGCGAAGGCGACCGGCTGGATGAGTCAGGAGCAGGTCGAACAGGCCCTCGTCCGGACGCAGGACTTTCTTGCCGGGGCCAACCTGGATGCCGGTGTGCTGCGTGGGGAGCGCCCAGGGAAGGCGATCGCGTTGATCAATCCGCATCAACGCGACGTCCAGGGCTACCTGGCCACCGCGTTCCGTGCGCCCAGTCGGCAAAGTGATCCCCTGTTGTTGTTCAGCCGCTTCACGACGGCGAAGGTGCGGCTTGTCGGCAACGTGGTGAAGACTCGGGGCCTGATCACGTACCAGGAAGGGGAGCACGGCGCACTCAAGGTGACTGCCGATGTCACGTACGTCTACCCGGTCGTGCGCGCCGCGGCAGGAAGCGACGAGGTCGCGCGAACCATTGTGCGCCGCGAGATCGTGATGAGCTGGGACAACCCGGAGAAGGTGGTCACCGAACCGGGAACGTTCTCCCTGGTCTCTTACAAGGCGGACACGACCAACGGCGGCTGCGACAACGCCACCGGCTACTTCATCCCCGAGTTCAGGACCGAGCGCGCCGTGACCGGCCCGGGAAGTGGCCAGAGGGTCGACCCCTACGACCGGAACAAGTCGATGGACGCGCAGATGCGGGAGGGCAGCGAGGGGGAATGCCGGACCGCCACGCGATCGTGAGCCAGTGCAAGCGACCAGCTCACGGCTACGTACCAGCACTGGATGGCCTCGGACCGGGCACACGCATACGCCGCTTTGGATACCGAAACGCTCACCATTGAAGGCAAGATCGCGTTCTTGACGGCCGACTTCAATTGGAGTGGCAATCCCTGGTGGCGCCCGACCTGGAAGCCGCTCGGCTACTAGGGCGTTTCTGATGGCTCTTGGACGGTGTCGCGGAGCCAGATGACGATTGCTGCGACGGTGAGGGTGCCGTTGAAGATGTAGTCGCGTTTGTCGTACCTGCTGGCCACTGCGCGGTGCTGCTTCCACTTGCTGACGCAGCGCTCGATGGAACTGCGGCGGCGGTACTGCGTCTTGTCGAAGGCTGGAGGACGTCCGCCGGCCTGGCCCTTGCGCTGGCGGTTGGCCCGTTGATCCTCGGGCTGCGCGATGGTCGCCTTGATGCCCCGCCGTCGCAGGTAAGCACGGTTGTCGTAGCTGGAGTACGCCTTGTCACCGCGGACACGATCCGGACGGCTGCGGGGCCGACCCGACCCACGCCGTCGGATCCGCAGGCCCTCCAGCACGGGGATGAACATGGGGCTGTCGCCTCGCTGGCCTGGAGAGGTCTGCCAGGTCAAGGGACGAGCCCGATCATCGGCCAGCAGATGGACGTTGCTGATTTCCTTCCTGGTGATGGGTGGGTGATGCCGCCCCTGCGGCTGGTCTGCCTGGCCGGTGCCGCAGGGGCGGGGCTGTGGCCGCCGGGCGAGTGGTCCCGGCAGGAGGGTTGTGCGGGTGGCCGATGCCCCGCACGTCCCGCGCACGACGGGGAGGGGACGTGCGGAGCGGCCTGGCGACCGTCAGGGGCCAGGCACCCGCCCGGCCGGAATCGGCCGGCCAGCCGGACGGGAGTCGGAGCTAGGGCGTGGTCACGCGGTTCCACTGTCGGTGCCGTGGTTGGGGGGAGAGGTTGTCGGCCTGTTCGGCGGCGATGTCGTTCAGCGCCTCGCGCACTGCGGGCGGCAGGCCCTCGTCCCGGGCGGCGTTGGCCGTTGCACCGAGGGATGCGACATCGCGGAAGAACTCGTCATCGGGGGTGGGTTGGGGCATGGCTGTGTCCTCGTCGTGGGGTGAAGGAAAGGGGTGCGCTCGCACGCGCTACAGGCGAGAGGGCGTGGGGTTGCGTCCTGAGAAGTGGTGTACGGGTTCCCACCCGATCAGGGCGTTTGGCCCGGCTTCGGAGTGAGTGTCCGGATACAAGAACGGCCACCGGCTGATCTTCGAGATGTCGAAGCTCGAAGGAGATCAGCACGATGACCGCACCCGACAGTGTGCCCCTGCACGCCCTCGCCGAAGACAACCTCGCCGCGGCGAGTCCCGACCTGCTGCGCGCGATGGTCAAAACGTTCGCCGACGCACTCATGTCCGCCGAGGCCGACGCTCTCTGCAATGCCGAATACGGCCAGGTCAGCGAGGAGAGAGTCAGGCGGCGGGCGCCTGCTCGTCGTTGAGGCAGTAGGGGCAGTTGACTCG
>LIQL01000016.1 GCA_001418405.1 Streptomyces diastatochromogenes | reverse complement strand
GCCGGGATCGAGGCGGCCGCGGTCACCAGGCTCAGCGTTTCGGTGAACAGCGCGGCCGCCTCGATCCCGGCCAGGTGCGGGCCGGCGAAGGCGATGCCGAGGTCCAACTCGTCGTCCAGCAGGCCCGTTTCGATGCGGTCCTGGGGCATCTCCCGGACCGCCAGGGTGACGCCCGGGTGGCGGGCGTGCAGTTCGGCGATGAGCGGCCCGACGAGGTAGGCGGTGAACGTCGGGGTGAGCCCCAGGCGCAGGTGGCCCCGGGAGAGGTCCCGCACGTCGTGCACGGCCCGCTCGGCGGCGGCCAGGTCGCGCAGCGCGTGCCGGGCGTGGTGGGTGTACGCCTCGCCGGCGTCGGTCAGGCGCACGGTGCGGCCGGTGCGGTCCAGGAGCTGCACCCCCACCGTCCGCTCCAGCTGCTTGACCTGCTGCGAGAGGGTCGGCTGTGAGATGTGCAGGTCCTCGGCGGCACGGGTGAAGCTGCCGTGCTCCGCCACGGCGAGCAGGTAACGCAGATGACGCAGTTCCAGGGCCATGTCACCACTATAGGACCTCCTATAGATGTGATCTATGGGAGGCATGGCTAGTGGCTCTTGGACTCTATAGGTCCAGGTCGTGCATGGTGGATCTCGCCGGCCCCACCGGACCGGTCAGCCCGACGGAAGGGAACGACCATGCCAGACCTCGCCGAGCGCGTCGCGCGCTTCCAACGCGACGTCCACCCGGCCAAGGCCGACCTGTTCGGTCACCTGGCCACCCACCACCAGCCGCACACGCTGTTCATCAGCTGCTCCGACGCCCGCGTCGTCCCGGAACTGCTCACGTCGAGCGAGCCGGGCGAACTGTTCGTCGTCCGCACCGCCGGCAATCTCGTCCCGGCCCACCACCACGGGTCCGGCGACGGGGTGGCGGCCAGCATCGAGTACGCCGTCGCGGTGCTCGGGGTCACGGACGTCGTGGTGTGCGGACACGCGGCGTGCGGCGCGATGACGGCGCTCGCCAAGGGCCACGACCTCTCCGGAACCCCCGCGGTCGCCCACTGGCTGCACCACGCGGACGCCGCCCGGGCCCGCGCCGCCGTCGGCGGGCCCGCCGCGGACGTGGCGGAACTGGTGCGGCAGAACGTCCGCACCCAGCTGGCCAACCTGGTCACCCACCCCTCGGTCGCCAGGGCCCTCGCCGAGCAGGCGCTCCGCCTGCACGGCTGGGTCTACGACATCGCCTCCGGCGGCGTGGAGCGCATCCCGCACGACGAGGCGACCCCGGGCGCCGCACCCCGCGCCGCCTGACCCCGCCGGCCTCTTCCCCGGCACCCGACCACCCCACCACCGAAAGGAAACCGTCACCATGACCGACGCCACCACCCCCCGCACGCCGCACGCCCAGTTCCACCCCGACGCCCGCCAGGCCCTGGCCCTCGCCGCGGTCGAGGCCAAGACGCGCAAGGACCTCACCTGGCAGCAGATCGCCGACGCCGCCGAGCTGTCGGTCGCGTTCGTCACCGCCGCCGTCCTCGGCCAGCACGCCCTGCCGGCCCGGTCGGCCCGCGCGGTCGCCGAACTGCTCGGCCTCGACGAGGACGCGGTGATGCTGCTCCAGACGATCCCCACCCGCGGCTCGATCCCCGGCGGCATCCCCACCGACCCGACCATCTACCGCTTCTACGAGATGCTCCAGGTCTACGGCACCACCCTCAAGGCCCTGGTCCACGAGCAGTTCGGCGACGGCATCATCAGCGCGATCAACTTCAAGCTGGATGTGAAGAAGGTCGCCGACCCCGAGGGCGGCGAGCGCGCCGTCATCACCCTGGACGGCAAGTACCTGCCGACCAAGCCCTTCTGACCCGGCAACCCCACCCTGTCT
>LIQL01000159.1 GCA_001418405.1 Streptomyces diastatochromogenes | reverse complement strand
TCTTCACCGCCGACGACCCCGCCGCGCCGCCGGCCGGCGGACTCTTCGCGGACGTCGCCACCCACCTCCGCGGCGCCGGGACGCAGGCCCCGCCGGAGGTCCTCGACATCCTCGCCGGGTACGTCCGCGTCGGCACCGACGGCCTCTACACCCTCGCCGTCCAGTGCACCGCCCCGGAGGACGACCCGAACCAACTCGGCACCCTGTGGGCCGTCCAGCCCAGCACCGGCGGCGCCCGCTTCGTCAACCGCTCCGTCGCCGCCTACCTGCGCTCGCTGACCCTCCTGGTCACCACGCGCCGGCAACTCGCGGGCCTCGACCCGTACGCCGCGGGCGCCGCGGTCGCCGCCTTCCAGGAACAACTCGTGGCCCTCGACGCGTGGTCCCTGGACGACCCCGACAACTGGTGGTCCCTGGTGACCGAGCAGATGTGGCACGGGTTGTTCTGAGTGCCCCGGACCGGCGCGGGCCGAGGTGACTGCGCCCGGCTCCGTCCGTTCCGCCCATCCGAGGCGGGAACGGACGGAGCCGGGCGAGACTTCCGGCTTCCGCACGGTCCGAAGCGCCCTTGCCTCCGCCACCCAGCGGGCTCCCTGCTCGGCTGGAGCATCTAAGGGAAAGAAGCGGGCTCTCCGGGAACGGGCTCTCCGGGAACGAAGGAGGCTAGTCCTCCTTCTGCATCCGCTTGACGAACGTGTCCGACATCTTGCTCAAGGTGGCGTCGAGGGCGTCCCGCTTACCACTCCCGAGGAACTTCACCGTGCCGACGAAGTGACCCTCGTGGATAACGATCTGCTGGTCGCCCCGGCTCGCCCCCGAGGCCCCCACGAACACCATGCTCTCGGATCCGAACTTATCGGCGTTCACGATCCGGTACTTGGAAGGTGTGTGCCGGATAGAGGTGTTCCACTTCCTGAAGGCGTATTTGGCCGCGGTGTCGTTGCGGTACACGATCACGTCGAAGAGAAGGCGCTTGCTCCCATCGCCGTTCCCATAGCCGGTATGCCCCTCAGCCACGGCGTCCTCACACCATCCCGAGGGCATGTCCGCGGTGAAGCTGCACTTTTTACGGTTCAGGGCTCGACTGGACGGCTTGTTGATCACAGTTCCGAGTTCCGTCGGCATGCTGTCACGCGGCGGCAGGACATTCTCGGCCGCCTGGGAGCCACCCAGCTTCGAACCCGTCCCGCATCCCGCCAGAGCGAAGGTCATGGCAAGCACCACAGCTCCGAACCCCGGCACCTTCTGGCGTCCACCGAACCACACAGCAACTCCTAGGATCTCGACACACCGATCTCACTTGTATCAGGAGCGGATGACATTGCTGGAGCCATCCGTGGTTCCGCCTCCGCGCGGGCCGGGCATACAGGGACAACCCTCTCCCCGCATTCACACACCAGGGCCCCAGGCACTCAAGGCAAGAGCAACCAGTCCGCCGCCAACGCGGCCGCCAGCCCGATACCCAGCAGCCAACTTCCCAGCCGCGTACGCCCGTTACGAGCAAGTTCGATGACGACTCCACAGAGCACAAGCGCCGCCCCGTACACCCCGACAACCAACACCGACCCACGGGAAGCCAGCCTCAACACCAGCAACACCGCCATCGCGGCCATCATCACTGAGGCCAACACGACGCGAACGACACGCGCTTGACGAGGCGTCAGTCTCGCCCGGGGCTCACTCTCGCCCCCAGGGGGCACCTGATCACTCCCATCAGGCTGATCACTGTCGGCCGCGTCGGCTATGTCCATAAGCGGAAATGCTACGGGACGGCACGCAGCCCCCATGCCCCGAGCGACTGCGACACCGAACGCGGCTGACGTCGCCATCGCCCGCCCTGGAGGGCGTGACTGGGCCCCGGCACACAGCTCACCCACCCGACCCCCACAAGTCGACCACACTCACCCTCACCACCACCCTAAATTCACCAATTCCACGAGTTTTCACCAGTGCCGCAGCCGGACCAATTGGCCGAGATACCAACGCCGTTCGCCCCATCCAACGGATCCATGACGGCCACCGCTCTCGCCTTGACACGACTCCACGCAGATCGCCTAATGTGAGACCGTTAGGCGTGACGAGCAAGGTGCGGAGCGCACCGCAAAGACGGGGGCGATGATGGCTGGCCAGGAATTTGATGTAGACCCGGACGTCCTACGGACGCAGGGAAACTCTTTTGTCCACATCGGGAACGATTTCGCCAAGGCGTCGAAGAAGCTGCAGGACGACCTCAAGTCGATGGATAGTCCTTGGAAGGATTGCGACTTCGGCGATCTCTTCGACACGATCTACGTCCCCGTCCGGGACGGCATGTTCAAGTCGATGGACTCGCTCGGTGAGCGCCTCGAAGGAATCGGCCACAAGCTCGACGACATGGCCCGTTCCTACACCGAGTCCGACGAGCAGGGCGTCCACACCATCAGCGCGGTCGGCCGCCCGCAGATCTGACGCACCCCCCGCACCCTTCACTTCCGCTCTCTCCATCCCACCAGCAATCGACTACCACCGCGCGGGGGACAACTACCGTGTCATTGACACTGCCAAGCGAGGTCAGCTGGGTGCTGAACCTCCTCGGCTACAACTGGCCGGGCGCCGACGAGGACGCACTCCACGAATGCGCCCAGATCTGGCGCAACTTCGCAGAATCGGTAAACCAGGCACAGGAGCAGGGCTCCCTGGCCGCCAATCAGGTCGTCTCTGCCAACGCTGGTGACGCCGTCGAAGGCTTCACCAAGGAATGGGGCGCTTTCGGCGGAGGCGGCGCCGGCGGCAGCACCGGGGACCACTACCTCCGCGACGCCGCGGAGGCCGCGGAGATCATCGCCGTCGCGTTCGACGCGGCAGCCATTGCCGTGCTCGCCGGCAAGATCGCAGTCATCGTCCAGCTCGTCATGTTGGCCGCCGAGATCATCGCCGCACAGGCCGCTGCCCCCTTCACTTTCGGCACGTCCGAAATCGCCGCGGCCGGCGCCACCCAGGCGACCCGGCTGATCGTCCGTCAGATCCTCGACAAGATCAAGCACGAGGTCATGCAGGCGGCGACCAAGGCCATGGAACACGCCACCATGGACGCCATCAAGAATTTGGCGAAGAAGGCGGTCTCCCAGGAGGCCCGCAAGGTCGTCACGGACTACGCCAAGAAGCAGATCAAGGAAACGGTCAAGGACACCGTCAAGGAAAAGGTCGTCGACGCGGCCAAGACGAAGGCCCAAGAAGCAGGCACGGAGATGGCCCAGAACATCGCCGAGCAGGGCATCGAAACCCACTTCGGCGAACGCGACGGCATCAAACTCGACGAAACCGCGGACATCGGCAAGAAGAAGGCCGAAGAGTACGTTGAGGGCGTCAAGCAGGGGGCGGATGAACTCACCGACCCCAAGACGTACATCGATCACGCCCGGAACGACCTCACCGACCGCGGCCTGAACCAGGCCCAGAAGCAGGTCGACGCCCACACCGGCGGTGCCGCCACCCGCTACCAGGGAGCCACCGACGCCGCCAAGGAAAAGGCCAAGGGCACCGTCGAGGACGTCTTCGGCTAACCTCCGCTCTCCCTCACAGAGCCGCTGCACTCCGACCGCCCAGGCCGGTGGTGCAGCGGCTTTGTCGTGGTTTCCGGCCACCCCCCGGGGGCACGTCCGTCGGCTTCCACTGGCCTCCTCCTCCCTCCCTAGCCGTATCGGCCTCCCCGTCCCACTCCTCCCACACGGCCTCCTCCGACCCACCCGGACGCGGAACAACACTCCATCCGGTCACGACCTACAACGATCAGCAGCCGGCGACCGCTCACCGCCCCATCCCCCCTGCCCGAGACGACCACGACAACCTCCTCGCTACAGGTAGCGGATATCTCCATACGGAAACGATGCGCGCCACCCATCCCGAACCCGTCAGGCACTGCGCGAAAGCTCGCTCGTCAGAAGTCCCCCGAGGCGGCGTCACCTCAGGTCACAGGCCAAGCCGGGCATCACACGGTGTAGAGATAGATCGCATCGCGAGTTCACCTACTCCGACGTGGGTTTAGCGGATTCGGAAAGAGACCTCGAAAACACGGACCGCGCCGCTCTGAGACTCATACCTTCCAAACGCGCTTCGCTCTCAAATGCATTGAGGCCCGCAGCCCGAAGGCTGCGGACCTCAATCCATCTGCGCTACTTCCCGCTGGAACTACAGCAGAGTCTCACTGACCGGGCGGCTGCGTGGGCGGACCCTGAGGGTAGGAGCCGGGCGCGCCGGGCTGCTGCTGGTATGGCGACTGCTGCTGGTACGGCATAAAGCCGCCAGGACCACCCGGGCCACCAAAGCCGCCTGGGGGCGGGCCATTACGACGGTTCTTCTTCTTAACCACCATCACCACAACCACGACGATGACCAGGAGAACGACCACGACGACGAGCATGAGAATGATGAAGGGGGCGCTCAGACCCTTGTGGCTCTGGATCGTCAGGTTGCCGCTATTGTCGCCGGCTGCGCTGCTGGGGTCGGAAGACTGACCAGACGAGCCACCGCCCACGGCGGGGAAGGGGCCGTCCTTGGAACCAGCAGGAACATCCTTGGTCAGCGCGCTGAGCGGATTGATGGACCCGTAGCCGTAGTGCTGGTCCGGAAGCGACGTGCCCTGCTGGTCAGCCGGAAGGCTGGCCGTCTTGATCAGACGGTTCGCGATCTGCCCGGCAGTAAGGTCCGGGAACTTCGCACGAAGAAGGGCCGCGGCGGCGGAGACGTAGGCGGTGGAGTCGGATGTGCCGTCGGCCAGGCGGTACTTGCCGTGGACATCGACAATCGAACTTGCAGACCTGATATTCACACCCGGGGCAACCAGCTTGACGTTCGGCCCGTAGTCCGACTTTTGCCAGACATATCCGTGGTTGTCCGCTGCCCCTACTGCGAGAACCCCTGGCACCGACGCTGGCACTGAGGGAGCACTAGAACCATCGTTACCTGAAGCGGCGACTAGAAGCACATCGTGCTTTCGAGCGTAGTCAATGGCTTGTTGCTCTTCCGGAGAAGGGCTGGATTTTTGGGTGCCAAACGACATGTTCACGACTTTCGCGCCATTATCGACGGCATACCTGAGCGCTTGGGAAAAGCCATCCCCTCCCGCACTAGGCTGGCCAGATGCACCTGGAACGGCGACGGGCAAGATCTTTGCATCTGGGGCGAGCCCTTTGACGCCATCGGCTCCACCAGCACCGTGCCCGTGGCCAGCGATAATTGATGCCATCGCCGTGCCGTGGTCGGCGTCGTCACCAGTCCCTTGGTCCGCGGGACCACTACCTGTAATGAAGTTCTTGCCCGGCAGGACACTGCCCGCCAGATCCGCGTGATTCCCGTCTACCGGGCTGTCAAGAACGGCGACAGTAACGCCCTTGCCCGTTGAAATCTTCCAGATCGAATCAGCGTTGAACATTTGCAACGGCCACTGTTCATTCCTGATCTGGTCTGCCGAAGCAACCGGCGCGGTGCCGAAGAGCAGTGCCCCCGCCACTACCGCGCCACCCACCGCACGCAGCGTCCGCGTGAAGCTCATGCCATTACACCTTCCTCACAGAACTGGGGCCCGCAGCCTGAGAGCTGCGGGCCCCAAGCGTGTCTGCCGATTGCTTGCCTGGCCGTTCCTACTCGATGACCCGGGGAGCCACATTACGCTCCGGCGTCCAGGTCTCCTCGTCTTCGACGAGGTAGTCGGGGCGGTTGCCGTTCTGGCCTTCGCCCTTCCCCTTGGCCCCGTGGGCACCGTGCGCGCCACCCATCATGCCTGCCGGGCGACGTCCACTGCCGGAGTTGGTGCCAGCCGCTGCCCCACCGCGGCTGCGGTGCAGGCCGGAGCCTCCTTGGGTTCCGCTCCCACCACTGGTCTTGCCGCCGGTCGAGCCGACGATCCCGCCCTTTTGTCGAGCCTGCGCGCCGCCGCCGCCGCTGACACCGCCGCCGCCACGTCCGCCCGCACCCTTTCCGCCGCCTCCAGCGTGAGCGCCGCCCATGCCTGGCATACCAGGGCGACCGCTGCGAGCTCCGGTGCCGCCGGTTGCTCCGGTGCCACCGGGGCCGGACTTCACGCCACCCGTCCCACCAGGCCCGTTCTTCACGCCGGCCGTGCCACCGGGGCCGGACTTCACGCCACCCAAGCCACCGGTGGGCAAGCCACGGCCCGGCATGCCGCCGCCGGGAATACCCGGGATGCCGCCGCCCCCTCCACCGCCACTGGGGATGTGAACGCCGGTCCCGCCGCCCATGCCAGGGCCCGGACCGCCTGCGTTGGGGATTTTGATGCCGGTGCCACCGCCGAGGCCGTCAAGGCCAGTCTTCACATCGGGCGTGTGCGGCTTCATCGAGCCCAGCCCGCCGCTGATGCCCTGCTGGTCCGGCATCTTGGGCGTCTCAGGCATTTTGGGGGTGGCGGACTTCATGCCCCGCGTGGGGATCTTGAGGTTGCCTCCGCCGCCGCCACCTCCCGGCCCGCTACCGAGGCCCATGGGCATTGGCATACCGCCCAGATCCTTCTGGTCCGGGTGCTCGGATTGCCTGTCGTCCCGGTACCTTTGCCCGGGATTCCCCGCCCCCGGCTGCCGCAACCCCGTGGCTCGCGTCATATACGACGTGCCGAGAGTCTCCATGGCCACAGCAGCCTCAAGCCGCTTCTTCTGGTGGCTCGACAAGTTGTCCTTGTTTGCTTCAAGGATTCCGCCGGTGCTGGCACCTGACTTCAGCGCCTTGTCCAGGTCGTCATCGTCGATCTGGTCCGACCAGGGCATCTCGCCCCAGACGTCATCGCTCCAGTTCCAGCCGTCGTCGGTCGTGGAGACTTTGTCGACGGCCTTCTGGAGGTCCTGGGCCGTCGCGCCCATGACCTTCGCCGTCTGGACGGCGAAGGGAGCTCCGTTCTGGAAGTTCTCGACGATCTCCTGAGCCTTCTTCTGGAAGCGGTTGGCTGCTTCGCCGTGCCAGGACTCCATCACCTTGTTCACGGCATCGGTGAACCGCTTCTGAATTCCGCCTTGGCCGTCCTCGCCGACCAAGTCGTCGTGCAGGAGCTGCCAGTTGCGCGCGACGTCCCGGACCGTCTGGACGCTGGCGCCGTCCAACATCGACTTCAAGCTGTCGAGATTGTTCAGATTGAACTTGGTGTAGAACATGGTGTCCACGTAACGATCCGTGGGCACGCCGCCCGTGTCTCCACTCACCCCTCGTCCCCCTTCTTCCTCACCTAACCGTCAACGCCATAGCTGCCACTGTCAATGATGCATCTTGTTGCGCTGCTCGGCGTCGTCGTAGGCTTCCTTCGTCTTCTTGGACTTCTGACCGAATTCGTCGATCAGGTCAGTGATCTTCTTGACGATCTTTTCCTGGATGTACTGCTGCATTTCGGTGTGGGCGTTGTGCAGGTCCTTCTGCTCACCGAAGGAGTTGCCCAGGGCCTTTGGCGGCAGATACGTCTGGTTCTTGGCCCTGTTGTTCGGACCGCCCATGTCCTTCAGGATCTGGTTGAGCTCCTTCACCAACTGGTCGAGAGCGTCCAGATCAACGCCGTACTGCTCATTAGCCATGCTCGGCCTCCCCGTGTGATGTCAGTCCGGTCTTGCGGCGCCAGTCGCGCAAGGCGACCGAGGAGCCCACGACCGCGGCGACGGCAAGGAGGCCGCCGCCGACGATGTAGATGGCAATGCGGGCACGTCGTTCCTCGGTGGTTTCGCCGAGAGTGGCGACGGCCGGCAGGATGGTGGAACCGTCGGCCACACTGGAGAGCTTGTCGGGCTCGGGCGGGGCGACGGGCCGGGTGTCGTCGTTCAGCGCGGCCATCGGATTGACCACGCCCCAACCGATGTTGTTGTCCCGGCCCCGGCGGACCCGATCGGCGGTCTGCTCCAGGTGCCAGATGATCTGCTGCGGCCCCCACTTCTCCTTGTCGTTCAGGTGCTTGGCCATCAGAAGGGCAGCGGCACCCGTGGCGTAGGGAGCGGAGAAGCTGGTGCCCTGGTCGACGCAGTTGCCGCCGAGCGGGACGGTGGAGACCATGTCGACGCCGGGGGCCGCGATGCCGACGAAGCTGCCGGGCTGGGAGAAGGCCGCGCGCTCGTTGTTGCGATCGGAGGCGGCGACAGCCATGACGTTGTCGAATTCCTCGCTGAACGCGGCGGGGTAGATGTTCTTCTCGGCGCCGCTGGCGCCGCTGTTGCCTGCCGAGGCGACGATCAGGATGCCGTTGTCCTGGGCCTTCTTGACCGAGGCCTTGAGCCTGGGCAGCAGCGACTCGGAGGCAGCCGTGCCCTGCGAGATGTTGATGATGTTGACCTTGGCCGCGACCGCGTCGTCAATGGCCGTGGCGAGGGTGTCCGCGGTGCCCGCCTGCTCGTCGCTGGTCTGCTGGAACGGGATGACCTTGGCGCCGGGGGCCAGGCCGTAGAAGCCGGAGGTCGGGCGGGGTTGGGCGGCGATGATGCCGGCGACCTTGGTGCCGTGGCCGACCTTGTCCTGGGTCGGCTTGCCGTCCTTGACGTAGCTCTTGCCGGGGCCCTCGATGACGCCCTGGAGCTGCTTGTTGCCCGCGTCGATACCCGTGTCGATCACGGCGACCCGGATGCCTTCCCCCTTGTTGCCGCCCGCCCACATCTGACTGTTGATCAGGCGCTGGAGGGACCAGGGGGTCTCTTTGATGTCGTTGGTGCCGAACTTGCACTCGCCGTCTTGGAGCGGGACGTTCCCGTCGTCCGCCACCGCCGGCGCGGCGGCAACGCACGACAGGCCGGCGACGCAGGCCGCGGTGACCAGTGCACCCGTTACGCGACGACGATGCCCGGTTCGTAGACCAATGGCGCGAGATCCCACGGGTTGTCTGCTCTCCATAGGTGGGTTGGGGTAGGGCGAGGGGTAACGGCGGGAGAACTGGGGGCGTCCGTACGGACGCCAGAAGGGCGAGCGCACTGGTGCAGCGCGCCCGCCCTCGTCGACCACTGTGCGAGCCGTCAGGGGCTGCTCAGCCGTGTGCCATCTGCACTTTACGCTCGCGCGCGATGCGCGGTCACTGCCAGATGCTGGCGTTCTTGCTCTCAGTGCTCTGGTAGTTCTGCGCGGCGGTGTCGAGCGCCTTGGCGATGGCCTCCAGCGTCTGCTGCAGGTGCGCGGCGCGCTGGTCCCACTCGCGCTGGCGAGCCTGGTAGCCCTCCTGCGCGGCGCCTTCCCAGCTGGCGGCGACCTTCTTGACGCCGGCCTCGAGGTCGTCGAGCTGCTGGCGAATGTTGTTGGCGGTCTGCCGCACGTCGGAGCTCGCCTGGCTGATCGTGTGGAAATTGACCAGGATCTGGCCGGACATGGGGTCTCCTCAGGAGTTGTTGCTGCCTAGTCGATTCACATGCCGTGGCGAGGACCGGCACCGGCGCTGAGACCGGCGGGCCTGACCACGGCGGGTGGGCGAAGGCGCCGGGGTCAGCGGCGCGGCCCCATCATCCGAACGGGGACGCCTGGGCGGTGACGTGCGAGATCGACTGAGCCTGCTCCTCTTCGGAGGACTGGTAGTTCCCCGTGGTCTGGTCGACCGCTTCCTTGATCTCAGCCAGGAGCTGGTTGATCCGGTTGCCGTCCTCGTTCACCTGCGACTGCAGCTGGTGGTACGAGGAGGCGGCCTGGCCCTTCCAGCCCGAGGTGATGTTGTCGACAACCGTGTTCAGACGCTGGAGCTCGCCCTGGATCGCCTGGTTGACCGAGTCGATTTTGCCGCTGAACGCGACCATCTCCTCGTGAGTGAGTGTGAACTGACCAGCCATGGTCAACGTCCCCCATGAGACTCGTGCATCGGCCCGCGCGGCGCCGACGAGGGCAGTGCGCGGGTGGCATCTCCTGCTGACGCCTTCTGCCACATTACCTACTCGACACGCCAGTTCCCAACAGGGGGACGGCCGTCGTGACGGGATCACAACAATGTCAACTGGGCGTCGAGAAACCACCGTTCAGTGAAATCCGGCAGATGGGGTGGTTTCGGGCGCGTGCTAGTGGAGATTCCGGGGAGAAGTGGCGGCTTGGTGGAGCAATCCCGGTGCGGCGCGAGAGCCCGACTCCCCTGCAATGCAAAGGACTTGGACGCCACAGGGCGCAAGGGCCGGGCCCGGCACCACGAGAGGGTGCCGGGCCCGGCCCTGAGCGGAGTGAGCAACGACTGCCGACGGCCCTTCCGGCCGGGTCAGGAAGCCTGCGGCTTGCTCGCGCTGGGGATGTCCAGGGACGGCCCCGCAGAGAGCAGCTTGGACCACGCATCCAGGATGAGCGGCGGGTGCGCCTCGCCGTAGCCGAGATGGATCTGGGCCTGGTCCTGGTCCTGCTTGTCGCTGCCGGCCTTGGTGGCGGAATCGTTGTTCCGCGGGATCGAGTAGCGCAGACCGGTGTCGGTGACCAGGAAGAGACTGCCGGACGTCGCCTTGGGGTTGGCGGCCTGCTGGTACAGCAGGCCGCTGCCGGGCGTGACGTAGGTGGTGGAACCCGGGGCGATCTTGGCCGGGTAGTCCTTCCCGACCCAGGTGGTCATGTCCGGGAGTCCGTTGGGGTAGCCGAGTGTGTCGACGCCCGCGAACTTGGTGGTGGTGCCCTTGTAGACGCTGCAGGAGACGCCGTTCGGCGTCGGCGAGGACAGGCCGCCGGTCTGGGAGCCGTGCGCGAAGTCGTTGGCCGCGGTGACCGGCTCCTTGGGCCAGGGGTTGTCCAGTTCCGTGCCCTTCACCTTGCCGTAGAAGGTGTACGGACGGTTGTCGGTGTCCAGCTTGGGGTGGCGGATGCTTCCGGTGGCGACGCTCACCGGTTGCAGCGCCTTGCCGCTGTTGCCGTTCACCGCCGCGGCGTTGGGGCCCTGCTCCAGGAGGTTGGCCACGAAGTTGCTGACCTGTGCGACGCCGTCGAAGAGGACCACGTACTTCTGGCCGTTGCTGTCCTGGAGGATCGAGCCGATCTTGCGAGCCGCCGCCGGGACGTCGGAGTTGGAGACCTCGCGCCCCGCACCGGGCACGGTCGGCATGCTGATCGCGTACGGGCTCTTGATCAGCGTGTTCATGAACTCGGCGGTGACCTTCTGCGGTTCCGCCTGGGAGCCGAAGATGATCCGCCGCAGGCTCCGGTCGTCCTCGACGTCGGTGTGCTTCATGCCGGCCCGCGCCTCGGCCAACGCCTGCCCCGCGTTGGCGATCATCTGGAAGGCGAAGCCGTTGCTGTCCACCAGCCACGGCACCCCGTCGGGATCCTCTACGTACAGGGCCTGGTGGAAGTCGAGCTTGCCCTTCTTGGGGTTGTCGATGTCCAGCTTGTCCTTGCCGTCGAGGACGAAGACGGCCTGCTGACTCTTGCTGTTCTCCCCGCTGCCCGGGCGATCACAGACCGCCCAGGTCTTGGCCTTGTCGGCCTGGTTCGCGGCGGGCAGCCGATCCGGGGCATACGGGATGCCGATGGCCGGACCGTGCGGCAACTTCCCGTCCAACTCCGATTCCTTCACCTTGACGACCTGGAACTTCTTCGGGTCGAGAAGGAGCTTGGCGGAGGCCAGATTCAGAACGGGGTGGAGCAGCTTCTGCTTTTTGCCGTTGGCGTCCTTGCTTTCGAGTACGACATAGCGAGTGGTGGATTCATCCCCGACGAGGACATTTGCCCCCACGGTGTCCCATCCCGCCGGGGCGACCGGCTTGAGAATGCCGCAGGCCCCGAACCCCACGAGCACCAGGACCCCCATCACCACACTGGGCAACACGGCCTTCAGCGGTCTCGGCGCGCTTTCGATGGAACCGTTCGGCAGCGGCTTCAGAAATGCCGCATTCGTGCGCTTTCGAGCGAACGAATACGCATTCAGCTCGTCCCGACGTGATGCCATTGTTGCTTTCTCTCCCCGCCTGTTGGATCCACATCGACCGCCCCCGGCACTCACGCCGTAGCGCCCTCTACTATGCCGTGTATCGATCGAGCCGTACGGTACGGGTGCCACCTTCCAACGCACCAGTCTCAGCGGCGGCCGATACGCCTAGAGGCACCACCACCAGTAGAGGAGCAGGCCGGGGGATGTCCAGCGCCACCAGGGCTCGACGCCGCAATGGGCGGCAACAGCAGCAACAGCCTTCCGCTGCACCGCAGAACGCGGGAAATGAGGGCCAAGACGGCACAGCTCCGGGCAGCAGAGGAAACGGGGGTCGGGCTGCGGCCGGACCGGTTTCGCCCCGGCTGCGCCAACAGGCCGGCACCATCGGCGGCGTCCGCGTCCAACAACTGGCCATCATCGAACTCGCCGCGGCACTGGTCCTGGTGGGCCTGTCGATGCATCACCCGGTGGCGCTGACCGTGGCCGTGGTGGTGGCGGTCGTCCTGGTCATCTTCGCGCTCGGCCGGCGCCGGAAGATCCCGCTGCCCGAGTGGATCATCACCGTGCGCGCGATGAACCGCCGCGGGAAGACCGCGGGCGAGAACCTCGCCGCCACCCAGGGCGTCGACCCCGCCTTCGCCCCGGTGGTGGAGTGCGACCCGGCGCTGCGCACCTACGAGTACACCGACGCCGAGCAGCGCACCATCGGCTTCGTCGGCGACGGCACGTTCCTGACCGCCATCGTCCAGGTGGACGCCCGCGACGAACCGCTGCGGCCGCAGCGCGGCAGCCACATGGTCCCGCTGGAGCTGCTGCACACCGCGCTGGACGTCGAGGACATCCACCTGGAGTCCGCGCAGTTCGTCCAGTACACCCAGCCCGCGCCGGCGCCGCACCTGCCCGAGCAGGCCGTCGCCGCCCGCTCCTACGCGCCGCTCCAGGCCCAGTCGCAGACCCCCGCGGTGCAGCTGACCTGGATCGCGCTGAAGTTGGACCCGGAGCTGTGCGCCGAGGCGATCGAGGCCCGCGGCGGCGGCATGAACGGCTCCCAGCGCTCCCTGCTCCGCGCCGCCGACCAGCTCGTCAGCCGGCTCACCGCGCACGGCGTGCGCGCCAAGGTCCTCGACGAGCGCGAGGTGGTGGCCGCGGTCGGCACCGCGGTGTGCGTCAGCCCGCGGGCCGCGAACGGCGCGATGGGCCGGGACGGCCGGGCCGCCCGCCGCACCCAGGAGACCACCCGGGCGATGCGCTGCGACGACCGCTGGCACAGCACGTACTGGATCGGTCGCTGGCCCCAACTCGGCCGCGGCGGAGCCCCGTTGGCCGCCGTCACCCAGCTGTTGACCAGCACCCGGGCGATGGCCAGCACCTTCGCGCTGACCGCCACGCACGGCAGCGGCCGACTGCCGGCCATCTCCGGCTACATCCGGCTGTCGACCCGCAGCGACAACGAACTCTCCGACGCGCAGACCGAGTTGGAGCGCCGTTCCAGCTCCGTCAAGGTCGGACTCGTCCGGCTCGACCGCGAGCAGTTGCCCGGCCTGCTGGCCACGCTTCCCCTCGGAGGTACCCGCTGATGGGCACTCCCACGTACCAGCCCCGCGTCAACGTCAGCAGCGACGGCTGGCGCACCCCGACGAACCAGGGCGTCTCCGGTGGTCGGCTCTCGCACCAGCCGCGCCCCGACGAGGAGCAGTCCGGGCCGACGGGGCCGAAGCCGCGCCCCGGTTTCGGCCTGCGCGGCCCGCGGCGCAACCCGCACGTCCTGACGGCCGAGTCGCTTGCCGAACTCACCCTGCCGGTCGGCGACGACGGCGTCATCATCGGCATCGACCCGCAGAACCAGCCGGCGGTGCTGAGCCTGCTGCGCCCCGCGCCGATGGAGATCGCGCTGGTCGGCAGCATGTGGATGGCCCAGGTGCTGGCGCTGCGCACGGTCGCCACCGGCGCCCGGGTCGCGGTGGAGACCGCCCGGCCGCCGGCCTGGGGCCAGATGGCGCAGGCCGCCGGTGGCGGTCAGCAGTGCGTCTCGGTCTTCGACGTGCGCCAGATCGCGCCGCAGGGACCGTCGGTTTCCAGCCCCGTCCTCGTCGTCCGCGACATGGGTGCGCGTCCGCCGCGCAACCAGCTCGCGCCGAGCCCCTGGCAGACCGTGCTGACGGTGCTGCCGTTCCTCGGGCCGCGTTCGCCGCAGATGCTCGGCCGGGCGGACCTGGTCGGCCTGCAGCGACTCTCGCCCGAGGAGGCCGAGGTTGTGACGCGGATCATGCGCCTGCCGGACAACGTCGGGGCGGTGCTGCCGACGTTGAGCGACAACGCCATGCTGTGGTGCCGGCGGGACGGCGGCCACCAGTTCGTCATGACCCAGCCCACCGAGCCGGAGACGAACCTGCTGGGCGGGCCGCGCCGCATGGACTGACCCCGCGCACCGGCCGGTTGTCCGCGGGCGTCACGTGCGCCGCACGAAGCGACCGGCCGCCGGCACGAGCTACGGGCGCATCCACGGGGTGCGCCCGTAGGCGTGCCGACCGGGCTTGAAGACGACATGGCATCGACTGCCGTTATCGGCCGACTGTTGATTAGGCTGTGGGGAGAGCCGCAGGAGCACCTCACATCGGCAGTGCACGACGGCAGTCGACACGGGGATGGAGACATAGCAGTGGTGGCGCAACCCCGGGTGGCGTGCTCCGACTTCCGTTACATCCGATCGATCCGCCTGTATCCGGTCCTGCCGTTCAGGTGCGTTGCAGTAGACCAGGAGGCACAGTGAAAGACCAGGAGGCTTTCCGCCCGGACGGGAACGATCCTGACGACGACCAGTCCGAGTTCGACCTGACCGGCGAGTTCAAGATCGATTTCGCGGCTCCGGCCTGGTACGGCAGCAACGACACCAGTGGCGGCGCGGGCGCCGCGGCCTCCTCCGCGACGCCTCCCACCGGTGCCGCTGGCCCGTCGTCGACCGGTCAGCCGCCGTCCGGGCCCGTCCAGGGCTCCGCGACCCCCGGCGTTCCGCAGCAGGGGGCGCCCGGTCCGGCCGCGCCTCCCGGCTTCCCGACCCTGCGTCCGCACGACGCGGGCGGGGACGACGCGGCCGCCGCGGCCGGCGGTACGTCGGCTCCGGCCGCCGCCGACGCGCCCGGTGCCAACGTCCGCGCCGGCAACGGTCCGGACCCCTCGGCCTCCCTCTGGGGCGACGACGAGGACGACGCGGAGCCGGCGGCGGACCCGACGCCCGAGCCGCAGTCCGCCGCGACGCCGCAGCCGGAGGCCGTGCCCGCCCCGCCCGCGCCCGAACAGCCCGCACCGGCTCCCGGGCCGGAGGCCGCCACCGCAGCCGCAACGGCGGCCGCGGCAGGCACCCAGCCCGCTGCCCAGCCGGCTCAGCCCGTCCAGGGCCAGCAGCCGGCCCAGCAGCCCCCGCAGCAGCAGGCGCCCGTCCAGGGCGTGCCCCAGCAGGGCGTCGCCCCGCAGGGCATGCCGCCGCAGCAGGGGGCGCCGCAGGGCGCTCCGGCGGCGGGTGCGCCGTGGCCCGGTGCGGACGGTCAGCAGCAGGGCGTGCCCCCGCAGGGCGGACTCCCGCCGTTGCCGCCGGAGTTCCAGCCGGCCGACCCGCGGATGGCGCAGGCCGGCCAGCAGCAGCCGGTCGCCCCCCAGCAGGCCCAGCAGCAGCCGGCACAGCCCCAGCCGCAGCAGGCCCAGCCCCAGGCGCCTCAGCAGCCCTACCCCCAGCAGGCCCAGCAGCCGCAGCAGCCCCAGCAGGGCGGCTACCCGCAGCAGCAGGCCGCCCCGGCACAGCAGGGCGGCTACGGCTACCCGCAGCCCGCGTACGGCTATCCGCAGCAGGTGCAGCAGGGTCAGCACCCGCAGCAGGCCCAGCAACAGGCCAACGCCCAGCCGCAGCAGCCCGCCTACGGCTACCCGCAGCAGGGCTACCCCCAGCAGGCCCAACAGGCCCAGCAGCACGCCCAGCAACAGCAGCAGGCCCAGCCCGGCTACCCCCAGCAGCCGCAACAGCCGCAGCAGCAACAGGCCCAGCAGCAGCCACCGCAGCAACAACAGGGTCAACAGCCGCTCCCCGGTCAGCAGTTCGGCGATCCCAACGCGGCGGCCAACTACGCCCAGTACTCGCAGCCGGGCCAGCAGCAGCCCCAGCGCGCCACCCCCGGTGCGCCGCTCGGCTACAGCGCCGCGGTCGAGCTGACCTCCGACCGCCTGCTGCGCAACCAGCCCAAGAAGCGGAAGCCGGGCGCCAACGCCCAGCCGTCCAAGTTCAAGCTGGGTGCGAAGAAGGAGTTGGAGGAGCGCCAGCGCAAGCTGGAGCTGATCCGCACGCCGGTGCTGTCCTGCTACCGAATCGCGGTGATCAGCCTCAAGGGCGGCGTCGGCAAGACCACGACGACCACCGCGCTGGGCGCCACCCTGGCCTCCGAGCGGCAGGACAAGATCCTCGCGATCGACGCCAACCCGGACGCCGGCACGCTCGGTCGACGGGTCCGCCGCGAGACCGGGGCGACCATCCGTGACCTGGTGCAGGCGATCCCGCACCTGCACAGCTACATGGACATCCGCCGGTTCACCTCGCAGGCCCCCTCGGGCCTGGAGATCCTCGCCAACGACGTCGACCCGGCCGTCTCGACGACGTTCAACGACGAGGACTACCGGCGCGCGATCGACATCCTCGGCAAGCAGTACCCGGTCATCCTCACCGACTCGGGCACCGGTCTGCTCTACAGCGCGATGCGCGGTGTGCTCGACCTCGCCGACCAGTTGATCATCATCTCCACCCCGTCGGTCGACGGTGCCAGCAGCGCCAGCACCACCTTGGACTGGCTCTCCGCGCACGGCTACGCCGACCTGGTGCAGCGCGGCATCACGGTCATCTCCGGAGTCCGCGAGACCGGAAAGATGATCAAGATCGAGGACATCGTGTCGCACTTCGAGACCCGCTGCCGCGGTGTCGTCGTGGTGCCGTTCGACGAGCACCTCGCCGCCGGCGCCGAGGTCGACCTCGACATGATGCGGCCGAAGACCCGCGAGGCGTACTTCAACCTCTCCGCCCTGGTCGCCGAGGACTTCGCGCGCCAGCAGCAGGCCCAGGGGATGTACGCACAGGCGCAGATGGGGCAGCAGATGGGCGGCGACCCGTACGCCCAGCAGCAGGACCCGTACGCCCAGCAGCAGTACGCCCAGCAGGCCCAGCAGCAGGCCCAGCAGCAGGTCCCCCAGCAGGGCCAGCCGCCGGCCGGCTACCCGCCGCAGCAGGGCGGCTGGACCCAGCAGCCCGCCGCCCAGCCGCCGGCCGGCTGGCAGCAACAGCCCGCCCCGGACGCTCCGTTGCCGGAGCAGGGCGGCTGGACGCAGCAGCCGCCCCCGCAGTGAGCTGCGGGGCGTGCACGAAAGGGGCGGGGCCCGGCAGTCGACTGCCGGGCCCCGCCCCTTTCGTGCGCCCTCGCGGGCGCCAAGTGCCCTACGCCAGGCCGGATTCGGCGATCAGGCCGCGGGCCTGCTTCACGTCGACCGCCATCCGCTCCAGCAGCGCGTCCAGGGTGTCGAACTTCTCCTGGCCGCGGATGTAGGCGAGGAAGTCCACCGCGACGTGCAGCCCGTACAGGTCGAGTCCGATCCGGTCGATGGCGTACGCCTCCACCGTCCGCACCTTGCCGTCGAACTGCGGGTTGGTGCCGACCGAGACGGCCGCCGGCATCGCCTCGCCCTCGACGTGCAGCAGCCCCGCGTAGACCCCGTCGGCCGGGATCGCGGTGTGCGGCAGGGTCTCCACGTTGGCCGTGGGGAAGCCGAGTTCACGGCCGCGCTGTGCGCCGCGGACGACCACGCCCTCGACGCGGTGCGGCCGCCCGAGGACCTCCCGGGCCCCGGCCACGTCGCCCTCGGCGACCAGCCGACGCACCAGCGTGGACGAGAACGGCACGCCGCCGCCCGCGGTGCCGCGCTCGAAGAGGTCGATGACCTCGACCGTGTAGTCGTAGGTGCGGCCCAGGTCGGCGAGGCTGTCGACGGTGCCCTTGGCCTTGTGGCCGAAGCGGAAGTTCGGCCCCTCCACGACGAGCTGCGCGTGCAACTTGTCGACCAGCACCTTCACCACGAAGTCGGCGGGCGCCAGCTGCGAGAACTCCTTGGTGAACGGCAGGACCAGCACCGCGTCCACCCCCAGCTCCGCCATCAGCTCGGCCCGGCGGTGATGCGGGGCCAGCAACGGCGGATGGGTGCCGGGGCGGACCACCTCGCTCGGGTGCGGGTCGAAGGTGACGACCACGGCCGGGATCCCCAGCTCGCGGGCGCGGGCCACCGCACGACCGATGATCAATTGGTGGCCGCGGTGCACTCCGTCGTACGAGCCGATGGTGACGACGCTGCGTCCCCAACCCTCGGGGATGTCCTCCAAGCCACGCCAGCGCTGCACTCTGCCCGCTCCTCGCCCGAACTCTTGACCGTCCACTGCGCCATTTCGGCATGGCGCAGGTCTAAGACTGCCATGCCGCGAGCGCGGCTTCGCGCGAAGGGTCGACTGGCCGCTGTTGCATCGGACACCCTGCGGCGCCCGCCGACCACCGGCCGGTCGCCGCCGCACCGTCCCGAGGAGCCGCCGACGGCGCGTGCCCCCCGCGCCCGGGACCGCTCCCCCACGGCGCCGTGACCCGCCGCAGCGCCACCGGCTCGTCCTCGGCGAGCGCGTCCAGCAGCTCGGTCGCGCGCGGGTGCGGCACGCCGATCAGCGTCTGCACGAGGGCGTCCAGCGCCCGGGTGCGGTGGGTGTGCAGCAGCGCCTGCGCGGCGTCCGCGACGGTGACCGGGCGGGGCGCGCCGGGCGCCGCCAGCAGCGGACGGACGTCGTCGAACCAGCCGCACAGCACCGGCTGGGTCCGCTCGGGGGCGGCCTTCAGCAGCTCCGCGACGAGATCGAGGAAGCGCCCGGGGCGCAGGTGCCCGCCATCGGGACCGCACGGCTCCACGGCCCCCTCACGGCCCTCTGCGGGGCCGTCGGCCCACGGCGGGGTGTCGACCCACCCGGCGTCCGCCCGGCGGTCCGTCTCGCCGTCGGCGGGGTGGACCCGCACGCGCGGCGGGCGGGCGAAGGGGCGCGGCGGTCGCCCGCCCCGCGCGGCCGGCGGCGGTCCGTCGGCCGGCAGCAGCCGGCGCAGCAGTTCCAGCCGGTCCGCCGGCGCCAGCGCCAGGCACCGCCAGAACACCGGGCCGAACGTGGCCAGGCCGGAGTCCGCGAAGCCGCCGGCCGCGACCGACAGCTCGGTGATCCGGTCGGCGAGCAGTCGCAGGACGGCCAGGTACGGGGTGGCGTCCGGCACGCCCAGCAGGATGCCGCACAGCCGACCGGCCGCCGTTCCGGAACCCACCCCGGGAGCGGTCGCGGCGCTCACCAACTCCCGCCATTCCAGGGCTGGTTCCTCGCCCGCGCTCCCCTCGGCGACCTCGCCGGCCGCACCGCACGCTCCCCCGCGGGGTCGTCCGTGCGCCCCCCGGTACGCCCCTGCGTGCGGCCTTGCGAACGCGCCCCCGGCAACCACCCCGTACGCATCTCCGCACACGTCCCTGTCGACGTCCAGCACCACCATGCGCGAACCTCCCCGCCCGTTACCGTCCGTGCTCATCGGCGACGACGGTAGACAGACAGTGATCTTCGCGACAGGGTGCACGGCGAACGCGCCCCCTTCCGCGCCGTGATTCACTCCGAGCGCCTGCTCGCGGGGGTGAATCACCGCGAGGCGCTGGACAGAGACTCAGCGAGGGGGATGGTGGAGCGCGGGCCGCACGCTCCGCGCCCGTCGGCACGGCCCGCGTTCCACCACCTCCCCCTCGACCGCCGTCCGCTAGGCGAAGACCGCCAGGCTCTTGGCCCGCCCGCCCTGGTTCTCCACCAGCGCGAGGAACGTGCCGTCCGGCCCGAAGGCCGCCACCGGGCCGTCGCCCTCGAAGAGCGGCATCGGCACCCGCGCACCGTTGAGCAGCAACCGGGCCTGCGCCTCGGGGACGTCCCAGCGGGTGAACGCGGCGTCCGCGGCGTCCCCGAGCGGCATGATCGGCAGGCCGCCGCCCTCGGGGTCGTCCACCGCCGCCTGGAGCTGCTCCAGCGTCCGCGCCCGGTCGAGCTTGTACGGGCCGACCCGGGTGCGCCGCAGCGCGGTCAGGTGGCCGCCCACGCCGAGCCCGGCGCCCAGGTCACGGGCGAGGGCACGGATGTAGGTGCCGGAGGAGCAGACCACGGAGACCAGCACGTCGGTCACCGGGGTGCCGTCCGCGGCCTCCGTCTCGTGCGCGGAGTGCACCACGAACGAGGAGACGGTCACCGGCCGGGCCGGGATCTCCACGTCCTCGCCGTCCCGGATCCGCTTGTAGGAGCGCTTGCCGTCGATCTTGATCGCGCTGACCTTGGACGGGACCTGCATGATCGCGCCGGACAGCTCGGCGACCCCGGCGTCGATGTCCTCGCGGGCGATGCCGTGGGCCGCCTTCGACGCCAGGATCTCGCCCTCGGCGTCGTCGGTGAGCGTGCTCTGCCCGAGCCGCACCGTGCCGACGTACTCCTTCTCCGTCAGCGCGAGGTGTCCGAGCAGCTTGGTGGCCCGTTCCAGGCCCAGGACCAGGACGCCGGTCGCCATCGGGTCGAGGGTGCCGGCGTGCCCGACCCGGCGGGTGCGGGCCATCCCGCGCATCTTCGCCACGACGTCGTGCGACGTGAAACCGGACGGCTTGTCGACGATGACCAGGCCGCCCGGCTTGTTGCTCTGCCGCTTCATTCTGCCGCTGCGTCCTCGTCGTCCTCGTCGCCGCCCGGCTTGCGGTACGGGTCCGCTTCACCGGCGTACTTGGCGCCCGACGACGCCTGGCGCACCTGGGCGTCCGAGGCCCGGGCCCGGTCGAGCAGGTCCTCGATCGTCTGGGCGTTCTCCGGCAGGGCGTCCGCGACGAACGTCAGCGTCGGCGTGAACTTGGTGCCGGCCGCCGCCCCCACCGCGGAGCGGAGCACGCCCTTGGCGCTCTCCAGCCCGGCGGCGGCGCTCGCCCGGTCCTCGTCGTCGCCGTACACCGTGTAGAAGACCGTCGCCTCCCGCAGGTCGCCGGTGACCCGGGTGTCGGTGATGGTCACGTGCGTGCCGAGCCGCGGGTCCTTGACGCCGCGCTGCAACTTCTGGGCGACCACCTCCCGGATGAGGTCCGCCAGCTTCTTCGCCCGCGCATTGTCGGCCACTGGTCCGTCTCCTTCTTGTCTTTCACGATTGTGCTTCCACCGGCGACGACCCGCCCGGTCTCGGGGGTCACTCGTCGTCGCCGTGCAGCCGTCGGCGTACCGACAGCAGCTCCACTTCGGGCCGTGCGGCGACCAGGCGCTCGCAGCGGTCCATGACGTCCGTCAGGTGTCCGACGTCCCCGGACACCACCGCCAGGCCGATACGGGCCCTGCGGTAGAGGTCCTGGTCTCCCACCTCCGCGACGCTCACCGCGTACTTGCGGTGCAGCTCGGCGACGATCGGGCGGACGACGGAGCGCTTCTCCTTCAGCGACCGTACGTCGCCGAGAAGCAGGTCGAAGGACAACGTCCCTACGTACATGCATGACGGGTCAAGCCACCCGTGGGGCCTTCGGGGTGCCGCCCGGCGTCGGCCGGGGGCGTGCGTGTCATTTCGAACCGTACACGGAACGACCGGGGCCGATCGACGGAAATTCCCGCCGACCGGCCCCGGCCCGCCCGTCGCCCGGCCACCGTTCCTGGTGGACCGCACACCGGGCGGACTACTACAAGATCAGCCGCGCGGCTTCTCCCGCATCTCGTACGTCGCGATGACGTCGTCGACCTTGATGTCGTTGAAGTTGCCGAGGTTGATACCGCCCTCGAAGCCTTCGCGGATCTCGGTGACGTCGTCCTTGAAGCGGCGCAGACCGTCGATGTTGAGGTTCTCCGCGACCACCTTGCCGTCGCGGATGAGGCGCGCCTTGGTGTTGCGCTTGACCTCGCCGGAACGGATGAGCACACCCGCGATGTTGCCCAGCTTGGACGACTTGAAGACCTCGCGGATCTCCGCCGTGCCGAGCTCGACCTCCTCGTACTCCGGCTTGAGCATGCCCTTGAGGGCCGCCTCGATCTCCTCGATCGCCTGGTAGATGACCGAGTAGTACCGGACGTCGACGCCCTCGCGCTCGGCCATCTGCGTGGCGCGGCCCTCGGCCCGCACGTTGAAGCCGATGACGATCGCGTCGGAGCCGGACGCCAGGTTGATGTCGGACTCCGTGACCGCACCGACGCCGCGGTGCAGCACCCGGATGTCGACCTCTTCGCCGACGTCGAGCTGGAGCAGCGAGGACTCCAGGGCCTCGACCGAACCGGACGCGTCGCCCTTGATGATGAGGTTGAGCTGCTGGACCTCGCCCGCCTTGAGCACCTTGTCGAGGTCCTCGAGGGACACCCGGCGGGTGCGCTTGGCGAACGCGGCGTTGCGCTCGCGCGCCGCGCGCTTCTCGGCGATCTGGCGGGCCGTGCGGTCCTCGTCGACGACCAGGAAGTTGTCGCCGGCGCCCGGGACGTTGGTCAGACCCAGGACCAGGACGGGGGTCGACGGACCCGCTTCCTCGACGTGGTTGCCCTTGTCGTCGAGCATCGCGCGGACCCGGCCGTAGGCGTCGCCCACGACCATCGTCTCGCCGACGCGGAGGGTACCGCGCTGGACCAGGACGGTCGCCACGGCGCCGCGGCCGCGGTCGAGGTGGGCCTCGATCGCGATGCCCTGGGCGTCCTGGTCGGGGTTGGCCCGCAGGTCGAGGGCGGCGTCCGCGGTGAGGACGACGGCCTCGAGCAGCTGCTCGATGTTGGTCCCCTGGCGGGCGGAGATGTCGACGAACATGGTGTCGCCGCCGTACTCCTCGGCCACCAGGCCGTACTCGGTCAGCTGACCGCGCACCTTCGTCGGGTCGGCACCCTCGACGTCGATCTTGTTGACCGCGACCACGATCGGCACGTCGGCCGCCTTGGCGTGGTTCAGGGCCTCGATCGTCTGCGGCATGACACCGTCGTTGGCCGCCACCACGAGGATCGCGATGTCGGTCGACTTCGCACCGCGGGCACGCATGGCGGTGAACGCCTCGTGACCCGGGGTGTCGATGAAGGTGATGCGACGCTCTTCGTCGTTGACCTCGGTCGTGACCTGGTAGGCACCGATGTGCTGGGTGATGCCACCGGCCTCGCCCGCGACCACGTTCGTCTTGCGGATCGCGTCCAGCAGGCGGGTCTTACCGTGGTCGACGTGACCCATGACGGTGACGACCGGCGGACGGGCCGCCAGCATGTCCTCGCCGCCCTCGTTCTCGCCGAACTCGATGTCGAAGGACTCGAGCAGCTCGCGGTCCTCCTCCTCCGGGCTGACGATCTCGATGTTGTAGTTCATCTCGTCGGCGAGCAGCTGCAGCGTCTCGTCGGAGACCGACTGGGTCGCGGTGACCATCTCGCCCAGGTTCAGCATGACCTGGACCAGCGACGCCGGGTTGGCGTTGATCTTCTCCGCGAAGTCGGTCAGCGAGGCACCGCGCGAGAGGCGAACGGTCTGGCCGTTGCCGCGCGGCAGCATGATGCCGCCCACGGACGGGGCCTGCATCGCCTCGTACTCCTGACGGCGCTGCCGCTTCGACTTGCGACCACGACGCGCCGGACCGCCGGGACGGCCGAACGCACCCTGCGTGCCACCACGGCCGCCGGGACCACCCGGACGACCGCCGAAGCCGGGACGACCGCCGAAGCCGCCGCCACCACCGGGACCGCCGCCACCGGGACGACCGGCGAAACCGCCGCCGCCACCCGGACGACCGCCACCGCCGCCGCCACCGGGACGACCGGCGCCGCCCGGACGACCGCCGGCACCGCCGGGGCCCGGACGCGGGCCGGCAGCCGGACGCTGCGGCATCATGCCCGGGTTCGGACGGTTACCGCCGCCGGGACGCGGACCGGCACCGCCGGGGGCCGCACCCTGCGGACGGGGCATGGCACCGGGGGTCGGACGCGCGCCGCCCTGGCCCTGCGGACGGGGGCCGCCCTGGCCGCCGCCCTG
>LIQL01000158.1 GCA_001418405.1 Streptomyces diastatochromogenes | reverse complement strand
CCTCGGGGGCCTCGGGGGCCTCGGTGTCCACGGTCTACTCGGGGTCCACGGGGTCCTTCGTCTGCTCGGTCCGTGTGATCCGTTTCATCGGTGCGACTTGCCCGGTTCGACTTGCCCGGTTCGGTTGGTTCGCTCGATTCGTTCGGATTGTTTGGCCGTTGGGTTCTCGGCTGGTGCATTGCGGATTTCGCCCGGCGGTTGCCGGGGCTCGGGAGCCGGCCCTTTGGGCGGGGGATCGCATTCCCATTACCCGCCTCCCTTTCTCGATTTCCGGTCCCTGGCCTCCAGTTGATTTTTGCTGGTTGTCGCTTTGATGGCGATTTGCTGGTGGCGCTGTGACCTGCGGATTCGGTTGTGGGTGCGGTAGTTGGCGGGAGTGGCTGCGAGGGGCCGGCCGCCTACGACATACTTTGTGGGACGTGTGAAGATTTCGTGTGTGGGGTGCTCGTTCGCGTCACTTGATCTGGGCTGATGTTCTGTTCGATCATTCGTTTCCCGCGATGCTGCAACCGGCGGCCGGTGGGTGGCGTCTTATCGGGTCATCCCTCGGGGGTGCCCGTGGTGTTCGCGGGCCACTCCTGGAGCCCTGGGGTGGCGGGACGATCGCGTCAGGGTGGTCGTATCAGGGCAATTGGGGTGTTTGGAAAGAGCTGGTGCGCATGAGGGCATTTGACGCATCGCCACAAGCGGTGCCTTGCGCGTACAACCCTTTTGGGGGGAAGCGTGTCCAACAGGCGTGGCAGAGGTACTCGGATTCACCATCGCCCCGGCGGGAGCAGCAGGCGCAGCAGTGCGCCCGCAGCGCCCACGGGCTTCCGGGGGCATGCCGGTGATCGCCCCCTGGTCCGCCGCGCGCCCCGCGCAGTTGTCGACGCAGCGTGGGGACACTGACGACGCGATGGCAGCCGGCACCACAGTCGACCACCTCACCGAGACCTACCGCGCGCACTACCGCTCCCTCCTCGGACTGGCGGCGCTGCTGCTCGACGACACCGCCTCCTGTGAGGACGTCGTGCAGGAAGCCTTCATCCGCGTGCACTCCGCCCGCGGCCGCGTGCGCGACCCCGAGAAGACCCTGGCCTACCTGCGGCAGACGGTCGTCAACCTCTCGCGCTCCGCGCTGCGCCGCCGGATCCTCGGGCTGAAGCTGCTCTCCAAGCCGATGCCCGACATGGCGAGCGCCGAGGAGGGCGCCTACGACCTGCTGGAGCGGGACGAGCTGATCAAGGCGATGCGCGGGCTGCAGCGCCGTCAACGGGAAGTGCTGGTGCTCCGGTACTTCGCCGACATGACGGAGGCCCAGGTCGCGGAGACGTTGGGAATATCGCTCGGCTCGGTCAAGGCGTACGGTTCGCGGGGCATCGCGGCGCTTCGCGTCGCCATGGAGGCTCCGGCGTGAGTGCGGCAGGATCCAGCCGGGGAAACACCGGGCACGACGGGGGCCACCGCGGCGACGGGGACCCCTGGGAGGGGCGGGACGCCCGGGAGCCCTGGGAACCCCGAGAGACCCGCGGCGGCTGGGGACGAGAAACCGTTCCCGGGGCCAGCGAGGCGCATCAGGACGGCCGGCACGACGACTTCGAGGCAGGTGCGGGCAGCGGTCCGGCTTCCCGGGCCGGCGGCGCGGCGGCCAGTGAGACGCCAGCCGCTGGTTCCGCTTCCAGGTCCGCTTCCCGTTCCACTTCTGGATTCGGAACCGACCCTGGGGCGCGTTCCGGCTTCGGCGGCGAAGACGAACTTCGGCGCCTGCTGCACTCCCGCGTCGCCGATCTGGAACCCGCACCGGACGCACTGGAGCACCTGCGACGTGCCGTTCCGGCCCGCCGCCAACGACGCCGGCACGCCGTGGTCGGCGCGGCCGCGGCGCTGCTGCTCGGCGGTACGGCGATCCCGGCGATGGTCCACGTGGCGAGCTTCAGCGACGCCCCCGGAGACCGGCCGGCGAACGCCGCGAGCAGCCGCACCGCCGAGCAGGACACCAGCGGCGGATACGGCGAGGGCACCGAGCGGGCCAGCACCCGCCCGAGCGGCGGAGGCGGCGGCAAGCCCGGCACGGACCACCCGCCGGACACGGCGGGCAAGGGCACCGCGATGCCCGGCGCGGGAGCCGGCGCCGGGGTCGGCACGCCCGCTCCCGACGCGACCATGGACGTCACCTCGCCGGTCTGCGGACGCGAGCAACTCGGCAAGGGCACGGGCACGGTCGGCCCGGCCGACTCCTCGGGACGGGTCTACGGCGCGTTCCGGGTGGTGAACACCTCCGCTTCCGCTTGCTCCGTGCAGGGCGGCGGGACGGTGGACCTCACCCCGCAGGGCTCCACCAAGGCGGACAAGGTCCACGTCGTCGACCACACCTCGGGCGACGACGCCACCGGACTGCCGGACCCGGCGACCACCCCCGACCAGTTGGTGCTGAAGCCGGGGCAGGCGTACGAGGTCAAGTTCGCCTGGATCCCGGCCGCCGGCGGCGGGCCGACCGGATGCGTCAGCCCGGGGCCGTCGCCGACGCCCGATCCGTCCAAGGCGCCCGGAGAGTCACCGGCCGCCGCGGCGACGAGCGGCGGCGGCACGGAAGGCCAAGCCGGCGGAGACACCGGCACCGGGGACGGCGGCGCGGCGGGCGGCGGCGTGCTCCTGACCCACACCCCGGAGGCCGGCGAGCCCGTCGCGGCCGACGTCAAGATCGCGGACGCGTGCGCCGGCACGGTGTACCGCACGGCACCACTGGCGACGTCGTAGTCGGACCAGGTCGTGGCCGCACCGCGCCGTGGCCTGTTGCTGCCGTGGCCGGGCTGTGTCGTGGCCGGTCGCTGCCGTGGCCGGACTGTGTGGTGGCCGATCTGTGTGGTGGCCGATCTCTGCCGTGATGGGGCGGCGCCGTGGCTTGGTGCGCGGTGTCGTGGTCGGTGTGCTGCTCGGTGCGCCGGGCCGTCCGCGTGATGGTCCGCGTGGTGGTCCCAGTGGTGGTCCGGGCGGTGGCGCGGTGAGTGCGGGCACCTTGTTGGGAGTGCGTCGGGAGCGATCTGCTGCCGTGGGCGCGGACGAGGGCGCACGGCCCGGGGCGCGCGGGTCCGGCGGCGGAGGGGAGGGGGCGGTGCGGCCGTGCGGCGCGGGCCCCGTACCGTTGGTGGGGTGTACCGGTTCCTGCTGACCCCGCGGTGGTGGGGAATCAACGTCTTCGCCGTACTGGCGATCCCCTTCTGCATCTTCATGGGCAGCTGGCAGTTGAGCCGCTTCGACGCCCGGGTCGCCTCGCAACAGCAGCAGGAGGACCGGTCCGCCGACGCCAAGACCGCGGCTCCCCGACCGCTGCAGAGCCTGCTGCCCGTCGACCAGATCACCTCCGGCCGGCAGGCCAGCGCCCGCGGCCGCTACGACACCGCACACCAACTCCTCGTCCCGGACCGCACCCTGCAGAGCAAGCACGGTGACCAGCAGGGCTTCTACGTCCTGACGCTGCTCCGCACGGACGACGGCAAGGCCCTCCCGGTCGTCCGCGGCTGGCTCCCGGGTGACGCGAACGCCAAGGCCGACGCGGCGAAGGTGCCCGCACCGCCCGCGGGCGAGGTCACGGTCACCGGTGCGCTCCAGGCGTCCGAGAACCAGGGGACGTCCGGCGTGCAGGCCGGCGGCGGCCTGCCCAAGGGACAGCTCGGCATGATCAGCGCGGCGTCGCTGGTCAACCTCGTGCCGTACGGCGTCTACGACGCCTGGATCACCCTCGCCGACCCGCCGGCCCCGCTGCACGCCGTGCCGCCGGCCGCGGCGGAGGGCAGCGGGGCCGGCGGGTCGG
>LIQL01000157.1 GCA_001418405.1 Streptomyces diastatochromogenes | reverse complement strand
GTCGCGGACGTGGGGGTGCGACGGGCGCGTGGTGCGGGGCGCGGTGTGACGTTCTCGTGCCGTGCCGTGTTCGGCGTCGATGTCTACCACAGGCCGATGGACGCGCAGGTCACGGCGTCGGGAGCCGTGCCGGCCGAACCGCCCTCCGCAGGCGCCCGGTTCCGGGCATGCGTGGGGCCCGCCGACACCGGCGGGCCCCACGTCTACCCGGAACCCGAGGCCCCGGGAATGCCGGAATCAGCTCAACTGCCCGTCGTAGTCGGGCAGTTTGAACCCCTTCTCGTAATGCCCGCCCTCGAAGTCGGTGCTGCGATTGCCGACGTTGGCGATGAGGGTGTAGCCCTGCGCCTCGTACTTCTTCCGGCAGCCGAGCTTGACCTGGGCCTTGCCGGGGCTGTCGCCGTGCGGCTTGAGGCAGAGGCCGTCGACGGTGTACCCGGCCGAGGTGAGTTCCCGGGTCGTGGAGTCCTCCTTGTCGGCGCCGCGGTAGGACGCGAAGAGCACGGCGGCGCCGTGCTCGTGCGCGTAGTTCGTGGCCTTGAGGATCGCCTCGATCGGCTTGCCCCGGTCGTAGTGCGTGGCCAGCGAGGTGTTGTCGATGTCCAGGACCACTGCGGGCTTCTCGCCGCTCTTGCCGTCGGCCAGACGGTGTTCCAAATAGTCCTGGAGGGACGCGGCGACCGGAGCGACGTCGCCCAGCCACTCGCTTTCACTCGGCAGCGAGTCCGGCCGGTAAGCCGCCTGCGCCGCCGCAGGCGACAGTGCCCCGAACATGCTCAGTCCCAGCACCGGTCCCAGCACAAGGGCGATCTTCTTCCCCTTGACCATGCTCTTCACCACTCCTTTGGGGGGTCCGTTCCGTTCGGTGGCAGGCACGGGATCCCCGCCGCGGAATCCACGTGGCCGGCCATGACATTGCTACCTGAACCCGCGGTCCCGCAGTGTCCACGTCGCGCCAGTGGCAACGATGGGCAGCGCCGGCACCAACTCCCGCTTTTTGGCGGCGAATTGCACTGGTCTGGGTGGGGTGGGTGCTTTGCGGGTCGGGAAAGTGCGGGTTTCGGGCACGGTGACGGGGGTGGCTTCCGATGGTGTGAGGACCGCGGTCGGGCAAGGAATTGCCCGCACCGGAAGCAAGGATTTCCCGGGCGGTCGCTACGAGTTCACCGGGTCTCCCCGGATTCACCCGCCCCGGTGGTGAAATGTCCGGCCACCTCCCGTGACAGTGCCGGAACGTCGACCGGGATGCCGTCGGCGCGCAGCGAGGCGGTGGCGGCGCACCCCGCGGCGACCGCTTGGCGCGCCGCCACCGGCGAGGTGAGCGTGGGAATCCCGGCGCGCACGAAGTCCACGAATTCGGTGACGAGCCGCGGATCGGCCCCGCCGTGCCCGCCGTCCTCCGCGGGCACCTCCACCACCAGGTCGGCGTCGGCCCGGTACCCGCTGCGCCGGCCGTTCCACACCTTCACCACCGCACCTTCGGTGTCACCGAAGTTCTCCAGCCTGCCGTGGGTGCCGATGACGGTGTAGTTGCGCCAGTAGTCGGGCGTGAAGTGGCACTGCTGGTAGGTGGCGAAGACGCCGTTGTCCAGCCGCATGGTCATCATCGAGAGGTCCTCGACGTCGACCACGTCGTTGAGGCCGGTCAGGGCGGTGGGCGGCCAGTTGGCGTCCGGATCGAACCAGTCGGTCAGGGTCCGCCCGCCCTGGCCGCCCCGTGCGGTGATGTCGCCGTAGACGGTCAGCCCGCCCATCGCCTGTGTGCGTACGGTGTAGCCGCCGGCCAGCCAGTGGATCACGTCGAGGTCGTGTGCGCCCTTCTGGAGCAGCAGGCCGGTGGTGCGGCGCCGGTCCGCGTGCCAGTCCTTGAAGTAGAAGTCGCCGCCGTGGCCCACGAAGTGGCGGCACCAGATCGCCTTGACCTCGCCGATGACGCCCTTGACGACCAACTCGCGCAGGGTCCGGACCACCGGCATGTGCCGCATGTTGTGCCCGACGTAGAGCCGGGTGCCGGTCCGCCGCGCCGTTTCCAGGACGCGGTCGCAGCCCGCCGTGGTGATGGCCAACGGCTTGTCGACGAAGACCGCGACGCCGGCTTCCAGGAAGTCGACGGCCAACTGCTCGTGGGTGTCGTCCGGCGTCGTCAGGATCACGCCGTCCAATCCCTCGTCGAGCAGGGCGTGGTGATCGGCATGGGGGGCGGCTCCCGGGTACCGTTCCCGGCCGCGATCGCGACGGGCCGCGACCGGATCGCACACCGCCACCACCCGCGCCGGGAGTTGCCGCTCGGCGACGTGCCGGCCGAGGGTTCCCCGCATGCCGAGCCCCACGACCGCGAGCCGCACCTCCCGCTGGCCGTCGGCCGTCGGCCGGGTCGCGGGCGCGTGCGGGGTGTCGGACTCTTCCCGGGTGTGGGACAACGTCATCAGCCTGCCTTCGGGGACGACTCGTGGGCGTTTCGTTGCGAGGCGCAGGAGCACGGCACCACCAGGGCAACACACCACGGCCCCGGCCCGCCACCGGGCCACGACGCCCCAAGGAGGACCATGCAGCCCACGCGTCGGAACGTCCCGGCACTGCCGCCCGAGGACCGCACGCTCTCCCCCTACACCGGATACGGCCGCGCTCACTGGCTGGCCCTCGCCGACCGGCTGCTGACGGACGTGCACCGGTTCGCCTCGCCGGCCGGCGCCCGCATCGCGCTGCCCGGACGCCCCTCCGTATCGGGCACCGACTCCGACCAACTCGAAGGATTCGCCCGGACGTTCCTGCTGTTGGCGTTCCGCACCGCGGGCTGCGGCGGTGCCGCGCCCGCCGGTCTGCTCCGGTCCTACGCCGAGGGCTTCGACGCCGGCACCGACCCCGGGCACCCCGAAGCCTGGCCGGCCCTCGCCCAGGAGTGCCGGCAGACGCTCGTCGAGGCGTGCTCCCTCGCGGTCGGCCTCCACCTCACCCGACCGTGGCTGTGGGACCGGCTGCCCGACGCGGTCCGGGAACGGATCGTCGACTGGTTGCAGGGTGTCTGGGGGCTGCGCATACCCGACAACAACTGGCACATGTTCCGGGTCATCGTGGGGGAGTTCCTGGCCGGCGTCGGGGCTCCCCACGACCGGGCCACGATGGCCGCCGACCTCGCGCGCATCGAGGAGTTCTACGTCGGCGACGGCTGGTACCGCGACGGCGGGGACGCCCGCACCGCGGACAACTTCGACCACTACAACAGCTGGGCGCTGCACACCTACCCCCTCCTGTGGGCCCTGATGGCCGGGGAGGACACCGCGCGGCGGGCGGACCGGCTGGCGGTGTTCGCCGCGCGGCTGCGGCGGTTCCTCGCGGACTACGCGCTGTTCTTCGGCGCCGACGGGGCCCCCGTGCACCAAGGGCGGTCCCTGATCTACCGGTTCGCGGCGGCGACCGCTCCGTGGATGGGCGCGCTGGTCGACGCCACTCCCCTCAGTCCGGGCCAGACCCGACGACTGGCCAGCGGTGCGCTACGGCACTTCGTCGACCGGGGCTTCCGCGACCGGAACGGGGTCGCCACCCTCGGTTGGTTCGGACCGTTCCCGTCCCTGGTGCAGGACTACTCCGGTCCGGCGTCCCCGTACTGGCTCGGCAAGGCATTCCTCGGCCTCCTCCTGCCCGCCGACCACCCCTGCTGGACCCAACCGGAAGAACCGCTGCCGGTGGAGCGGGCCGATCACGTGCGGGCCCTGCCCGCCCCGGGCTTCGTGCTCTCGGCGACCCGCGCGGACGGCCTCGTCCGCCTCGTCAACCACGGCAGCGACAACCACGCGACGGTCGACCAGGCGAGCAGTGGTCGCGCACCGGGCGGGGCCGTGCGCGGCGGTTACGCTCCGGTGCGCGCGGACGGGGATCCGCACTACGCACGCTTCGCCTACTCCACCGCGACCGGCCCGCACCACGCCCAGGACGCCAGGCACCGCCTCCAGTCCGACAACCACGCCGCCCTCGTCCACTCCCAACTCGGCCTGTCCCGCCGCACCCGCATCCACCGCCTGCACGTCCAGGACCGCTACGCCGCGTCCTGGCACCTACCGGTCTGGCCGGGCCAGGCGGACACCGCTGCCCGGATCGAGACCGCGAGCGTGGTCTGGGGCGCGTACGAACTGCGCGTGCACCTGGTCGAGGCGCCCCGCCGCCTGCCCTTGCACGACAGCGGCTGGCAGGTCGCGGGGGAGCGGCCACCCCGGTGCCGGACCGCCGGCCACCTGGCGGAAGCCACCACCGACGACGGTCTGACCAGCACGTTCGTCTCCCTGGCCGGTCATGACGAGATGGCTGTGGCGACCGCGCAGGGGACCAGCGCGTTCGGCCGCCACGCGGCCGTCCCCTACGCGACCGGCCGGCGCGCGGCGGACCGGACCGTGCACGTGGCCCTGATCGGCCTCACCGGCCGGGGCGGGGAGGCGGCACCACCGCGGGTACGGTGCGCGGTCGAAGTGGCCGCCGTCACCGCTGCCTTCCCCGACGGCACCCGGGTCTTCGTCGCCCTCGGCGGGCCCGTCCCGCAGTCACCGGTCGTCGACGGGGTGCCGTTGACCGGACCGGTGCGCTACGCCCGGCTCTCGCCGGGGGAGGAGCCCGTGCTCGTGCCCGGCCCAGCTCGGTGACAGGGCCGAGCCGAGCCGCCCACCGGGCACAGAATCTCCCAATAAATGACAAGTATCTGACAAGCTAGTTGAAAACGGGGTCCAGGTGGGTGAAGGTTCAGGACGAGGATGTTCCGGGATCGGAAACGGATGGGCCTGAGTGTCGGGTGCGTCTCGGAGTGCGGGCGGCGGGTTGCGCGGCCGGCCGACGCCCGTACGATGCCGGGACTCCGTCCCGTCCCCACCTCATCCGGAAGGCCACCGCGGAATGCCCGTCTTCAGACGCCGCAAAGGCAGCCGTCCCCGTTTGCTCCCCGAACTCGACGATGCCGCCCTGGGTCGGGTCCGGCGGCGCGTGCTGACGTGTTGGGACCGCGGCTCGCTCGACACGCCCGTCATGGCCCTGATGGCGGAGGTGCTCGACGAGGCCGGAGAGGACTGGGACCGCAAGTCACACCGCCTGCGCGTGCTCGCCGCGGCCGCGGGACGGGCCCTGCCCGGAATCTGGCGGCAGCACAACCCGCACAACCAGGCCGCCCTGCTGCTGGATGCCTGGTCCAACGTGCTGCAAGCCGGCCAGCAGGGCGCCAGCATCGATCTCGACGCCACCCGGGAGACCTGCCGACGCGCGGCCGAGATCCTGCCCGCCGACCCCACGCCCTGGACCGTCCACCTGGCCACGCTTCGCCTGGAACGGAGCCCGTCCGCCGAACTGGCGGCGATCTGGCGCGAGATCAAGGCCCGCGACCCCTGGAACCGGGAGGCCCACCTCCAGGCACTGGGCTACCTCTCGCCGGATGAATGCGGTTCCAGCAGCCAGGTGTTGGACCTGCTCGACACCGTGCGCTCCGCGATGCCCCCGAACGCCCCCGCGGCCGGCCTGGAGCTCACCGCCCTCGTCCGCAACCACCAGCGGAGCATGGGTCCCGGAGGGGTGGCCGCCCTCGGCGCGGGCGAGTTCTGGCGCCGCCACGACGCGGTGGCCGCCCTCGACCACGCGGCGCACCACTGGCCCGACCCCGGGTACCTCGGCCACGCCCAGGCACTCGCCGACCTGAACCTGCTCGCCTACGCGCTCATCAAGGCCGCCCGCCCGAGCGAGGCCGCGCACACCCTGCGCGTCACCGGTGGCCAGGCCACCCCCTGGCCGTGGAACGCCGAGGGGGACCCGTTGGAACGGTTCTCCCACCACTACGCCCGCGCCCGCGAGAACGACTGAACGAGCGGCCCGGCCCGCGCGGTGCACAGCAGCCTTGCGGAGGGCTCCCACAGGTGTGCGGCGGTCGCCGGGTAGGACGGGAGCGGACCCGTTCGCCGGCGGGCTAGGCTCCCGAGCCCCGGCCCGCCAGCAGCTCCGCGACGTGGGCGTCGACCTGCTGCCGGTCGTAGCCCCGGCGCGCCACGTCGAACGCGGGAGGTCCGACGGGCGCCGCTGCCTGGGACAGGCCCTCGACGTACGCGTCGACCTGCGCACAGTCGTAGCCGCGCCGCACCAGATCGAACCCGAGCCCGCGCTCCGAACTCCCCGCCTTGCGCGAGAACAGCATGCGCACCTCCGTCCCTTCCCCTCTCGTCTCCCGCCGGGCAGCAGGAGCAGGGGAAAGGTACCGCCGTGCTCCGCCGCTTCGCCACGACCGCCAGGCAGTGGGCTTTACCTCAAGCTTGATTGAGGTTCTAGGTTGTGGTCAACCGCCACCGAACGGGCGGCCGTTGACCAACGAACGGAGCACACCGCCGTGACCACCCTCACCCCTGCCGAACTCCCCGCCCTCCACCAACAGGTCGCCGTCCTGGTCGACCGCGCCGAGATCACCGGCCTCATCGACCGCTACCTGCTGAGCCTCGACGTGCTCCCCGGCGGGGCCGGGTTCGACGACGACTGGGCCCGGAGCCTGTTCACCGAGGACATCGTGATCACCTCGCCCGTCGCCCGGCACCGCGGCATCGAGGGACTGGCCGAGTCCGAACGCGCCACCATGGCGAAGTTCGAGCGGACGCAGCACCTCGGCTCCAACTACCTCATCGGCCTCGACGGCGACCGGGCCACCGTGCGGTGGAACGCCCTGATGACCCACGTCCACCTGGCGTCGACGCAGGCCGCCCGCGACGCGGAGCCGGGCGGCCACTTCGACGTCGGGGGCACGTTCACCGGCGAGGTGACCCGGACCGTCGACGGCTGGCGCTTCCGGCGGCTGGACATCCGTGCCGTGTGGACGAACGGCGACGGACCGCCGGTCCTGACGCCCAGGGCCGAGGAGACCCTGCGGAACATCGCCCCGCAGACAGCCGCCTGACACGACCTGAGAACAGTCCCTCGGGACGGCCGCACCGGGCGGGTCCGCAACGCACCCGCGCACCCGCCCCGTCAGGCAACCACCGCTTCCACCACGGAGAGCACCGTGGGCGTCGGCACCACGCGGGACAGGCGCAGGCCCGTCGCTTCGAAGAGCGCGGCGAAGTCCGCCTCGGTGCGTTCGCGGCCGACGAGCGAGGCCATCATCATCAGGTCCAGTGCCTTGGCCTGGTGCGGTGCGTTGCCCGGCGGCACCACCGCGTCCACGATCAGGATCCGGCCACCCGGCCGCAGCGCCCGCCGGCAGTTGGCGAGGATGGCCGCACTGCGCTCGTCGTCCCAGTCATGCAGGATCCGCTTGATCAGGTAGACGTCACCGGGCGGCACGGCGGTGAAGAAGTCGCCGTCCGCCAGCGCCCACCGCCCCGCCACCGCTTCCTCGGCGGCCAGCCGGTGTCCCGCCAGGACGTGCGACTGGTCGTAGAGGACGCCGTCCAACCCCCGGTGATGGCGCAGCACCTCCAGCAGCAGACCGCCGTGGCCGCCGCCCACGTCGACGACCGTGCCGGAGGCCGGGAAGTCGTAGGAGGCGGCGATGGGCGCGTTCTCCGCGTCGGACATCGCGGCCATGCCGACGTGGAAGACGGCGGCGGTGCGCTCGTCCCGGGCGAAGTAGTCGAAGAACGGCATGCCGAAGATGCCGTCGAACGCGGAGGTGTCCTCGGTCAGGCAGCGGCTCATCTCGTTGCCCGGCAGCCACATGGTGCGGTCGGTCAGCATCAGGATGGCGGTGCGGGCGGAGTACGGGGCATCGCTGCGGAGTGCCTGGCCGGCCTCCGTCAGCGCGAACCGGCCCTGGTCGTCCTCCGCCACCACGCCCCGGGTGGCCAGGAGCCGGAGGACCCGGTACAGGTTGGGGGCGTGGGTGCCGGTCGCGGTGGCGAGGTCGGCGGGCGAGCGGGGGCCGTCGACGAGGTGATCGGCGACCTTCACGTCGGCTGCCGCGCGGAGGGCGGCGGGGTAGAGGAAACCGAGGGCCTCGTCGATCAGGAAACTGGCGGAACGACGGGAACGTGCCTCGGCATCGGGGACCGCGGAGCCCGTCTCGCCGCTGCCCGCACCGCCATCCTGATGCTGACCGACCGCACCATGTGGCTGCCGGGCAACGAGATGAGCCGCTGCCTGACCGAGGACACCTCCGCGTTCGACGGCATCTTCGGCATGCCGTTCTTCGACTACTTCGCCCGGGACGAGCGCACCGCCGCCGTCTTCCACGTCGGCATGGCCGCGATGTCCGACGCGGAGAACGCGCCCATCGCCGCCTCCTACGACTTCCCGGCCTCCGGCACGGTCGTCGACGTGGGCGGCGGCCACGGCGGTCTGCTGC
>LIQL01000156.1 GCA_001418405.1 Streptomyces diastatochromogenes | reverse complement strand
CGGGGAGCTGGCGCGGCTGTGCGACATCGCGGAGCTGCGGATGGGGGCGGACCTGCGGGCGGTGCCGCTGTCGGTGGAGACCTCGCCGTCGACCGCCACCGCGGACCGCCTGGCGGTGCTCGCCGAGCGCGGGGCGACCAGGATCAGCATCGGCGTCCAGAGCTTCGTCGCGTCCGAGGCCCGTGCGGCGGTCCGCCCGCAGGACCCGGCGGAGGTGACGGCGGCACTGGACCGGATCCGGCAGTCGGGCGTTCCGGTCCTCAACATCGACCTGATCTACGGGATCGACGGGCAGACCGAGCACAGTTGGCGGCGTTCGCTGGACGCCGCGCTGCGCTGGCGCCCCGAGGAGCTCTACCTCTACCCGCTGTACGTGCGACCGCTGACCGGACTGGGCCGCAAGGAGAGCGCCGGGCCCGACCCGGAGTGGGACGCCCAACGGCTGCGGTTGTACCGCCACGGCCGGGACCACCTGCTCGCCGCGGGCTACGAGCAGGTCTCCATGCGGATGTTCCGCCGTCCGGCCACCGGAGCGGGGCCGTCGCCGACCGCCGCGGTCGCCCCGGGCCCGGACGGCGACCACGCCTGCCAGACCGACGGCATGATCGGCCTGGGCTGCGGTGCCCGTTCCTACACCGCGGCGCTGCACTACTCCTTCGACTACGCGGTCGGGATGACGCGGATCCGCTCGCTCATCGACGACTACGCCACCCGCACCGTCGAGGACTTCTCGCGCGTCGAGTTCGGCTGGCGGATGACCGGCGACGAGCCGCGCCGCCGCCACCTGTTGCAGTCCGTCCTCCAGGCGGCCGGCATGCCGGTGGCGGAGTACCGGACGCGCTTCGGCACCGCGCCGGCGGACGACTTCCCGGCGGAGCTGGCGGCGTTCGCCGCGCGCGGCTGGCTGGACGGGACCGCCGGCCCGGACCTGCTGCGGCTGTCCCCCGAGGGGCTGGCGCACTCCGACGCGCTCGGCCCGATGCTCTTCTCCCCCGGCGTCCGGTCCCGGATGGCCGCCTACGACCTCAAGTGACGGGCCGCGCGATGGACTTGACGCTGCTGTACCGCGGGCCGCTGGCGTCCTGCGACTACGACTGCCCCTACTGCCCGTTCGCCAAGCGGCGGGACAGCCGGGAGCAGCTGCGCGCCGACCGGGCGGCGTTGGACCGCTTCGTGGCCTGGGCCGCGCAGCAGACGGACGACCGGCTGTCCGTGCTGTTCACCCCGTGGGGCGAGGGCCTGGTGCGCTCCTGGTACCGGCGCGCCCTGGTCGAGTTGAGCCGGCTGCCGCACGTGCGGCGGGTGGCCATCCAGACCAACCTCAGTTGCCGCACGGAGTGGCTCGCCGACGCCGATCCCGACGCGCTCGCCCTGTGGTGCACCTTCCACCCGGGGCAGACGCCGTACGACCGTTTCCTGGCGAAGACCCGGGAGTTGGCCGGTCGGGGCGTGCGCTTCAGCGTGGGCGTGGTGGGCTTCCCCGAGCATCTCGACGTGGCCCGCAGGCTGCGCGCCGACCTTCCCGAGGGGGTCTACCTCTGGGTCAACGCCGCGGAGGGTCGCGCGTACACCGACGCCGAGGCCGCCGCGTGGACGGCGCTCGATCCGCTCTTCCCGTACAGCCGGCATCCGCACCGCAGTGCCGGACTCCCGTGCCGGACGGGCGAGTCGGTGGTGTCGGTGGACGGTGACGGCACGGTCCGGCGGTGCCATTTCGTCCGGGCGGAGTTGGGCAACCTCTACGACGGGAGCTACCGCGCGGCGCTCCGCCCGCGCCCCTGCCCACTGGCCGTCTGCGACTGCCACATCGGCTACGTCCATCTGGAGACGCTGCCGCTGTACGACGTCTTCGCCGGCGGTGTGCTGGAACGGATCCCTGCACCCGGTCGGACCCCCACTCCGGTGCGTCCCCGCACTGCGGGGGCGCCGGTGTCCGACCGTGCCGGAGTGCCGCCGGTTCAGTCCTTGCGGCCCGCCACTCCGTAGAAGATGGTGTCGTTGAGCTGCTTCGGTCCGGGCACGGCGCCGTCGGGTCGCCACAGTGGTACGCGGACGACGCCCGGTTCCAACGGGGCGAACGGTCCGAGGAGGGCCGCGATCTCGTCCTTGGTGCGCAGTGCGAGCGGGGTGGTGGCGCTCTTGTAGACCTCTTCCACGTGGGCCCGGGCCGCCTCGTCGATGCGGCCCTGCGCGTAGCCCTCGTAGGGTTCGTACGTGCCGTGCGAGAGGATGAGGTGGCTGCCGGCCGGCAGCGCGGCGCCGAACGCGGCGAGAAGCGCGGCGGGTTGGTCCTCGTCGCCGAGGAAGTCGATCACGCCTCCGATGAGCAGGCCCACGGGCCGCTCGAAGTCGATCAGTTCGCGGACCACCGGGTCGTCCAGGACCGCCTTGGGGTCGCGGAGGTCACCGAGGGCGAAGGCGGTCCCGGGCGCGTTGGCGAGTCGGGCCCGGGCGTGGGTGGCGACGATCGGGTCGCTGTCCACGTACACCACCCGGGTCTCGGGTGCGGCCTGCCGGGCCACCTCGTGGGCGTTGGGCGAGGTGGGGATGCCGATGCCGAGGACGAGGAACTGCCGCACCCCGGCCGCCACCACGGCGCGGACCGCGCGCTGGCGGAAGGCCCCGTTGGCGCGGACGCTGTCGCGCACCTGCGGGTGGAGTTCGATGACCCGGTCGGCGGCGACCCGGTCGACCTCGTAGTTGTCCCACCCGTCGAGGAAGTAGTCGTACATCCGGGCCGGATGCGGCCGGCTGGTGTCGATCTCCTCGGCGGCGAAGCCCAGGTGGTCCGGGCCGGGGGCGTACGGGCCGATCTCCGGAACGTCGTCGTCCGTCGCGGGAAGGCCGTGCTGGTCGGTCATGGCTCCTCCCTCAGTGCGCCGAGCACGGCGCGGCGGAGAGCAGGAAGTCGGCGTGGCCGGCCTTCGCGCCCTCGATGAAACTGACCATCTCACGGTGGGTGTAGATCAAGGCGGGACCGTCCGGGTCGGTGGACTGGCGCAGCGCGACCCGACCGTCCCGTAGGCGCATGGCCTCGACGCACTCTCCGCCGTTTCCGCCGCTCCACGGCTTGTGCCAGCCGTCGCTGCCCAGTTCGTTGGCGGGCATGCCGTTGTAGATACGTATGCGATCCATGGGGGGTTCAGATCTCCTTGCGAAAGCCACCCAGAATGGCCTCGGTGGTGTGTGCCGGCGCGGCCTGCGCACACATCCGGTCCAGGGCCTCCAGGTACTGCGAGACGTCGTTGCGCTGGTCGAAGTACACGGCTCCGACGAGGCTTTCCGCGTACGCGATGTCCGGGAGCTCCGGGATCGGGAAGCGGAAGATGTGGAACGGTCCGTACATGGCGGGGTGCGGGCCCGCGGCGAAGGGCATCACCTGGAGCCGGACGTTCGGCATCAAGGTGGCCTCCATCAGCCGCGCGATCTGGTCCCGCATCACTTTGGGTCCGCCGATGAGCCGTCTCAGCACGGTCTCGTCCATGACCGACCACAGCATCGGGGCGTTCTCGCGGGTCAACAGCGCCTGCCGCTCCATGCGCAGGGCCACGATGCGGTCGACGTCGGCCGGGGAGGCGTGCGGCATCCCGGCGCGCAGCACGACGGCGGCGTACTCCTCGGTCTGCAAGAGGCCGGGGACGTAGTGCGGTTGGTAGGAGCGGATGAGGTTGGCTTCGCTCTCCAGGCTGACGAAGGCGCTGAACCACTCGGGCAGGACGTCGCGGAAGCGGTGCCACCAGCCGGGGCGGTTGGCCTCGCGGGCCAGCGAGACGAAGCCGTCGATCTCCTTCTGGTCGGTGACCCCGTAGGTCGCCAACAGCTTCTCGACGTAGGGGATCTTGAGGCCGACTTCGGCCTTCTCCATGCGTCGTATCGTGGCGTGCGTCACGTCCAGCGCGGCCGCGGCCCGTTCGAAGGAGAGCCCCGCCCTCTCCCGCAGGTCCTGCAGTCGTTTGCCGAGCACCACCCGCAGGACGGTCGGTGCACCTGCAGACCGTGGGTCCGCCACGTCCGATCCCCTCCAACCAGCTTCAGTGCTCAGCAGTGTGTCATGCCGTCATCAGCTCGAACAGACTGCACTTTCAATTCTGCAAATTACAGACTGATCCTTGCCAACGGTGAGCAACATCGCACATAGTTATGTCGTGGCTTCCTACAAAAACGCTCCGTCGTTAGGGCGATGCGGCGGATTCCTCGCCCAGTCCCCTCAGGACGCGTTCCACCTGCCGGCGCGGCGCACCTCCGTGCCCGAGGCGCGCAAGCGCGTCAGCTCGCTGCTGCGCGAGTGGGGCGCCGCCCAACAGGTGCGCGACGACGTGGAGTTGGTGGTCACCGAGCTCTTCACCAACGCGGTGCGGCACACCGACAGCGAGAAGGTCGGCTGCGAGATCGCGGTCGTCGGCGCGCACATACGGATAGAGATCACCGACGAGGGCGGGCCGGGCCTGACCGCACCGCACGCCCAACCCGGCACTCTCGACCAGGAGGGCGGGCGCGGGCTGTTCCTGGTCGGCGCGCTCTCCGAGAGCTGGGGCACCCGGCCCGACGACGGCGGCCGGGGACAGGTGGTCTGGGCGGACCTGCCCTACCGCACCGCCACGCACTGAGGCCCCGCGCCGCCACGGGGCGACACGGGGCCTTGCACGGGTGAAGGGCTACAGCGGCAGCAGGTCCGGCCGCTTGGGCTCGACGTCGTCGCCGGACGAGACGCCGCGCAGCCGACGACCGATCCACGGCACCAGGTGCTCGCGCGCCCAGTGGATGTTGTCGCGCCGCGCCTCGGCGGCGGTCCGCTCGGTCTCCGGCGGCCACGCCTGGTCCGGATCGGCCGGCACCGCGAGGCCCAGCACCTGCCCGGCCCGCAGCGCGACCCGGGTGTGCCCGTCGGCCGACAGGTGCAGCCGGTCCTCGCTCCAGGCCCGCCGGTCCTGGACGGACTTCAGCGACCACAGGTCGAGCACGGGGCAGTCGTGCCGGTCGGCGATGGCCCGCACGTGGGCGGTGTACGTGGCGATCTTGCCCCGCAGGTGCTTGAGGACCGGCATCCCCCGGGTGTCGAAACCGGTGCACAGCAGCACCGTCGGCACCGTCTCGCGCAGCGCCGCCACGGCCGCCTCGTAGCGCTCGGCCACCGCGTCCGGGTCCGAACCCGGCCGCAGGATGTCGTTCCCGCCGGCACAGAACGTCACCAGCTCAGGGGCGAGCTCCCGCGCCCGGGGCACCTGCTCCTCGATGATCCGGTCCAGGAGCCGCCCGCGCACGGCGAGGTTCGCGTAGCGGAAGTCCCCCTCGTCCCGCTGGTCGGCGAGGAGGACCGCGAGCCGGTCCGCCCAACCGATGTACGCCCCGTCCGGACCGGGATCCCCGACCCCCTCGGTAAAGCTGTCCCCGACGGCTGCGTACGACCCGACGGCGCGTATCGCGCCCTTGCTGCTGTTCTTCGAATCGTCTGCCACGTCAGGACATACTTCACCTTCCTAAGTGACCTACGCCACCGTAACCAGGGGTTGACGGGAGGTGATTAATGCCACCAGGTCAAATTCCGTCCAAGTCGGAATAACGATCGGCCACGGAATGCTGCTCAGGCGCCACACATGGGGGATGATGCGCGCCGTTTCGACGATGTCGCGCGCCCTCGCCACCTGATTGCCTGCGGCATCCATGTCGTATCGTCGAAGAAGCCCCGCCTCGTCGACGAGCAGCGTCGGCGACCGATCCCGAGGAGCGCCCGTGACGCAGCAGACGCCGCAGGTCCCCCAGTCCCAGCCCGAGCTCGCCGAGGTGCGCAACTTCCGCGACGTGGGCGGGCTGCCGACGGTCGACGGGCGTCGCATCCGGCAGGGCCGGCTCTTCCGCAGCGGCCACCTGGCCCACGCCACCGAGGCGGACGCCGCGTTCCTCGCCGGCCTCGGGCTGCACACCATCTTCGACTTCCGCAACGCCTCCGACATCAAGCTCGAAGGCCCCGACGTGGCGCTGCCCGGGGTGCGGAACGTCAACATTCCGCTCACCGACCCCGCGGACGGGGCGGAATTCTGGACGATGGTACGGGACGGCGAGCTGGACCAGCTCCGGGTCGTGCTCGGTGACGGCAAGGCCGCGGACCGCATGGCCCGCACCTACCGCGAGATCATCACCACCCGCACCGAGGACCACAGCCGGGTGCTGCACGCCCTCGCCGAGGACAGCGTGCCGGCGCTGATGCACTGCGCCGCCGGAAAGGACCGCGCGGGGCTGTCCATCGCGATCACCCTGCTCGCCGTCGGTGTGGAGCGGGACGCCATCGAGGCCGACTACCTCAAGTCCAACGACCCCAACCGGCGCTACAAGGTCCGCCGCTCCGACCACTCCGCGGCCGGCATGTCGCCGGAGGTCATGGAGCTGCTCTCGCCGCTGTTCGGCGCGGACATCGACTACCTCACGGCCGCCTTCGACGCGATCGCGGAGACCTGGGGCTCGACCGAGACCTACCTCACCGACGGCCTGAAGCTCTCGCCGGCCACCCGCGAGCAGCTCCGCGACCGGCTGCTGACGGACTGACCTCCGACCGACCGACCGCGCGGCGGGCCGTTCCCACGGGGCGGCCCGCCGCGCGGTCAGCGGTTGGCGACCGCCTGTTTGACCAGGGTCCGCCCGAAGTCCCAGAGCAGGCCGCCGTTGTGGGCGTCGTCCATGACGGCGGTGAACGCCTCGACGAAGCGGTCCACCTCGCGTTCGCCGATGATCAACGGCGGAATCAGCTTGATGACCTCCAGGTGGTCGCCGGAGACCTGCGTCAGGATCCGGTGCCGTTGGAGCAGCGGCACCACCACCATCTGCGCGAACAATCCCTTGCGCGCGGCCTGCAGCATCGTCCAACGGCTGCGCAGCCCCAGGGACGTGGGCTTCCCGAACTCGATGCCGATCATCAGGCCGCGGCCGCGCACCTCGTGCAGCAACTCGTACCGGTCGACGAGCGCGGCCAGCCGGGAGCGCAGCAGCTCCCCGGTGTGCCGGGCGTTGGCGACGGTCGCCTCGTCCTCCATCACCGCGAGCACCGCCAGCCCGGCCGCCATCGCCTGGGCGTTGGCGCCGAAACTGGCGGAGTGCACCAGCACCCGGTCCATGGACGAGTAGACCTTCTTGAAGATCCAGTCCTTGCCCAGGGTGGCGCCCACCGGGACGTAGCCGCCGGAGAGCGCCTTCGCGACGCACACCAGATCCGGCTCCACCCCCTCCTCGTGCTGGTAGGCGAAGAAGTCGCCGGTCCGGCCGAGGCCGGTCTGCACCTCGTCGGCGATCAGCAGGGCCTTGTGGCGGTGCAGCAACTCCTGGGCGGCGCGCAGGAATCCGGGCGGGGCGGCGGTGACGCCCTTGCCCTGGACGGGTTCGACGACGAAGCCCGCCACGTCGCCGCGCCGCAGCTCCCGTTCCAACGTCGCCAGGTCGCCCATCTCGACGGCGGTGTCCGGCAGCAGGGGCGCGAAGCCGTCGCGGAAGCCGTCCTCGCCGTTGACCGAGAGCGAGCCGGTGGTCAGACCGTGGAAGGCGTGGGTGCAGTAGAGGACGCGGGGCCGGCCGGTGGCGTAGCGGGCGAACTTCAGGGCGGTCTCGACGGCCTCGGTACCGCTGTTGCCGAAGAAGACCCGGTCCAGGTGGGGCGCGTGGGCCAGCAGCTTCTCGGCCAACAACCCCGGCAGCGGCGGGCAGTCGAAGCGGGTGAGGTCGGCGAGTTGGGCGTCGAGCACGTCGTGCAGGGCCTTGCGGACGACGGGGTGGTGCCGGCCCAGGCCCATCACGCCGAATCCGGCGAGCATGTCGAGGTAGTCGCGGCCGTCGGCGTCGTAGAAGTAGGCGCCCTCGGCCCGTTCGTAGACCTTGTCGAAGCCGATGGTGTGCAGCATCCGCGGCAGCTGGTGGTTGAGGTGGCGGCTGTGCAGTGCGTAGCGTTCGGCGCCGCGTTCGGCGAGCAGCTCGGTCAGGTCGAATCCGGTCACGGGGTCCTCTCCTCACGGGCGGCGCTCGGTGCCGCCCCCAGCCGGACCGGCGGCACCGGAACGCCCCGGTGCCGCCGGATCTCCGCACGCCGCGTCAGCCGCGGTTGCCGGCGACGGTCTCCCTGGCCGCCCTCAGGGACTCCTTCAGCGAGCCCATGGTGGCCAGGACGGCGGTCGGCTCGTAGCCGCAGTGCGCCATGCAGTTGGCGCACCGGGGATCCTTGCCGCGGCCGTACTTCTCCCAGTCGGTCTCCTCGATCAGCTCCCGGTACGTGGGGACGTAACCGTCGCTCATCAGGTAGCAGGGGCGCTGCCAGCCGAAGAGCGAGTAGTTGGGGATCGCCCAAGCCGTGCAGGGGAAGTCCGCCTTGCCCTCCAGGAAGTCCAGGAACAGCGGACTGTGGTTGAGCCGCCAACGCTGCCGGTTGCCGCCGGCGAACGTCTTCCGGAACAGCTCCCGGGTCTGCTCCACGCCCAGGAAGTGCTCCTGGTCGGGGGCCTTCTCGTAGGCGTAGGCCGGCGACAGCATCATCTCGTCGACCTGAAGGTCGTCGTTGAGGAAGTTGAGGACCTCGATGATGGTCTGCGGGGTGTCGGTGTTGAAGAAGGTGGAATTGGTGGTGACCCGGAAGCCCCGGCGCTTGGCCTCCTTGATGGCCGCCACCGCCTCGTCGAACACGCCCTCCTTCGCGACGGATTCGTCGTGCCGCTCCCGCATTCCGTCGATGTGCACCGCGAAGGCGAAATAGGGCGAGGGCTTGAACTTGTCCATCTTCTTGCGCAGCAACATCGCGTTGGTGCACAGGAAGACGTACTTCCGACGGGCCACCAGCTGCCGCACGATCTCGTCGATCTGAGGGTGCATCAGGGGCTCGCCGCCGGCGATGGAGACCATCGGGGCACCGGATTCCAGCACCGCTCCCACCGCCTGGGCCACCGGCATCCGCTGCTTGAGGACCCCGGCCGGGTGCTGGATCTTCCCGCACCCCTCGCATTTGAGGTTGCAGGCGAAGAGCGGTTCCAGTTCGACGATCAGCGGAAACTTCTCCCGCTTGCGCAGCACTTTCTGTTCAAACAGATAGGTCCCGACCCGGATGGATTGACGGAGCGGCATGGCCATCTGGCTCACCTCCTGGGGAGCAGCAAAGAACGGTGCCATTCAAAGAAAACAGGAAATACCGAACGCAGCACGCGGAAGGCGGATATCCCACCGCGCACCGTTCCGATCCGCACGAGTTCGTGTTCCGGAGCGTCCACGACCACCCGCACGGCCGCGACCGCGCGGGCGCCGCAGTGCACCGCGGTCCGGAGCGTCGCGGCGGACTCCATGTCCACCGCGAGCGCGCCCTCGGAGTGCAGCGCGGCCCGCTCGGCGCCCCGCACGACGTGGTCGCAGCCGCGCAGCAGTCCGGTGTGCACCCGCAGGCCGCGCGCCCGCAGGGAGTCCACCAGCGGGCCGTTGTCACGGCACGGCACGTCGGGGAAGCCGGGCCGGTGGTCCCGGGTGGCCTCGGCGACGATCACGTCGCCGGGGCGCATCCCCGGTGCCAGTCCGGCACAGAATCCGCTGGCCACCACAGGCGAACCCGCGGTGACCGACCCCGCACCCAGGGCAGCGGCCAGGGCCCGCTCCGCCGCCTGGGGTCCCATGCCGGTACGGAGGGTGACCGCGGGCGAACGTGCCGCCCCGCGGTCACCGCCCCGCAGCGCGAACCGTTCGATGCCGAGCGCACAGGCGACCAGCAGCGGCGGATCCGCATCCGGCACGGGCCGTCTCGGCATCAGTCCCCCACCAGTGCCCCGGCCGTCCCGCCGGTGCCCGGTCCGCCGTGGACGTAGCGGCCGAGGGCGGTCACGGGGAAGACCTGGCGGTACAGGTGGTAGTTGATGGAGAAGTCCCACGGGAAGCCGGTGCCGGTGAAGTACGGCTCGTCCCAGGAACCGTCCGGCAGTTGGTTCTCCACCAGCCAGCGCACCCCGCGGCGGACCGCCTCGCCGTCCCGCTCGCCGGCCGCGAGCAGCGCCATCAGCGCCCAGGCGGTCTGCGAGGCGGTGGAGGCGCCCCGGCCGGCCCACCGTTCCTTGTCCTGGTAGGAGCGCTGGTCCTCGCCCCAGCCGCCGTCGTCGTTCTGCACCCGCTCCAGCCAACCGACGGCGCGGCGGACGGCGGGGTGGGAGGTGGGGATGCCGGCGGCGGTGAGCGCGGGCAGCACCGAGCCGGTGCCGTAGACGTAGTTGGTGCCCCACCGCCCGAACCAGGCGCCGCTGGGCTCCTGTTCGGCCAGCAGCCAGGCGAGGCCGCGGCGGGTGCGCGGGTCGTGGACCCGCCCGACCTCGGCGAGCATCTCGACGACGTGCGCGGTGACGTCGGCCGACGGCGGGTCGATCACCTCACCGAAGTCGCAGAACGGCAACCGGTTGGGGAACGGGCTGGTGTTGTCGGCGTCGAACGCGCCCCAGGCCCCGTTCTTCGACTGCATCCCGAGGTTCCACCGCACCGCCCGGTCGACGGCGGCCGCGACCCGCTGCGGGTCGGGGTGCCGCACCCGAAGGAGCGCCAGGACCACCTCGGCGGTGTCGTCGATGTCCGGGTAGTTGTCGTTGTGGAACTCGAACGCCCAGCCACCGGAGGGCAGTTGCGGACGGCGCACGGACCAGTCACCCGGGCGGTCGATCTGCTCGCCGAGCATCCACTCGGCGGCCTGGACCAACTGCGGGTGGTCGGCGGGCACGCCCGCATCGGCCAGGGCGATGGTGGCCAGGCAGGTGTCCCAGACCGGCGACTGGCACGCCTCGATCATGCGGGCCCCGTCCGCGCGGCGGACCGCGAACCGCTCCAGGGAGTCCAGACCGGCCCGCAACACGGGGTGGTCGAGGTCGTAGCCGAGCAGGTGCAGGGCGATGACGGAGTAGACGGCCGGGGGCTGGATGCCGCCCCAACACCCGTCGTTCTCCTGCCGCTCGACGATCCAGCGGCCGGCCGAGCGCATCGCGGCGGCCCGCGGCCGGCGCAGCGCGACCTTCTGGTAGAGGTGCAGCGCCCTGTCCAGGCGCTGGAAGAGCCCGTCCCAGCTCGCGGCGGGGGCCATCGGCCGCGGCGGGTTGGGGTTGCGGGGGTCGGCGTGCAGCTCGTCCAGGGCGAACGGCGCCGGGCGGACCGGGCGCTTGGCCGAGACGACGGTCAGCGGGACGATCGTCTGGCGGGCCCAACAACCGAACGCGTAGATGCTGAGCGGGAACCACTTGGGGAAGTAGATGAGTTCCGGCGGCAGCTCGGGCAGGTCGTCCCACTTCCACCAGCCGAAGAGGGCGAGCCAGATGCGGGTGAAGACGCGGGAGGCGGCGATTCCGCCCTGTTCGCGGATCCAGGCCGCCGCGGTCGCCATGTGCGGGGCGTCCGGCGCGTCCCCGGCCAGCCGGAGCGCCACGTACGCCTCGATGGTGGTGGAGAGTTCGCCGGGCCCGCCGTAGAACGTGGGCCAGGTGCCGTCCGGGCGCTGCTCGCCGCGGACGTGGCGGGCGGTGGCCTCGGTGAGCTCCGGGTCCTGGATGCCCAGGAACTGGCGGAGCATCAGATCCTCGGCGTCCATCGTGACGTTGGTTTCGAGGTCGCCCTTCCACCAGCCGGCGGGGTCCTGGAGGGAGAGCAGGTAGTCGGTGGCGCGGGTGGTCGCTGCCCGCGCGGCGTCCGCCGTGACCGTGAGCACGGCGGGGGTCGGTCTGCCGGCCGGGCCGGCGGGTGCGGTCTCGTCGGCGGCATCGGTGGCCGAGGAGCCCCGGGACGGCAGGGCCCCGGTGCTGCCGTCGGTCGTCGCTGTCATGGCTTCCCCTTCTGCAGTGAACTGTCAATGCGTGCTCAGGGATTCCGTCGGCCGACGCCCGGACGGCGTCGGCCGGCGACTGCGATCTATAGCGTGTTGATGGTCATCATCTCTCTCGTACGACGACGAAGTCCGCGAGCGCGACGAGCTGCCCGCGGAGGTGTTCCGGCATGTCGATCTCGTCCAGTGCGGCGATGGCGGTGGCGTGCTGGCGGCGGGCCTCCTCGGAGGTCCACTCCCGACCGCCGGCCTCCTCGATCAGCGCCGCGCGGGAGGCGAACTCCTCCTCGGTGAAGTCGGCGATCTCGGTCTCGCTCTTCTTGGCGTCGGCGGCCAGGATCCGGGCGAGCCGCTCGGAGGCGGGCCCACCAGCCGCGAGCGCGGCGACGACCGGCAGCGACTTCTTGCGCTGGCGCAGGTCGCTCCAGGTCTGCTTGCCGGTGGCCTCCGGGTCGCCCCAGATGCCCAGCAGGTCGTCGACGGCCTGGAAGGCGAGGCCGAGGTGGTAGCCGTACCGCTCCAGGATGTCCGCGGTGCGGTCGTCGGCGCCGCCGAGGACCGCACCGATGGAGACCGCGCAGGCGAGCAGGGCACCGGTCTTGTTGCCCTCCATCTCCAGGCACTCCTCGACGGTGACCCGCTCGCGGTGCTCGTAGGAGATGTCCTGCGCCTGACCGTCGATCAGCTTGCGGGTGGCCAGCGTCAGGCGGCGGGTGGCCCGGCCGGCGTCGACCGTGCCGAGCTCCAGCAGTATTTCGTTGGCGAGCGCGAACAGCGCGTCGCCGACCAGGATGGCCTGCGCGGGCCCGTGCACCTTCCAGACCGTGTCGCGGTGCCGGCGCTGCTCGTCACCGTCCATCAGGTCGTCGTGCAGCAGGGAGAAGTTGTGCACGAGCTCGACGGCGACCGCACCGGGCACCCCGACCTCCGGGGCGGCGCCCGCGACCTCGGCGGACAGCAGCGCGAGCGCGGGGCGCACCGCCTTGCCGCTGTCACCGGCGCTGGGGTTGCCCTCCGCGTCGATCCAACCGAAGTGGTAGGCGGCGACGGTGTCCATGGGAGCGGCGAGCCTGGCCACGGCGGCACGCAGCACGGGAGTGGCGAGTGTCCGCCCGCGCTCCAGCAGCGCGGTGACGCTCGCGGTGTCGATAGCCGGGGAAGCCACGGTTTCTCCTCTGTTTCCGGTGCTGGTGCTCGTGCGAGCGCCCGTACGCCTGGTCATGCCGCCTCCTGAGGCAACTGGCCCTGGGGGACGCCGAGTTCGGTGAGTGCCTCGCGGGCGGCGGCGGTGCCGCTGCGGACGGCGCTCTCCATGGTCGCGGGCCACCCGGTGGCGGTCCACGCGCCGGCCAGGTTCAGGCCGGGGACTTGGGTGCGGGCAGCGGGGCGGAGCCGGCCGACGCCCGGTGCGGGCGCGAAGGTCGCGGTGCGCTCGCGGGTGACGAAGAAATCGAGGATCCGGGCGCCCCGGGCGGCCGGCAGCAGCCGCTCCAACTCGGGGAGGTAGCGGGCGCGGAGCGCGGCGACCGGCTGGTCGATCTCCGCCTGTGCGGCCGACTGCGACAGGGCGAGGTACTGGCTGCGTTCGTGGCCGGCGGTGCGGGCCAGCCCGGAGGCTTCGGTGCGGTCGAAGACCCACTGGACCGGGGACCCGATCGCGGCGAAGAACGGGCGTCGCACCACCTTGCGGTCGTAGATGACGTGGACGTTGAGGATCGGTGCGGTGCCGATCTCCAACAGCCGCTCCTTGGCGGGCAGCGCGCCGTCGGGCAGCAGGGCGTGCGCCTCGCGCTGCGGCACGGCGAGGACGACGGTGTCCGCGGTGAGCGTCTCCCGGCCGTGCGGGCCGTTCTCCACCGCGACCTGCCAGCCGGCGTCGTCGCGGGTGACCGCGGCCGCCCGGGTGCGCAGCGCGACCCGGACGCCGGCCTTGCCCAACGCGGCGGCCGCGTGGGTGTCGTGGAGGTCGCCGAGCGGCGCCCGGGCCCAGCCGATGTCGGCGGCACCGGGGGCGGAGAGCAGCCCGGTCTTGAAGACCTTGGCGGCCAGGCCCAGCGAGGCGTCGCCGGCGGTGGCGTTGAGGGTCGCGACGCCGACCAGGTCCCACAGCGCTTCGACGGCGCGCGGGCTCTGCCCGTGGCGACCCAGCCAGCTGCCGAAGTCGGTGGCGTCGAGCGCCGGGTCGGCCGGGTCCAGCCGCCCGAGCGCGAGGGTGGCGCGGACCACGCCGGCGCGTTCGGCCGGCGAGAGGTGCGGGTACAGCGCGAGGCTCTTGGCCAGGTGGAGCGGGACGGGCAGGCCGGTGCGGCGCAGCCGGCCGAGCCGCAGCCGGCCGCCGGCGTGCCCGGCGTCCAGCACCGGGACGTCCATCCGGTCCTGGAGGGGCGCCAGCCGGCCCGCGCCGAGCCGCTCCAGGTGGTCGCCGTAGGCGGTGCAGCAGCGCAGGTAGACGTGTTGGCCGTTGTCGACGGTCAGCGGACCGACGGCGGAGTCGCGGCGGAACGAGAAGACCAGCCCGCCGAGGCGCGGCCGGCCCTCCACCAACGTGACCCGCAGGCCGGCGTCGGCCAGGGCCAGCGCCGCGGTGGTGCCCGCCAGTCCGCCCCCGATGACCACCGCGGCCGCCCCTTCGGGACGGCCGGAAGGGCGGGACGAGGCACGCCCGGGCAGCGCGGCTCCCACTGTCATGTGCTCTTCCCCCTCACGCCTTCCATGGACGCCGCTGTCCGGCGAAGGGTTGCCCGCCGCGCCGACTCCGGACCGTGGTCGGTGTACGCGGTCCGGCACCTCATCCACGCCTCCTGCTCTCGGCCTGCCGACGGCCGATCGCCCGCGCGTCGAGCCCGGAGAGCCCACGCACCGCGACGAACGCCTTCTCCCGTCCGGGCAGCGAGACCCGGCCGCGCAGCACGGCCGCCGGGTCGTCGGCGATCCGCGTCAACAGCCGGTGGTAGATACCGGCCATGGCCGCCACGCAGGCGCCGCTGCGCCGGTCGAGCATCGGCAGCAGCCGGAAGCCCTCGGCGAAGAGTGCACGGGCCCGCCGGACCTCGAACTGCACCAAGCCGGTGAAGTCGGCACCGGGCGGCGGCACCGCGCCCTGGAACCCTTCCGAACAACCGAACTTGGCGAGGTCCTCGGCCGGGAGGTACGTCCGTCCGTTGCCCGCGTCCTCGCGAACATCCCTGAGGATATTGGTCAGTTGGAGCGCGAGCCCGAGCGTATCGGCGTACTCGGGGGCGCGTTCGGCATCGAGTGCGCCCGGTACCGTGCCGAAGACGCCGAGGGAGATCCGGCCGATCGCCCCGGCCACGCAACGGCAGTAGACCTTCAGCTCGTCCCAGGTCTCGTAGGTCTCGCCGCGGACGTCCGCCAGCACCCCGTCGATCAGCTCGTCCAGCGCGCCGAGCGGGATGGGGAAGCGCCGGGCGGTGTCGGCGAGCGCGACGGCCACCGGGTCGGTGTCGTCCTCCGCGATCCGGCCGTCCTTGATACGGACGAGCAGGGCGCGGGTGTCCTCCAGCCGGCGCCCCTTGGCCTCGGGCGCCAGGGCGCCGTCGCCGATGTCGTCGACCCGACGGGAGAAGGCGTAGAGCGCCGACATCGCCTGCCGCTTCTCGGCCGGCAGCAGTCGGATCCCGTACGCGAAGTTGCGCGCCTGCTGCCCGGTGACCGTCTCGCAGTAGCGGTACGCAGCGAGCACCGGCGCGGACATCTGTGTGGTGGCCTCCACGGTCCGACTCACCCCTCTCGTCGCAGTGTCGCCCCGACCTCGCGCAGCAGGCTGAGCTTGGTGGGCTTGGGCGGTCCAGGGAGTACGTCGTGATCGGCGGCGGCGACCGCCTGGAGCGCGGCGCGCCCGCCGGCGACGAAGCCGGCCAACAGCAGCTTCAGCCGGCCGGACACGCTCCCCACCAGCGGGGCGCCCTCGTCCAGCAGCTCACCGGCGCGCTCCGCCTGGAAGGCGATCAGCGCGCGCACCGAGGGGCCGCCGGACGGCGCGGCCAGGTCCTCCTCGGTGACGCCGAAGCGCTTCATGTCCTCGTCGGGGAGGTAGATCCGGTCCCGGCCGAGGTCCTCGGCCACGTCCTGGATGTGCTCGACGAGCTGGAGTGCGGTGCAGATGGCGTCGGAGAGCCGGACGCGCTCCGGACTGGAGGTGCCGGTGACGCCGAGCACGAGCCGGCCGACGGGGTTGGCGGACAGCTCGCAGTAGGCGGCCAGGTCGCCGTAGGTGGCGTAGCGGCTGATCCGCTGGTCCTGGCGGTTGGCCTCGATGAGGCCGAGGAAGGGGTCGGGGGTCAGCCCGCAGCGCCGCACGGTCGGACCGAGCCGCCGCATCAGCGGGTGCTTGGGCCCCGGCGCGCGGTCGCTGAAGACCCGGTGCAGGTCCGCTTCGAGGGCGTCGAGCAGCGCCGGGCGGTCGTCGTACTGGACGCGGTCCAGGCCGAGGAGGACGGCGTCGCCACCACCGGGGGCCAGATCGCCGTCGCCGATGTCGTCGACGAGGCGGGCGAAGCCGTAGAGGGCCATCAGGTCGGCGCGCCAGGCGCGGGGCAGGAAGAACGGCGCGACCGGGAAGTTCTCGTGCGCGGCCTGATCGAGCACGGTGCGCGTGTGGTCCCTCCCGCCACTCACCGCCACCCTCCGGAGGAAGGCGCGACGCGCCTGCTCGTCTCCTCGGCTCACCGGGGGCTACCCGGCGTGTTGTGGAGCCGGAGCGAACCAGTAGCCATTGCCGTCACGTCTCCCGTTCTACACCGCCAAGCCAAAACATCCCATTTCGGACACGCCGCAGCTAGCGACGCGCTCCGATCGAGCTCCTGTCGCTCGCCCGGGTGAACATTGCCCGACTTGCACCACTTGTGCCGTTCAGTACCCGTACAGCTTACGCCGTGTATCCAGACCGCGTCCGAGTGGGTACTGAAGCCTCGGGCAACGATCCGGTCAACGTAGTCCGGGCGGCAACTGTTCCCGGATCCCACAGAGTTGACCATTCCTTCACGATCGGAGGCCCCCGCCATGACCGTGCGCGGGGGCCTCCTGCGAAGGTCGGGCTATTTGCCCGTCTCCTTCTCGTACGCCTTGATGACCTCGTCGGTCGGGCCGTCCATCAGCAGTTCGCCCCGTTCCAACCACAGCACCCGGTCACAGGTGTCGCGGATGGACTTGTTGTTGTGGCTGACCAGGAAGACCGTGCCCGCGTCCTTGCGCAGCTCGCGGATCCGGGCCTCGGAGCGCTTCTGGAAGGCCCGGTCGCCGGTGGCCAGCGCCTCGTCGATCAGCAGCACGTCGTGATCCTTGGCCGCCGCGATGGAGAACCGCAGGCGGGCCGCCATGCCGGACGAATAGGTGCGCATCGGCAGCGAGATGAAGTCGCCCTTCTCGTTGATGCCGGAGAAGTCGACGATCTCGTCGTAGCGCTCGCGGATCTGCTCGCGGGACATACCCATCGCCAGACCGCCCAGGACGACGTTCTTCTCGCCGGTCAGGTCGTTCATCAGGGCCGCGTTCACGCCCAGCAGCGAGGGCTGACCGTGGGTGTACACCTTGCCGCGCTCGGCGGGCAGCAGACCCGCGACGGCCTTGAGGAGGGTCGACTTGCCGGAGCCGTTCGAACCGATCAGGCCGATCGACTCGCCCTTGTAGGCGGTGAAGGAGACGCCCTTCACCGCGTGCACCTCGCGCACGCCCACCGACGGCCGGCGACGGATGATGCGGTTGAGCGCCGCCGTCGCGCTGCCCTTGCCCGTACCGGTGCCGTAGACCCGGTAGACGATGTGCAGCTCGTCCGCGATCACGGTCGGGACCCGCTCCTGCGCCGCCTCCGTCGGCTGGACGCCGTCCATCTGCTCAGCCACGTCCGTACCGCTCCTCAGCCTTCCAGAAGTACACGAAGCCCGCGACGCCCGCCAGCACCGCCCAGCCCAGCGCGAACGCCCACACGTGCGGCGGGAGCTGGCTGGCCTTGAAGCTGTCGATCAGCGCGAACCGGATCAGGTCGATGTAGACCGCGGCGGGGTTGGCGTAGAGCAGCACCTCGACCCAGTGCGGGACGTGCTTGCCCTGGAGGATCACGCTGATGCTGAACATGACACCGGACGCGTACATCCACGTCCGCATGATGAAGGGCATCAGCTGCGCCAGGTCCGGCGTCTTGCTGCCGAGCCGGGCCATGATCATCGCCAGGCCGGTGTTGAACACGAACTGGAGCACCAGCGCGGGGAGCACCAGCAGCCACGACCACGTGGGCAGCTGCCCGAAGGCGAGCAGGATGACCACCAGCACGCCCATGGAGAACAGCAGTTGCTGGAGCTGCATGAGGCAGAACGAGATCGGCAGGCAGGCCCGCGGGAAGTGCAGCGCACGCACCAGCCCGAGGTTGCCCGAGATCGCCCGCGTACCGGCCATCACGGAGCTCTGGGTGAAGGTGAAGATGAAGACGCCGGTCACCAGGAACGGGACGTAGTCCGGGACGCCCTTCCGGGTGCCGATCAGCAGACCGAAGATGAGGTAGTAGACGAGCGCGTTCAGCAGTGGGGTCGCCACCTGCCAGACCTGGCCCAGCTTCGCCTGGCTGAACTGTGCCGTCAGCTTGGCGCTGGCGAAGGCGGAAATGAAATGCCGGCGGGCCCACAGCTGGCTGACGTACTCCGCCAGGCTGGGTCGGGCACCGCTCTGCGCCAGTCCGTACTTCTCCGCCCGCTGGACTGGGGTGAGTCCTTCGTCGGCGGATGGCGGGGCACTCATGGCGACCGCACTGTCGTGCGTAGTCTCGCTCACAGTTGACACTTTCGTCCTCAAGGTGCGCTCCCGGGGACGACGCCCCGGTTCGCGCCTGATGCTCTCAGATACGAGCTTGTCAGATGATGGGAGGGCGGCCCAACCGGGTCAGTCGCCAAACGGTAGCCCACTTCATGGGACGCCTGGGACCGCACGCGGTGGCCCAGCCCTCCTTGAAGCCGCCCAGCCAGGCCCGGAGTCCCGGCAGCGACGGCCGGCGGGCGAGGGTGAGCAGGAGCCAGACACCGAGGTAGACCGGAACCAGCGGAGCGGGAAGGTTGCGACGGGCCAGCCAGACCCGGTTGCGGGCCACCATCCGGTGGTAGACCGCGTGCCGGGCCGGGGCCGTGGTGGGGTGGTGCAGGACCAGGTCCGCCCGGTAGTCGACCAACCAGCCGGCGTCCAGCGCGCGCCAGGCCAGGTCGGTCTCCTCATGGGCGTAGAAGAAGTCGTCGGGCAGGCCGCCGACCTGGGTGAACACCGCCGTGCGGACCGCGTTGGCGCCACCGAGGAAGGTGGTCACCCGCGAGGACCGCATGGGGTCGGAGGCGCGCAGCCGCGGGACGTGCCGGCGCTGCGTCAGCCCGGTGTCCGGGTCGGCGATCCGGAAGCTGATGATGCCCAGCGCCGGATCCGCGGCGAACGCCTCGCGGCACAGCCGGGCGGTGTCCGCCCCGGGCAGCAGCCCGTCGTCGTCGAGGAAGAGGAGGGCGTCGACGCGGTAGCCGTCGGTGCCGTCGACCTTGAACGCCTCGATGCCGACGTTGCGGCCGGCCGGGATGCCGACGTTCTCCGGCAGCTCGACGGTCCGCACGACCAGCCCGGGCACGGCCAGTTCCGGCAGCGGTGCGCCGTTGCCGACCACCACCACCTCGATCGGGTCGCCGTCCTGCCGGGCGACGGAGTCCAGCAGTGCGCGCAGCTCCTCGGGGCGGTTGCCCATGGTCAGGACAACCGCACCGAGTCGCATTCCGGACGCCGCGGTCACTTGAGCCTGCTGGAGGCGAGGATGGACACGAGGTGCAGCAGCGTCTGCAGGAGCGCGATGCCGGCCAGCACCGCGACGCCGAGCCGCGAGAAGAACAGATCGCCGCGGACCGTGTCCACGATCGCCAGGACCAGGATCAGCAGGGACGCCTCGATGCCGAGGACCAGCCGGTGGAACTTCAGCGCCGCCGCCGCCTTGCGGGCAAGCGCCAGCCCGGACGAACGCGGCTCGGCCGCGGCCTCCTTGACCGGCGGCAGTCCGCCCTGGTGGCGGGCGACGCCGACGAGGTCGGTCTCCGCCTTGATCAGGATCGCGCCGAGGGCGGCCAGGGTGCCGAGGAACGCCCAGAGCCAGTCGATCCGGCCGGGACCCCACAGGTCCGCGGCGCGCAGTCCGAAGCCGACGAGCACCGCGGCGTCGCACAGGTAGGCACCGACCCGGTCCAGGTAGACGCCGCCGAGCGAGAACTGCTTCTTCCAGCGCGCCACCTCGCCGTCGATGCAGTCGAGCAGCAGGTAGAGCTGGACCATCACCACGCCCAGCACGGCGCCCCAGATCCCCGGCACCAGCAGCGCCGGGGCCGCGAGCACACCGAAGACGGTCATCAGGTAGGTCAGCTGGTTGGGCGTGACCCGGGTGTTGACCAGGTACCGGTCGCAGCGCAGCGAGATTTCCCGCATGTAGAGGCGGCCGGCCCAGTGCTCTCCGCTGCGCCGGTCCTTCACGCCCTCGGGGTGAACGACCGGGCGGAGCTCAGCTACTGATGGTTTCGGCATAGTCGGCGTATGCGTCCCTGATCTGATCGGTGGACAGGTCCAGGTGCTCCAGGATCGTGTAGCGGCCCGGACGGGTCTTCGGGGCGAACTCGACGGCCTGCACGAACTCCGCGTCGGTGAAGCCCATTTCGCCGGGGGTGACCGGCAGGCCGTGGCGCTGGAGCACCTCGACCATCAACCCCGCCGTCTCCCGGTCGCCGCGCAGGTGGGTGGCGAAGGCGGCGCCCAGGCCGCACTGCTCGCCGTGGCTCGCCGCCCGCTTGGGGAAGAGGATGTCGAAGGCGTGGTTGATCTCGTGACAGGCACCGGAGGCGGGTCGGCTGTCGCCGGCCACCGACATCGAGATGCCGGTCAGGACCAGGCCCTCCGCCAGCACCTGGAGGAAGGCGTCGTCGCTGACGCTCCCGGGGTGGCGCAGCACGGCCTCGCCGGCCTGCCGGGCCATGGCGGCGGCCAGCCCGTCGATGGCCTCACCGGTCTCCCGGTGCGACAGCTCCCAGTCCGCCACCGCGGAGATGTTGGAGATCGCGTCTCCGATGCCGGAGCGGACGAAGCGGACCGGGGCCTCGCGGATGATGTCGAGGTCGATCACCACGGCGATCGGGTTGGGCACGCCGTACGAACCGCGGCCCGCGTCGTTGTCGAGGGTGGCGACCGGTGAGCACAGCCCGTCGTGCGACAGGTTGGTCGCGACCGCCACCAGCGGCAGGCCGATGCGCGCCGCGGCGAACTTCGCACAGTCGATGATCTTGCCGCCGCCCAGGCCCACGACCGCGTCGTAGTGCCCCTTCTTCATGGCGTCCGCGAGCTTGATCGCTTCGTCCAGGGTTCCGCCGCCGACCTCGTACCACTCGGCGCCCGGCAGGGCGGGGGCCAGCCGCCGGCGCAGCCGGGCCCCCGAGCCGCCGCTGATCGCGATGGCGAGCTTGCCGGAGGCCGAGATGCGCTGGTCGGCCAGCAGACCCGCCAGGTCGTCCAGGGCGCCGGCGCTGATGTCGACGACGACCGGGGACGGAATGAGGCGGGTCAGTACTGGCATGCGATGTCACGGCCCTTCGCGAGGTCCTCGTGGTTGTCGATCTCGACCCACTTGACGTCGCCGATCGGCGCCACGTCGACCTTGAAGCCGCGGTTGACCAGCTCCTGGTAGCCGTCCTCGTAGTAGAGGTCCGGGTCCCGCTCGAAGGTGGTCTTCAGGGCGTCGGCCAGCTCGGCTGCGGCCGCGCCCTCGATGAGGGTGACGCCGATGTACTCGCCGGTCGCGGTGGCCGGGTCCATCAGCTTGGTGATCTTCTGGACGCCCTTGGCGGGGTCCGCGACGACCTTCATCTCCTCGTCGGCGAGCTGCTTGACGGCGTCCAGCGCGAGGATGATCTTCTGGCCGTTGCCGCGGGCGGCGAGCAGGGTCTTCTCGACGGAGACCGGGTGCACGGTGTCGCCGTTGGCGAGGATCACCGAGTCGTGGGCCGCGATCACGTCACGGGCGCACCACAGGGAGTAGGCGTTGTTCCACTCCTCGGCCTTGTCGTTGTCGATCAGGGTGATCTTCAGGCCGTACTTCTGCTCCAGCGCCTCCCGGCGCTCGTACACGGCCTCCTTGCGGTAGCCGACGATGATCGCGACCTCGGTCAGACCGATCTCGGCGAAGTTGCCGAGGGTCAGGTCGAGGATGGTGGTCGCCTCTCCGTCCCCTTCAGGGCCCACCGGCACCAGCGCCTTGGGCAGGGTGTCGGTGTAGGGGCGCAGACGCCGTCCGGCGCCGGCGGCCAGCACGAGGCCGATCATGCGGGTTCTCCTTCATCGTGTACGGCGGGTGCACCGTGATTGTGCGCGGCCACCCAGAAGCGGATGCTCTCGGCGAGCACCAGCAGCGCCAGGACCCCAGCGAGTGCCGTGAGCGCGATCGTGAAACCTGTGGCGGGCAGCAGGGCGGCGAGGACGGTGACCACGAGGATCCGCCCTTCGTACCCGCCGGTCGCCCGGACCAGCCACCGCGGTGGGGCCCCGGCGCCACCGCGGATGCGGTAGACCGTGTCGTAGTGATGGTAGGCGACCGCCGCGACCAGCCCGAACGCCGCGGGCAGCGCCCCGTGGGCGTCCGCGCGGGCGGCCAGCACCAGGACGACGAGGTATTCGCCGGCCCGGAAGAAGGGCGGGACGAGCCAGTCCAGGGCGCCCTTGAGCGGGCGGGCCAGTGCCGCGGCGGCGAGCAGCGCGGAGCAGACCGCGACGCCGACGGTGAGCCAGGAGGCGGGGTCCGGCTGGGAGATCACCCACACCAGCAGCACCGCGGACGAGAGAAACGCCATAGCGGGCGCGAGCAGGGAACCGGTGCGGGCCCGGCCCCGGCCGCCGCCGGTCAGCAGCTCGACCAGCGGACCGTAGTCGGCGAGGTCGGCGAGCGCGCGGGCGGCCCGGTCGGTGCGGCGGGCCCGGCGGGTGCGCGAGCGCAGCACCCGGCCGGCCGTGGTGTAGCAGGCGGCCAGCGAGCAGCCGACGAGCAGGGCGTAGAAGACGATGCGCGGGGTGGTGAGCGCGGTCAGGACGGCGATCATGGCCCAGCGCTCGCCGATCGGCAGCACGATCATCCGGCGCGCCCAGACGGTCCAGCCGACCCGGTCGAGCCGGTCGGACAGGCCCACGGCCGGGCCGGCGCCACCGCCCCCGCCCTCGAACTCGCTGCCCTCGTTGAAGGCGAAGTCGACGACGTGGCGGCAGGTCTGGAGGATCATCGCGCCGAGCGCCAGCGCCCAGACGTCGTCGCCGCCCCGGGCCGCGCCGAGGGCGAGTCCGGCGTAGTACGCGTACTCCTTGGCGCGGTCGAAGGTGGCGTCCAGCCAGGCGCCCAGCGTCGAGTACTGGAGCGAGTAGCGGGCGAGCTGCCCGTCGGTGCAGTCCAGGACGAAGGAGAGCAGGAGCAGCACGCCGGCGGCGACGAAGCCGCCGCGGGTTCCGGTGGCCGCGCAGCCGGCCGCGATCAGCGCGGTGATCAGCGAGGCCGTGGTGACCTGGTTCGGGGTGAGGCCGCGGCGGGCGCACCAGCGGGCGAGGTACCGGGAGTACGGGCTGATGAAGAAGGTGGTGAAGAAGCCGTCGCGGGACTTCACGGCGGTGCGCAGGCGGACCGCCTCTTCGTCGACGGCGGCGACGGCTTCCCGGGCCTCCTCCCGCTGGGCGGGGGTCAGCGCGAGGGTCGCCACCAGGCTGCCCGGCTCGACGCGGTGCAGTCCGACGTCGGCGCGGTCGAGCGCCTCGGTCAGGGTGTCGGTGAGCACGTCCGTCAGGTGCGCGGTGCCGGCCCCGACGGGGATGCGGCCGGCGGCCCGGTCCAGCGCGGCGCGGGCCGCGGGCTGCACGGTGAGTGCGCCGGGCACCGCGGCGGCCGGGAAGCGCGGGTCGGTCAGCGCGAGCCGGAGGGCGTGCAGGTGGCCGACGAAGCGGGGGTCCACCACGGCGATCCGCTCCTGGGCCGGCGCCTCGGCGAGCAGCTCGGTGGCGCCGGCGGGGTCACTGGCCGTGCGGACGTCAAAACCCAGTGCGCGCAGGTCGGCCTCGAGCGACGACCCGGCGACCGGCGGACCGGTGAGGATGGCGGTCGACAGACGAACTCACTCCTTGGATGCTGACGAGCAGCGCCGGTCGTCCGCATTCGACACGAACTACCCGGGCGGCGGGTGCGGCACACCTGGCCCTGGGGGCCGGGAGGCACGTCGGCAGAGGCTATCCGATCGCGGGATGCGGCCGTTCACCACGCATTCACCACCCGATCGGGTGAGCGACGGCTGCGCCTGCCGCGATCATCATGGTGGATCGGGCCTCGCCGGAACAACTGGCCGCCGGCCCCGGTGCCGGTTATGCGGGGGCTGGTCATGGTTACCGGAGGCCCGACGCCGGTCGGCACCCGGCACGGTGCTCTGCCACTGCCGGCGGTCCGGTGGGGCAGACTTGAGCGCGACGACCGACGAGAAGGATGCGCATGCCGATCACACCTGCCAACGGACAGACCGCCGGGACCTCGGCGGTGGGTGCGCCGGACGGCGCCGCCGAGCCGATCATGCTGGAACTGGTCGACGAGGACGGCACGACGATCGGCACCGCGGAGAAGCTCGCCGCCCATCAGCCGCCCGGGCAGCTGCACCGGGCGTTCTCGGTCTTCCTCTTCGACGAGAAGGGGCGACTGCTGCTCCAGCGCCGGGCGCTGTCGAAGTACCACTCCCCCGGCGTGTGGTCCAACACCTGCTGCGGCCACCCGTACCCCGGCGAGACGCCGTTCGCGGCGGCGGCCCGGCGGACCGCGGAGGAGCTGGGCGCGGCGCCCGCACTGCTGGCCGAGGCCGGAACGGTGCGCTACAACCACCCCGACCCGGCCTCCGGCCTGGTGGAGCAGGAGTACAACCACCTGTTCGTCGGGCTGCTGCGGTCCGAGCCGGCGCCGGACCCGGAGGAGATCTCCGAGGTCGCGTTCGTGACGCCGGACGAGCTCGCCGAGCGGCACGCGCAGGTTCCGTTCTCCGCGTGGTTCATGACCGTGCTGGACGCGGCGCGGCCGGCGGTCCGCGAGCTCACCGGGCAGTCGGCGGGCTGGTAGCGAGCGGCGCCAGCGGCAACTCGGCCCAGATGGCCTTGCCGCCGCCCACGGTGTGCGTCACGTCGCACTTCCCGCCCACCTCCGCGGTGAGCACCTTGACCAGCCACAGGCCGCGGCCGCCGACGTCACCCTCGTCCGCCTCCAGGGCCTTGGGGCGGTAGGGGTGGTCGTCCTCGACCGCGATGCGGAGCCAGTTGGCGCCGATGGTGAGCTGGACGGCGATCTGCGGGGAGAGCAGCGCGGCGTGCCGCACGGCGTTGGTGACCAGCTCGGAGACGATCAGCAGAAGCCCGTCGAGAATGTCGTCGGCGACGGGTGCGCGCTGTTCGACGAGGAGGTCCCGCACCGCGTGACGTGCCTGGGGCACCGACGACTCCAGTGCCGGGGCGGTGAACCGCCAGACACCTTCGTAGGCGAGCGGGGAGGTCAGCTCCTCGGGGGGTTCGGCAGGGGGTCCGGAAGGCATCCTCACATGACGAGTGTTGAGAATGCGCTGGTCCGGGCCGGGCTCCTGAACACAAGTCAGCGCCTATCGACGCCTTTTGGCCGATTCTGTCGGAATTGATCGCTCTCGTGATGCATCCCGTCGCCTTGGATGCACGTTCTGACAGGGAGCTCCGGGCCAACCGCCGGCACCTCACCGGAACCGGCGCGGTCGGGGCAAAGATCAAGCCACCCGGCTGTCCTCGACCATACCGACCACGCGACGGCCGCCGATCCCCATGGCGAGCAGACCCAGACCGTCGAAGAGCAGTGCCAGCGAGAAGAAGCAGCCGATGACGTAGAGGCTGCTCTGCGGCCAGTTGGCGAGCACCAGGACGCCCAGCAGGATGCCGATCACGCCCTGGAGCAGGGTCCAGCCGAACTGCGCCCCGCGCACCACCACCGCACCCGCCAGGCGGAACAGGCCGCCGGTCAGGAAGAGCAGGGCGGCGAACATGGTCAGCGCGGCGGCGGTCGCGTCCGGCAGCCGGATGACGACCACCCCGGCCGCGATGTTCAGCGCCGCGACGATCACCGCGAGCCAGAAGTAGCTCGACCCCCGGGACTGGACGGCGTGCGCCAGCCCCACCAGGCCGCCGATCAGCAGCAACCAGCCGAAGAGCAGCATCGTGGTGAGCGTGGCCACGCCCACGTAGATCAACCCGACGATGCCGGCCAGCACGAGGATGACGCCGAGGACCGCGAGCAGCCCGAAGCTGCGCCCCAGCCGGGCCGTCGGACTGCGCCGGGAAGACCTGGACCTGCCGCTCATCGCCGCCTCCTCGCTCAGGGACCGTTTTTCCCGGTATACCCCGGATTGCGGGAGGTGGCAGAGGGAGCAGCGACGTCCCCGGGCACACACGACAGCAGGCCCGGTGCGTGCGCACCGGGCCTGCTGTCCTTCTGAGTAGCGGGGACAGGATTTGAACCTGCGACCTCTGGGTTATGAGCCCAGCGAGCTACCGAGCTGCTCCACCCCGCGTCGGCTCGGATGAGCTTACGGGGTGCCGGCCACGGAGACAAATCGAAAGCCGGAGCGGGTGCCCGGCCGCATCGGGCCCGGTCACACCGAGCGGTCGGTGATCCGGCCGCCGTCGACCTCGATCCGGCGCGTGGTGTGCACCGCCGTCAGCATCCGGCGGTCGTGGGTGACCAGCAGCAGGGTGCCCGGGTACGAGGCGAGCGCGGACTCCAACTGCTCGATGGCGGGGAGGTCGAGGTGGTTGGTCGGCTCGTCCAGGACCAGGAGGTTGACCCCGCGGCCCTGGAGGAGGGCGAGCGCCGCCCGGGTGCGCTCCCCGGGCGAGAGGGTGCCCGCCGGGCGCAGCACGTGGCCGGCCTTGAGGCCGAACTTGGCGAGCAGGGTGCGCACGTCGGCGGGTGCCAGGTCCGGGACGGCGGCCCGGAAGGCGTCCATCAGGGAGGTCTCGCCGCTGCCCCGGAAGAGCTGGCCGCGGGCCTGGTCGATCTCGCCGACCACCACGCCGGGGCCGAGCGAGGCCGCGCCGGAGTCCAGCGGCAGCCGGCCCAGGAGGGCGGCGAGCAGGGTGGACTTGCCGGCGCCGTTGGGGCCCGTGATGGCGACCCGGTCCGCCCAGTCGATCTGGAGGTCCACCGGGCCGAGGGAGAAGTCGCCGCGGCGGACCGCGGCCTGCCGGAGGGTGGCGACCACCGCACCGGCCCGGGGTGCCGCGGCGATCTCCATCCGCAGCTCCCACTCCTTGCGGGGCTCCTCGACGACGTCCAGCCGCTCGATCATGCGCTGGGTCTGCTTGGCCTTGGCGGCCTGCTTCTCGGTGGCCTCGACCCGGCCCCGGCGGGCGATCTTGTCGTTGTCGGGGGCCTTGCGGCGGGCGTTGCGGACGCCCTTGTCCATCCAGTTGCGCTGGGTGTGCGCGCGGGTCTCCAGGGCCGCCTTGGTGTCGGCGTACTCCTCGTAGCGTTCGCGGGCGTGCCGCCGGGCGCGGTCGCGCTCCTCCAGGTAGGCGGTGTAGCCGCCGCCGTAGGTGTTGACCTGTTGCTGGGCGAGGTCGAGTTCGACGACCTGGGTGACGGTGCGGGCCAGGAACTCGCGGTCGTGGCTGACCAGGACGGTGCCGGCGCGCAGGCCGGCGACGAAGGACTCCAGGCGGTCCAGGCCGTCCAGGTCGAGGTCGTTGGTGGGCTCGTCGAGGAGGAAGACGTCGTAGCGGGAGAGCAGCAGCGAGGCGAGCGAGGCGCGGGCGGCCTGGCCGCCGGAGAGGGTGGTCATCGGCTGGTCGAGGCTGATCGCCAGGCCCAGCTGTGCGGCGGTCTCCTCGGCGCGCTCGTCGAGGTCGGCGGCGCCGAGGGCGAGCCAGCGCTCCAGGGCGGTGGCGTAGGCGTCGTCGGCGCCGGGGCGCCCCTCGGCGAGGGCCTCGGTGGTGGCGTCCAGGGTGCGCTGGGCGTCGGCCACTCCGGTGCGGCGGGCGAGGAATGCGCGCACCGACTCTCCGGCGCGCCGCTCCGGCTCCTGCGGGAGGTGGCCGACGGTGGCGGTCGGCGGGCTGAGGGCGAGGCCGCCCTGCTCGGGGGTGGCCAGTCCGGCCAGCAAGCGCAGCAGGGTGGACTTGCCGGCGCCGTTGGCGCCGACGAGGCCGATCACGTCGCCGGGGGCGACGACCAGATCGAGACCGGAGAACAGGACGCGCTCGCCGTGGCCGGCGGCGAGGTCTTTGGCGACGAGGGTTGCTGACATCAGGTCGCCGATCGTATCCGGCCGGGCGCCCGGCGGTCGCTCTACTATCCGGGCATGGAACCGGGTCTGAAGACGCGTGTCAGCGGCGGTACGGCGACCGTCACGATCAGCAACACGGGCAAGCGCAACGCGATGACCGTCGCGATGTGGCAGGAGGTGCCGCCGCTGCTGGCGCGGCTCGCGGCGGACCGCGCGGTGCGGGCGCTGGTGCTGACCGGGGACGGCGGGACGTTCTGCGCGGGGGCGGACATCGGCTCGCTGCGGGACCCGTCGGGGGCGTCGCAGGGGCTGGCGGTGGCGGCGGAGGAGGCGTTGGCGGCCTTTCCGCGGCCGACGGTGGCGGCGATACGGGGTTACTGCGTGGGCGGCGGCGCCCAGTTGGCGGCCGCCTGCGACCTGCGGTTCGCGGAGGAGGGCGCGCTGTTCGGGGTGACGCCCGCGAAGCTGGGGGTGGCCTATCCGGCGTCGGCGACCCGGCGACTGGTCCGGTTGGTGGGGCTTTCAGCCGCCAAGTACCTTCTGTTCTCGGGCGAGTTGATCGACTGCGCGCGGGCGCTGCGGACCGGGCTGGTGGACGAGGTGGTGGCCGAGGGCGAGCTGGACAAGCGGGTCGCGGAGTTCACCGCCGTCCTGGCGAGCCGGTCGCTGTTGACCCAGAGCGCGGCGAAGGAGCTGGCCAACGGGACCTGGGACGTGGCGCCCGAGGAGGCGGAGGCGCGCGGGGCGTTCTGGGCGGCGCAGGCGCGGGAGAGCGGCGACACCGCGGAGGGTGCCGCCGCCTTCCTGGAGCGCAGGGCGCCGCGGTTCAGGTGGCCCGAGGGCTGAGCGGCGTTCGCCGCCCGTAGGTCTTGATGCTCCGTCAGTTCACTGCGGTGCCGGCGTCCCGCCACCGCTTCCCGGCCAGGATGATGTCGCCGTGCTCCCGCAGGGCGGCGACGACGTCGGCCGGCGCCTTCTCCGGGGCACCCGCGTCGTAGGGCGGCTGCGGGTCGTACTCGATGCCGAGTTGGATCGTCTGCGCGACGAAGTCGCCGGCGATCCGGCCGGCCAGGGTGAGCCCCATGTCGATGCCGGAGGAGACGCCGGCGGCGGTGACGTACTTGCCGTCGAAGACCACCCGCTCCCCCGTGGGTTCGGCGCCGTAGGTGGGGAGCAGGTCCAGCGCGAGCCAGTGGGAGGTGGCCCGGCGGCCCCGCAGGAGGCCGGCGGCGGCGAGGACCAGTGAGCCGGTGCAGACCGAGGTGGTCCAGGTGGTGCCGGCGTCCACGGCCCGGATCCAGTCGTGCAGCGGACCGTCCGTCATGAGCGCGGCCTGCCCGGGGCCGCCGGGGACGACGAGTACGTCGGGCGCGGTGACGTCGCCGAGGGCGGCCTCCGCGACCAGGTTGAGCGAGCCCTTGTCGCTGCGGTGGACGCCGGGGTGTTCCGCGACGAACACCACTTCGGCGTCCGGGACGAGCCCGAGGGTCTCGTAGGGGCCGATGGCGTCGAGGGCGGTGAAGCGGTCGTAGAGGAGGATGGCGATCTGCACGGGGACCTCGTTCCTGGTTCGGTGGTGTGGTCTGCCGGGGCGGTCGGGGTGGTCGGTGGTGGTGGCGGGTCCGGGGCCGGTCAGGGCAGCCGGGCCGGCCGGAAGCGGCGGCGGTACTCGGCCGGGGAGGTGTCGAGGACCCGGACGAAGGCGCGGCGCATCGCCTCGGTGGTGCCGTAGCCGCACTGCCGGGAGATCTGCTCGACGCCGTCGGCGGTGTCCTCCAGGCGCCGGCGGGCCGCCTCCAGACGGACCCGGTCGACGTAGCGGCCGGGCGTCATCCCGGTCTCGTCGCGGAAGGCGCGGGCGAAGTGCCGCGGGGAGAGCCCGGCGCGGTCGGCCAGCGCCTCGACGCAGAGGTCCGCCGCCGGGTGTTCGGTGATCCACTGTTGGACGTCGCGCAGCGGGCGGCGTTCCGCGGTCTGCGCGGCGAGCTGGGCGCTGAACTGCGTCTGGTTGCCCGGTCGGCGCAGGAAGACGACCAGGTGGCGGGCGATGGACAGGGCCAGGTCGCGGCCGAGGTCCTCCTCGACCAGGGCCAGCGCCAGGTCGATGCCGGCGGTGACGCCGGCGGAGGTCGCCACGTCGCCGTCGCGCACGTAGATCGGTTCGGGGTCGACGCGGACCGCGGGATGGCGGGCGGCGAGGTCGGCGCACAGGCTCCAGTGGGTGGTGGCCCGGCGTCCGTCCAGCAGTCCGGCCGCGGCCAGCAGGAAGGCGCCGCTGCAGACCGAGACCTTCCGCTGGGCGCCCGGGGCGTGCGTGCGCAGCCAGTCCACCAGCCGCGGGTCGGGCAGGTCGGTGGCCTCGCCGCCCGGGAGCAGGAGGGTGTGCGGGGGCTCGGCGGCGTCGAGGGCGAGGTCCGGGACGAGGGTCAGGCCGCTGGTGGTGCGGACCGGGGCGCCGGTCAGGCCGGCGGTGCGGATGCGGTAGGCGCCGGGGACGCCGTGGCAGGCTCCGCTGAAGACCTCGACCGGGCCGCTCACGTCGAGGCTCTGCACGCCGTCGAAGAGGACGACCAGCACGTCGCGCTGTTCCATGCCCTCCATCCTGGTGGCGCGGCATGATGGCGGCAATGACGGGTTTCCCACCTTTCCTGCCATGCGGGGAACGGGGTGCGCTCGGGGCGCCCGCGGGGGTGGCGCCATACCGACGGGTCGGTAACCTGCTCGCATGACGACTTCCAGCGCACTGCCCGAACGGGCCGGCCGGCACTGCCAGAACGCCCTCAACCCCTTCCACTCGGCGCACTACTTCGCCCCGGAACTCACCGCGGAACTGTCCGGGTTGGGAGTCGAGGGCCGCGCCGGGTACTTCGCCGTCCGGAGCGCGCCGCTCGGCGCGGTGGGCGCCGGAACGATCGCCGCGACCTTCTACTCCTTCAAGCACGAACTGATCGCCCAGCACGTGCCCCAGGTCTGGACGGTCACCACGCCGCAGGCCGTGCTGGACGCCAGGCTGCGGGCGGTGGACGCCGCCCTGCGCCGGCTCCTCGGCGACGCGGTGGACTCCCCGGAGATGGCGGAGGCGGCGAAGCTCGCGCTGACCGCCGCCGAGGGCTGCACCCGGCACGCCCGGCCGCTGTACTCCGCCCACGCCGACCTCCCGGTGCCCCAGGCCCCGCACCTCGCCTACTGGCACGCCGCGTCGCTGCTGCGCGAACACCGCGGCGACGGCCACCTGGTGGCGCTGCTCGACGCCGAGCTGGACCCGACGGAGGCCCTGGTCTCGCACGCCGCCAGCGGGCACGGCATGAGCTACCGCGGCATCCTGGCGACCCGCGGCTGGACGCCCGAGGAGCTGACGGCGGCACAGGAGCGGCTGCGCGGGCGCGGACTGCTGGTCGACGCCGACGAACTCACCGAGGCCGGCACGGCGCTGCGCAAGGAGCTGGAGCGGACCACGGACCGGCTCGACCGGGCTCCGTACGAGCACCTGGGGGCGGCGGGCGTGGCCCGGTTGACCGAACTCGCGGCCGGCTTCACCGCGCGCCTGATGGAATCCGGGGCGTTCCCCCAGACGCTGTTCGCCAGGGACTAGCCGCTCGCCCGGAACGGGGGCGCCGGCGGTGGGTGCGTCTTCTCACACCCCGGCGTTCCCGGCCGGGCGGTGCGACAGTCCGGACCGCGGGGCGGCACAATGCAGGCTCAGGAAAGTCGCTGGAAGGCGGGCAGGATCAACGTGACGGCAGCCACTGGGCCCATCGGGACCCTCGGGTCCATCGAAGCGCGCATCGCCGACGAGCTCGGCGTCAAGGAGCGGCAGGTGAAGGCCGCGGTCGAACTGCTCGACGGCGGCTCGACCGTCCCGTTCATCGCGCGCTACCGCAAGGAAGCGACCGAGACGCTGGACGACGCCCAGCTGCGCTCCTTGGAGGAGCGGCTGCGCTACCTGCGGGAGCTGGAGGAGCGGCGGACGGCCGTCCTGGAGTCCGTGCGGTCGCAGGGCAAGCTGGACGCCGCGTTGGAGGCGCAGATCCGCGGAGCCGAGTCCAAGGCCCGGCTGGAGGACATCTACCTGCCGTTCAAGCCGAAGCGGCGCACCAAGGCGCAGATCGCCCGCGAGGCGGGGCTGGAACCGCTGGCCGACGGGCTGCTGACGGACCCGTCCGTCGAACCGGCCGCGGCCGCCGCCGCCTTCGTGTCCGCGGACAAGGGCGTCGCCGACCCCGCGGCGGCCCTGGAGGGCGCGCGGGCGATCCTCACCGAGCGGTTCAGCGAGGACGCGGACCTGATCGGCGAGTTGCGCGAGCGGATGTGGTCGCGCGGCCGGGTCGCGGCGAAGGTGCGTGCGGGCAAGGAGGAGGAGGGCGCCAAGTTCGCCGACTACTTCGCGTTCGCCGAGCCGTTCACCGAGCTGCCCTCCCACCGGGTGCTGGCGATGCTCCGCGGCGAGAAGGAGGACGTCCTCGACCTCACGCTGGAGCCCGAGGACCCGGCCGAGGCCGGTGAGGGCCCCAGCGCCTACGAGCGGTCCATCGCGCACCGCTTCGGGATCGTCGACCGCGGCCGGCCGGCCGACACGTGGCTCAAGGACACGGTCCGCTGGGCCTGGCGCACCCGCGTGCAGGTGCACCTGGGAATCGACCTGCGGCTGCGGCTGCGGCAGGCCGCCGAGGACGAGGCGGTCCGGGTGTTCGCCGCGAACCTGCGGGACCTGCTGCTGGCGGCGCCCGCCGGGACGCGCGCGACGATGGGCCTGGACCCCGGTTTCCGCACCGGCGTGAAGGTGGCCGTGATCGAGGCGACCGGCAAGGTGGCGGCGACCGAGACGATCTACCCGCACGTGCCGCAGCAGAAGTGGGACGCGGCGCTGGCCACCCTGGCGCGGCTGGCCCGGGAGCACGACGTCGAGCTGATCGCGATCGGCAACGGCACCGCCTCCCGCGAAACCGACAAGCTGGCCACCGAACTGATCGCCGCGCAGCCGGAGTTGAACCTGACGAAGGTCATGGTGTCCGAGGCCGGCGCCTCGGTGTACTCCGCCTCCGCGTTCGCCTCGCAGGAGCTGCCGGACCTGGACGTGTCGCTGCGCGGCGCGGTCTCCATCGCGCGGCGCCTGCAGGACCCGCTGGCCGAACTCGTCAAGATCGACCCCAAGTCGATCGGGGTCGGCCAGTACCAGCACGACCTGTCCGAGGCCAAGTTGTCGCGCTCGCTCGACGCGGTGGTCGAGGACTGCGTGAACGGCGTCGGCGTGGACGTCAACACCGCCTCCGCCCCGCTGCTGGCCCGGGTCTCCGGCATCAGCTCGGGCCTGGCCGAGAACATCGTGAACCACCGTGACGGCAACGGCCCGTTCCGCTCCCGCAAGGCCCTCAAGGACGTGCCGCGGCTGGGCCCCAAGGCGTACGAGCAGTGCGCGGGCTTCCTGCGGATCCGGGGCGGCGACGACCCGCTGGACGCCTCCAGCGTGCACCCGGAGGCGTACCCGGTGGTGCGCCGGATCGTCAAGGCGGCGCAGAGCGAGGTCGGGTCGCTGATCGGCAACGCCACCGTGCTGCGCGCCCTGCGCCCGGCGGACTTCGTCGACGACTCCTTCGGCCTGCCGACGGTCTCCGACATCCTCCAGGAGTTGGAGAAGCCGGGCCGTGACCCGCGGCCGGAGTTCAAGACCGCGACCTTCAAGGACGGCGTGGAGAAGATCGGCGACCTGGCGCCGGGGATGCTCCTGGAGGGCGTGGTGACCAACGTCGCCGCCTTCGGGGCGTTCGTGGACGTGGGCGTCCACCAGGACGGACTGGTGCACGTCTCGGCGATGTCGAAGACCTTCGTCAAGGACCCGCGGGACGTGGTGAAGCCGGGCGACATCGTCCGGGTCAAGGTGCTCGACGTCGACATCCCGCGCAAGCGGATCTCGCTGACCCTGCGGCTGGACGACGAGCCGGGCAAGGCCGCGCCGGCCGGTGGCGGCGAGCGGCGCGGCGGCGGTGGCGGCGGTCGGGGCCCGCGCGAGGGCGGCCGGGGCGGTGCGTCGCCGCGGCCGCGGCAGAGCGGCGGCCAGCGGGGCGCCGAGCGGCGCGGCGGCGGCCGGGAGGCCGGGCCGGTCAACGACGCGATGGCGGACGCGCTGCGGCGGGCCGGGCTGTTGGGCGGCAAGGACGGCCGTTGAGCGCAACGGACTGACGGTGGGTCGGGGCGGGTGGCGCCGCCGCCCGCCCCGACCCACCGCGGTGAGCGCCCCGCCCGGACCGAACCGGGCGGGGCGCTCGTGCGCCGGGCCGATGACCACCACGGCGCGATTAATCCGTGGACGGGGCCGGCCGGGCGCGGTTAGCCTGCGGAGCGTGACCAGCCCCGAGTCCTCAAGACGCTAGCCACCGGGCGCCGCCCGGTGGCTCCTCGCACTGCCGTTCCCCGGCCGCGACGCCGCCCTCGGGCCGCCGTCGCGCCGCTGCGCGTTCCCGCGCCGTCACGTCGAGGTCTCCTCCCGCCACCGGACCGCCCGTTGAGGCAGGTCTTGTCCATGCGGTAGCCGGGGCTGCCGCTTCTTCGACCGGTCCCGTCGGGCGCCGTCGGTTCCGCCGACGGCGTTCCTCGGCCGTGCCGGTCCACGGTGTGGTTGCGGAGATTTCTGATGCCGTTCGCCCTCTACGTGCTTGCGCTCGCGGTGTTCGCGCAGGGCACGTCCGAATTCATGCTGTCCGGGCTGATCCCGGACATCGCCGCCGATCTCCAGGTGTCCATTCCGGCCGCGGGCGCGCTGACCTCGGCGTTCGCGGCCGGGATGATCGTCGGGGCGCCCCTGATGGCGCTGTTGAGCCGGCGCTGGCCGCGGCGGCGCGCCCTGCTGGTCTTCCTGGTCGCCTTCCTGCTGGTCCACGTCGTGGGCGCGGTCACCACGAGCTTCGTGGTGCTGCTGGCCACCCGGGTGGTGGCGGCGCTGGCCAATGCCGGGTTCCTGGCCGTGGCGCTGGCGGCGGCCGCCGCGATGGTCGCGCCCGACGCCAAGGGCCGGGCCACCTCCGTGCTGTTGGGCGGCACCACGCTGGCCTGCATCGCCGGCGTGCCGGCCGGCGCCGTGCTGGGGCAGGAGTGGGGCTGGCGCTCGGCGTTCTGGGCGGTGGCCGCGGTGTCGGTGCCGGCCGTCCTCACCCTCGTGCGGTCGGTGCCGGCCGGGCCGACGGGCGACGGCTCGGTCGGCGGGACGCCCGGAACTCCCGGGATCCGGGCCGAGGTGCGGACGCTGCAACGGCCGCGGCTGTGGGTGGCGTTGCTGCTGGCAGCGCTGGTCAACGGCGCCACGTTCTGTACCTTCACCTATCTCGCACCGCTGGTCACGGGCGTCACCGGGTTCGGCGCTGCCGGGGTGCCGGTGGTGTTGGCGCTGTTCGGGATCGGGTCGTTCGCCGGTGTCACGGCGGGCGGGCGGCTGGCCGACCGGCGGCCCCGGGCGGTGCTGGCCGTCGGGGGCGCGGCGCTGCTCGTCGGCTGGGCGGCGTTCGCGCTGACGGCCTCGAACGCGGTGGCCACCGTCGGGTGGGTGCTCGTCCAGGGGACCCTGTCGTTCGCGGTCGGCTCCACGCTGATCGCGCAGGTGCTCTACGCGGCGGTCGAAGCGCCCACGCTGGGCGGCGGGTTCGCGACCGCCGCGCTCAACGTGGGCGCCGCGGTCGGCCCTTGGTGGGGCGGTCTCGCGCTCGCCGCGGGCTTCGGCTACCGCGCGCCGCTGTGGGTGAGCGCGCTGCTGGTGGCCGTGGCAGTGCTGGTCGGCGGTGCGGCGGAAGGGATGCGGCGGCGGGCGGCCGGCGGTGCCGGGCGGGTGCCGGCGCCGTCCTCGTGACGGGCGCCGGCGCGCCCCGGGTCACCGGACGGCCGCGTACTCCCGCAGGCGCTCCAGTTCGGCGGCGACGTCGGTGAGGGTCGCACAGTCCGGGACGGGTCGCAGGGCCGGCGGCGGGGTGCCCGGCGGGCGGCGGCCGGGCGCCTCCACCGCGTCGGCCGTGGCGGCGAGCGCCCGGCAGAGGCGCTCGGCCTCCTCCGGGCCAGGGCGCCGGGCGCCGCGGTCGAGGCGGACGGCGCAGGCGGTGGCGGCGTCGACGATGCGTTCCACGGCGGTGACCACGGTCAGCCAGTCGGGGCCGGGCTCCCTGGACGGCCGGAACTCCGCGGCGGCGGTCTCCGCGGCGGCCCGGGCCTGCGCCAACGTCCGGTAGGCGGCCCGGCGCAGCGCCAGCCGCCGGACGGCCACGGCCGTGGGGTCGGCGGGGGCCGCCGGCCGGGGTTCGAGGACGTAGCGCAGGAAGCGTTCGGTGCTGCGCAGCGCCTCGGTGACCCGTGGGCCGACCCGGCGGCGCGGATCGGCGAGGCGCGGCAGGTGGCCGACGACGAGCACGATCGCGCATGCGAGGGAGGTGTCCACGATCCGCTCGGGGGCGGCCTGCGGTGCGCCGCCGACGTGCACGAACGAGAGCACCATCACGGTGATCGCCCCGGTCTGCAGCGCGAAGTGCCGGGTGGCGAACGGCAGCAGCGCCCCGCCCGCACCGGCCATCAGGGCCGGCCACCAGCTCCCGGAGAGCAGTGTCCCGGCCACCGCGAAGACCAGCACGCCGGCGGCGGTGCCGGCGAAGCGGTTGGCGGTGCGGGAGAACAGCGGGCCCAGATCGGGCTTGACGAGGAAGGTGACGGTGGCCGGCAGCCAGTACCAGTGGTCGGCGCGCAGCAGCAGCGCCGCCGTGGTGCTGGCGCCGATGCACAGGGCGACCCGGAGGCCGTAGTCCCGGCCCGCCGGGCCGAGTGTGCCGCGGGTGCCGCCGGCGCGTTCCGGCGGGGTGTCGGGGCCCGCTGCGGGCCGGGGCAGCGGCCGGTCCCGGTCGAAGGCGACGGCGGCGTCCAGGAGGGCGTGGTCGAAGGCGCCGCGGGCGGCGGAGCTGTGCTCCGGTGCGGCGAGCCGGCCGGGCGGTCGGCCGGTGCGCAGCGCCGCGGCGAAGCGGCGGGGGCTCGCGGCGACCCGCGGCGGCAGCGGTCGTGCCTCCCACAGCAGCGCGACGCTGGCCTCGCAGAGCGCGGTGGCCGCGGCGAAGCGCTCGGCCAGCAGGAGTTCCTCGGGGCGGGCCGGGCGGCGCAGCAGCCGGTCGGTGAGCCGGCGCAACCGCAGCGCCTCGTCGGCGCGGTCCAGAGCCGCGGTGAGCCGGCGGCGGGCGGGCTCCGCGCCCGGGCCGCCGACCGCCTCCAGGGCGTCGGCGAGCGCGTCGAAGACGGTGGCGACCGCGGCCCGTTCCCCGTGCAGCGGTCCGCCCGCCGGGCGCGGCGTGCGCAGGACGAGGCGGAGCAGCAGCAGCCACAGGCAGCCGGCGAGGACGGCGAGGGCCTTGGCCCAGGGCGCGCCGGGCAGCGGCATGCCCGCGCCGAGGACGGTGGCGGCGAGCATCTGCATGGCGGCGGTGGAGCGCACCGGCCCGGCCACGCTGCCCGCGCCGGAGACGAAGCCGACCGCGGCGAGCGCCGGCACCACCCACCAGCCGGCGTCGGCGGCCCGCAGCGAGGCGCCCGTCAGCATGCCGAGGGCCGCGGCCAGCGCGGGCAGGCCGATGTGGACGATGCCGGTGCGCCGGGTGCCCGGGCGGTCGTTGACGCCCGCCAGCATCGAGCCGAGGGCGATGAGCACGCCGGGGGCCGGGTGGCCGGTGGCGATCCCCGCGGCCAGGAGCGGTCCCGCGCAGAGCGCGCCCCGGGCCACCGCCGCCCAGGGCACGGGCAGCCGCTGCCAGCGGAAGGGGTGGGCGAGCCAGGCGGGGACGGCGCGCCGGTGGCGGGGCATGGGTCTCCTCGGGCGATGGCGGAGTGGGATGCGGGGCGCGGCCCCAGGGGGGTCGCGGGCGGATCCGAGGGGCGTCATCGGCCGACGGTGCCGGGGCCCGGCCGGTGGGGCGGGTGCCGGTCCACCGGGGGCCCCTCCAGCCTACGGTCCGGTTCTGTCCGGAGTGCTTCCGGAGGGTTACGCGAAGATCACAAGTGGACAAGATCACAGGTGGAGGAGGGTGGACGGTGATGGGTTCGCAGGACGGCGGGCCGATCAGGCGTCGAAACCCAGGGCGCCGGGTGGACGGGCAGGAGGGAGGGGCCGACCACGGCCCCGGCACACGGCGGGACCACGGAGAGCAGGCAACGGGACCCCAGGAGGGCACGGAGATGACGGAACGGCGATCAGTGGCGACGGGCGGGGCGACGGCCCCGGAGATATGCGTGATCGGCGGCGGGGTGATCGGCCTGACCTCGGCGGTCGTGCTCGCGGAGGCCGGGTACCGGGTGCGGGTGGTGGCCCGGGACACGGCCGGCGACACCACCTCGGCGGTGGCCGGCGGCCTGTGCTGGCCGTACCGGATCCAGCCGTACGACGAGGCGGTGCGCTGGTCGCTGCGCTCGCTGGAGGTGCTCGGCGAACTGGCCGGGCGGCCGGCGGAGACCGGGGCCCGGCTGGTGACGGGCACGTTCGCGAGCGCGCCCGCGGCGGACGGCGGCGACGCGGGCCTGGAGGCGGGACTCGACGCCTGGTACGCCGCGCTGCCCGGGCTGCGGCGGGCCCGCGCCGGGGAGTTGCCCGCGGGGTGTGCGGCGGGGTGGCGGGCCCGTACGCCGCTGGTGGACATGCCGGTGCACCTGGGCCATCTGGAACGGCGGCTGGTGGCGGCCGGCGGGACGGTGGTGACGGGTGCGGTGGCGTCCCTGGCGGAGGCGGCCGACGGGGTCCGGGCGGTGGTGAACTGCTCCGGGCTCGGGGCCCGGGAGTTGGTCCCGGACGCGTCGGTGCACCCGGTCCAGGGGCAGTTGGTGATCGTGGAGAATCCGGGCGTCACGGAGTGGTTCACCGCGGCCGACGCGGGCGCGGAGGACACCGCGTACGTGCTGCCGCAGCCCTTCGGGCTCGTGCTGGGCGGCACGGCGCGGGAGGGGGCCTGGTCGCGGGAGCCGGACCCGGCGGTGGCGGAGGCGATCGTGGCGCGGTGCGCCCGGTACCTCCCCGAGGTGGCGCGGGCCCGCGTGCTGGCGCACCGGGTGGGGCTGCGGCCGGCCCGTCCGGCGGTGCGGCTGGCGGCCGAGCGGCTGCCGGACGGGACGGTGTGCGTGCACAACTACGGGCACGGGGGTGCGGGGGTGACTGTCTCCTGGGGGTGCGCGGACGAGGTGCTGCGCCTGGTGCGGGCCGAGGTCGCGCCGGCTCAGGGGTCGACCGGGGTGCCGACCGCGACGTGATGGTCGGCGCGCGCGTCCAGCAGCAGCGGGACCAGCGCGCGCAGTGACTGGCGCAGCGGGACGGTGGCGCCGCCGTCGCCGTCCCGCCGCCAGTGCACGCCGTGCGCCGCCAGGACCGGTGCGACCCGGGCGAACGGTGCCGGGGCCAGGCGGTAGGCGCGCGGCGGGCGGGTCAGGATGCGGTCCGCGGTCGGGGGGTCGTTGTCGGCGCCGCCGAGGTAGATCGGGCCGCGGTCGGCCAGGCCGGCGGTGCGGGCCGCCGCGGTGGCCGCCGCGATCCGTGCGCGGTGCCGGTCCACGAAGGCGAACAGCCCTTTCAGGCCGGCGAGTTGGGAGTCCACCCGACGGCGGTGGGTGCGCGCCGGGTCGGTCCCGTCGGTGGTGTTCGCGGCGCGGCTCGGACGGCCCGGGAGCGGGTCGACGCGGGTCTCCACGAGGAGACCGACGGACCCCTTGATCCCGGCGGTGTTGCGCAGGATCCGCTCCTGTCCGTCGCCGGCGACCTGCTTCACGGGAGCGCCGGTGGCCGGGTCGGTCCAGATGCCGTAGACGCCGGTGCTGAAGCCGGCCGCCCGGACGGCGGGGCCGACGAAGTCCTCGGACAGCGCGGTCGATGCGCGGTGGAGGGCGGCCGCGGTGTTCGGGTTGCGCGGCCACAGCGAGAGCAGGTCCTTGACGTAGTAGGGCTCCGTGGGGGTGTATTCGTGCAGGTCGTAGACAGTGTCGGGGCGGTGGTCGCGGAGCACCGCGGCCATCGCGCGGGCTTCGGGGGTGGTCAGCGCGAGGTGGTCGCGGTTGACGTCGGTGCCGTCGGCGTTGCCGCGGGTGTCGGCGGCCCGGCCGTCGGGGTTCGCGGTGGGGACGACCAGCACGCTGGTGCGCGCCAGGAAGCGCCGGGTGGCCGGATCCTTCGCCAGGGCGAGGTCGCGGACGGTGGTCAGGCACGCCTCGCGGCCGGCGGGCTCGTCGCCGTGCTGCGAGCAGATCAGCAGCACGGAGGTGCCGCGTCGGACGCCGGCGGGTCCCGCGGGGGCGGCGGTGCCGAGGCGGGCCAGGCGCAGCGGACGGCCCTGGACGGTGGTGCCGATCCGGTCGATGCGGACGCGCGTCGCAGCTCCCGGGGCGCGGGCGACGGCGGCGAGGAACGCGGTCTCCTCCGGCTCGCTGGTCCAGCGGGCGCCGTGGCTGACCTCGAATCCCGTCCGCGGCACGGGCGGTGGCGCGGTCCGGGCGGACGGGACGGGAGCGAACGCGGCGGTGAGGGCGGCGGCCAGCGCGCCGAGGACGAGGCCGCGGGAGCGGAACGGGCTGCGGGGTGCCACGAGGGTGCCTCCGGGTGTCGGCAGCGTGGGTGGGGGCCGTCCCGCGGGCGCGGGACGGCCCCCGGGCCGGTCAGTCGCCGTACGGCAGCCGGCTCGGGGCCGGCGGCGGGGCGATGCCCGTCAGGGCGGTCCCGGTCGGGTGGACGGTCGCCGGGGTGCCGGCGGTGGCCCGGGCGAGCGCCGGGGCGCCGCCGGTGAGCGGCAGCCGGGCGGCGGTGCGGGCCAGGTCCAGGGTGAGCGTGGGGCGGGAGGCGGGTGGGTCGATGAGGTGGGCGTCGGTGCCGGCCACGATCAGCGCGAGCCGGTGCCCGGCCGGCACGATGTGGTCGCTGGCGGCGAGTTGGAGGGTGAGGGTGTAGGGCTTGCCGGGGGTCAGCGGGTGGCCGTGCTGCGGGTCGGTGGCGTGGCCGAGGTCGGCCCAGCCGCGGCTGAAGACGGTGTGGTCGACCTTGCTGGTGTCGGCGGCGGTCTCCTTGAAGCAGCCGGTGTCACCGGTGGTGCCGGCGCCCCAGCAGGTGCTGTTGCCGCGGGTGACGATGCCCTCGCCGTCGCCCCCGTAGTTGCGGATGGTGTCCGGGCCGAGGTCGACGAGGACCGCGGTCAGGTGCGCGCTGGTGGTGCTGGGGGTGGCGGTGACGGTCACCGTGCCGGCGCCGGAGAGCCGGAGCGGTGCGGTCAGCGGACCGGTGGTGAAGCCGGCCTTGGCCGGGGTCGCGCGGTCGACGGCGGCGGACCAGTCGGCCTCGCCGAGCTGCGGGTCGTCGGTGAAGGACGCGGTCTGGCCGGCCGGGGTCGGCCTGGTGCCCAGCGCGCCGACGCCGGCGGTGGTGCCGGTGCGCGGGTGCAGGGTGACCGCGGCGGTGCCCGGGGCCGGCCACCGCGCGTCGGTGCGCCAGGTGTCGGGGGCGCGCTCCACGTCGGCCATCGGGGCGCGCTCGATGCCGTTGTCGTAGCCCATCAGGTAGTGGTCGAACCACTGGTGGAGGGTGCGGACCCAGTCGGCGCGGCGGTAGTCGAACGGGTCGACGTGGCCGGTCTGGGAGAGCCAGATCTTGCGCTGGACGCCATGCCGGGCGAGCGCGTCCCACCACTGGCCGAAGTGCTTGGTGCGGACGTTGAGGTCCTGCATGCCGTGGACGAGGAAGACGCTGGCACGGACCTTGTCGGCGTTGCGGACGTAGTCCCGTTCGGTCCACAGGTCGGTCCAGTCGCCGTTGCGCGGGGCGCCGTCGACGAGCTTCTTCTGGACCGCGGCGCAGTTCTTGTGCGCGCCGGGGCTCTCGACGGCGCTGGCGAGTCCGTCGGGGCCGCCGTCGTAGAGGGGGGCGCCCTGGGCGAAGTAGTAGTCGTACCAGGAGGAGATGCCGGCGATCGGGACGATGGTCTTCAGGCCCGGGACGCCGGTGGCGGCGACCCCGTTGGCGACGGTGGCGTCCCAACTCTTGCCGATCATGCCGGTGTTGCCGTTGGACCAGTCGGCGGTGACGGGTTTCCCGCCGCTGCGGGCGGTGTAGCCGCGCGCCCGCCCGCCCAGCCAGTCGACGACGGCCTTGGCCGACTGGACGTCCGAGCGGCCGCCGACGTCGATGCAGCCGTCCGAGCGATTGGTTCCGGCCAGGTCGACGAGGACGGTCGCGTAGCCGCGCGGCACGAAGTAGTTGTCGTAGAAGAGCGGGAACTGGACCGGGCGGCCCTGGGCGTCGTAGGTCTTCTTCTGGCTTTCGTTGCCGCGTCCGCAGCAGGAGTAGTAGGGGCTCGCATCCATGATCACGGGTATCCGGCGGCCCTGCCGGGCGGGTTCGGCGGGCCGGACGATGTCGGCCGCGACCCGGTCGGGGCGGCCGTCGCCGTCGCCGTCGAGACCGGTGTCCACCCAGACCGTCTCGCGGACGGCGTGGGCGTAGGAGTAGACCGGCTTGCTCTCCCGGGGAGCGGGGGCCGCGCCCGCCGAGCCGGGGACGGCGACCAGGGCCAGGAGGGCGAGGACGGCGGACAGGACGAGGGTCTTCCATGGGGGGTGGGGGGTTCCCGTGCGTATCGTCACGGCCGGACCGTAGCGCGGGTCAACTCCCGTGCAGAAGGGGTCCGTCCGGGGCTCGTGTCGGTGAGATGTCGGTCATGTGTCAGATGTGGCCATGGACATGACGCGGCCTGCGATGCGTACATAAGCTCCGTAAGAGATCGACCTCCCCTACGAGTTGGAGGACTCGTGCGTCACAGACTCCTGGTCCCGGGCGCGGCCGCGCTCAGCCTGATGCTGGCGATCCCGGCGTCGGCCGCCGACTTCACGCCGGGTGCCCCGGGTGCGGGCGACAGCTACTACCCCGAGAGCGGCAACGGCGGGTACCGCGTCTCCCACTACGACCTCCGGCTGAAGTACCAGCCGGCGACGGACCTGCTGGAGGGCACGGCGACCCTGCTCGCCCGGACCACGCAGGACCTCTCCCGCTTCAACCTGGACTTCGGCCTGAAGGTCAGCGAGATCCGGATCAACGGCAAGAAGGCCACCTTCGCCACGTCCGGGAAGCACGAGCTGGAGGTGACGCCGGCCACGCCCCTGGAGAAGGGCAAGGACGTCAGCGTGGTCGTCCGCTACGCGGGCAAGCCCTCCGAGCTGAAGATCGACGGCTTCACCGCCTGGGCCCGGACGCCGGACGGCGGCGTGGTCGCGCAGGAGCCCGAGTCCGCGGTGTGGTGGTTCCCCAGCAACGACCACCCCACCGACAAGGCGACGTACGACATCTCCGTCGCGGTGCCGGACGGCACCCAGGCGCTCAGCAACGGCGTGCTGACCTCGAAGTCCTCCAAGCTCGGCTGGACGCGCTTCAACTGGCGCTCGGACAAGCCGCAGGCGACGTACCTGACCACGCTGGCGATCGGCAAGTTCGACATCACCACCGACACCACCGCCGACGGCCTGCCGGTGATCAACGCGGTCAGCCCGGACCTGGGCGCGAACCTGGGGGCTGCGCGGGCGAGCATCGAGCGCACCACCGAGGTCACCGAGTGGCTCCAGAGCGTCTTCGGTCCGTATCCGTTCAACTCGGTCGGCGGCTACGTCCCCAACGTCCCGGCCGGGTACGCGCTGGAGACCCAGACCCGCCCGTTCTACGGCAAGAAGGCGTTCGACAAGGGCGCCAACGTCTCGGTGGTCGTGCACGAGTTGGCGCACCAGTGGTACGGCGACAGCGTGTCGCTGAAGGACTGGAAGGACATCTGGCTCAACGAGGGCTTCGCCGCGTACAGCCAGTGGCTGTGGTCGGAGAAGGAGGGCGAGGGCACCGCGCAGCAGCTGGCGGACTACACCTACGCCCAGCACCCGGCCGACGACCCGTTCTGGACGGTGAAGCCGGGCGACCCGGGCCCGGACAAGCAGTTCGACTCGGCGGTCTACGACCGGGGCGCGCTGGCCCTCCAGGCGCTGCGCAACAAGCTCGGTGACGAGGTCTTCTTCGACCTGCTGAAGTCGTGGCCGACGGAGCACCGGTACGGCAACGCCGCGGTCGGCGACTTCGTGAAGTTCGCCGAGAAGAAGTCCGGGAAGCCGCTGGCCGAGTTCTTCGACACCTGGCTGTACCAGCCGACCCGGCCGGCCGCCGCGGCGGGCGCGCGGGCGTTCGTCGCGCGCGGCCCGGTCGCCCAGCCCAAGTCGTGGAAGCAGATCCAGGCCACCCACGAGGTGCACGCCGGTCACTGACCGGTGGCGGCGGGCGGGGTCCGGCGCGTCCGGCTCCGCCCGTCCGCGTCACTAGCGGGCGCTCGCCCGGCGGGCCCGGCGGGCGCGGCGGGCGAGCGGCAGGAACCGCACCCGCTCCGGCAGCAGGGGCACCACCAGGCGCACCACCCGGCCCAGGCGGCGCAGCCGGCGCTCCTGGGCGTCGGTCCAGGGCAGGCCGATGGCCCGCCGGGCGTCCGGCGGCATCAGCCCGATGGTGACGAACCGGCGGAAGCGGGCGAAGCCCGGGAAGAGCACCGGCCAGACCAGGCGCAGCGGCAGCCGCACCCACCACGGGCCGCGGTCCGGGGCCGGCAGCGGCCGGTCGGTGGCGGTCAACTCCCGTACCACCGCGGTCTGCTGGATCTCGGTGTCGAGCAGACCGCGGTAGTACGGCCAGAACTCCTCGATGGTCTGCGGCATGTCCCGGTCGTGGATGCCCAGGATCCGGCCGACCTGGAGCCACTCCGCGTACAGCTGGCGTTCCTGCGCGGGGGTGAAGGGGCGGCCGAGGTAGCGCTGGGCGTGCTGGAAGACGGGGTAGCCGGTGGCGTGCACCCAGGCGTAGTACGCGGGGGTGAGCGCGTGGTACCTGCGGCCGTGGGCGTCGGTGCCCTGGATGGACCGGTGCAGTTTCCGCAGCCGGCGGCCCTCCTCGGCTGCGGCGGGCCCGCCGTAGACCCACAGCTGGAGCGAGGTCAGCGACCGTTCGCCGCGCCCCCAGGGGTCGGTGCGGAAGACCGAGTGGTCGTCCACGCCGGCGCCCACCGCGGGGTGTGCGACCTGCATCGTCAGGGCTGCGGGCAGGGTCAGCAGCGATCTGACGTCGCCGACCAGCGTCCACAGCACCCCTCCGGGCGGTGGGGGTTCCGGGCCCGTGCGCTCCATGTCTGTGCGTAGCGTGTTCATACGGTCACTCATCATACGGTGGCTCCCAACGGGCGACGGGTCCGCGGGTCGGTGCCGGGCCGGTGGGTGTGCCAGTAGGCGAGGAAGAGCGACGGGGCGATCCGCAGCGGGGGCGGCACCGGCGCCATCAGGCAGCGCACCACCCGGGCGAACCGGCGCAGCCGGCGCTCGTGCCGGGCGGTCCAGGGCAGCTGGAACCGCTCGCGGAGGACCGGGGGCAGCGTGCCCACGGTGACCAGCAGGGCGTAACGGGCGGCGAGCGCGGCGCACGGCCGCCAGAGCACCGCCGGGACCCACCGCACCGGCGGCTTCTGCGGCCGGGCCAGCTCCGCCAGGACGTCGCGCACCGCGTCGTTGAGCTCCAGCCGCTCGGCCACCATCCGGTCGTAGTAGGCGCAGAACGCCGGCCAGTCGGGTGGCAGGTGGTGCTCCTTGAGGCCCCAGACCCGTCCCACGTCCCGCATCTCGCGGTAGTACTCCTCGGTCTGTGCCGCGGTCAGCCCCGGGCCGAAGAGCCGCAGCGCCTCGACCGGGCCGCGGACGAGGGTGGCGTGCACCCAGTGGTACGCCTCGGGGTGCAGGGCGTGGTAGCGGCGGCCCCGCGCGTCGGTGCCCTTCATCCGCCGGTGGACCTCGATCAGCCGTCGGGCCTCGGCAGTGGCCGCGGCCTGTCCGCCGTAGATCACCGTGCCCAGCGAGCCGACCGTGCGCAGCAGGCGCTGCCAGGGCTCGGTGCGGAACGTGGAGTGGTCGCTGACGCCGGCGCCGACCACGGGGTGCGCGACCTGGAGCAACAGCAGTTGCGGGGACGTCAGGAAGGCCCGGGTGTCGCCGAAGTGGCGCCAGGCGACGCCGCCCCGGCGGGGCGCCCGGACCTGCGCCGGGGGTCGCTGCGCCGGGTGGTCGAAGGGGGTGTCGGCTGCTGCCACGGTGTCCCTCCCGCCGCGTCACTGAATCCGTGTCAGCAGTGTTGACGCGGCTCGTGAAACAAGTCAATAGTCCTTGTAACATTGACTCACTCCCTCGGGAGGTTCCCGAAATGGCTGCGAGAGCACGTGAGTTGAGCACCCAGGGACGGACCCACTGGAAGCGCACCGCCGTGATGCTGGTGCCGGGCGTGGCCTGCGTCGGCGCCGTGGTGATCGCCCTGGCGCAGGGCGCGATGGCGGCGTCCTTCGCGGTGTCCGGCAAGAACTTCAAGGTCTCCGCCGACGAGATCACCGGCCGGGGCATCTCCAGCTTCCCCTCCTCGCTCGGCAGCGCGGACGGCAGCGGCCACCCGGTGCTGCTGGCCGGCATCGAGTCCGGCACGGCCCGCGGGGTGTGCCTGTCGATGAAGCAGCGACTGCCGCTGGTCGGCGAGGTCTCGCTGCTGGTCCGCTCCGGCGGCGACCGGCCCGTCCGGGGCGAGCACCTCGTCGTCGACGCCGATGCGCTGACCAGCAGCGGCGGCCGGGTGACCGGCGTGCAGGCGGGCCGCGACGCCGCCACCCTCACCGGGGCGTCGGGCGTGCGCGGACCGCGCGGGCTGTTCGGCGTCCAGGCCGACACCGCGCTGGCGCGCGACGTCAAGAGCACCGCCTGGGCCTCCAACGGCGGGTCGCTCACCCTCGACAAGGTCGAGATCGAGCTGAGCCGCACCGGCAAAGAGTGCTACTAGCCGCCAGGAGGCCCCGTGCTCACCTTCGTCCTCGGCTTCCTCGCCGAACTCGCCAAGGAGACCGGCAGTTGGCTCGACCGGATCCTGCCCGCCCCCGGAGTGCGCCGAGCGCTGCGGTGTTGGCGGCGCAGCCGCCCGTTCTGGGCCGGGCTGTGGGCGGTGGCCGGCGGGCTGGAGCTGATCGCCCTGCCGCTGGCGCCGCTCCCGCTGATGCTGAAGGTCGGCATCGGTGCGATGTCGGCGATCGGGGTCGGGCTGGTGCTGATCGCCGGCGGGCTGTTCTTCGTCTTCGCCCCCGCCCAGCGGATGTTCGTCTCCGTCGTCACCGCCATCGCCTCCCTGGTCTCACTCGCCACCACCAACCTGGGCGGCTTCGGGATCGGTTGCGGGCTCGGGTTGTTGGGCTCGTCGATGGCCTTCGGATGGCTGCCGGACGGGCCTGCGGCGGGCGCGGACGGCGCAGACGGCGCGGTGCCCGGGGCAGTGTCCGGGGCGGTGGGCCCGCACCCGAAAGCGCCTGAGGGCGCGGGCGCCCGACCGGCTCCGCCCGGCGCCGCCCTCGCCCTGACGCTGCCGCTCGTCCTCGCCGCCGGGTTGGTCGGCGGCGCACCGGCCCGCGCGGCCGACCCGGACCCGCGCGACGGCCTCGCCGCGCTCCGGCTGCCCTGCCTGACCGGCGCCGACACCGGCGGCGCGGACGACCCCGACCCCACCGGCCCGCCGCCCTCCGGCGGCGACCGCCCCGCACCGCCGAGCCGGACGGCCCGTCCCGGCGCGGTCGGCGCCCCCGACGACCGCACGCCCCTGGTGCCACCCGTCGTCGTCGGCGCACCGCCCGGCCCGGGCCGCGCCGAATACCCCGTCAGCCCCTATTACCCGACCGTCGGCGCCACCCGGCTCACCGCCACCGACGCCCTCGTCCACGGCGCGACCTACCTGCCCACCGCGGGCGGCGGCCGGATCAAGGTCCTGTGGGTGCACGCCGCGCGGATCGTCGCCGACGACTACCGCCTGCGGGTCACCGGACCGGACGGTTCCGACCACGTCCTCGACGTGCAACTCGACATCCGCGACGTCGACGTCTACGCCACCTTCCTGCGGGGCGCCCTCGTCATCCCCTGGCTGGAGGTCAGCACCCCGCAGTTGTGCCTCGGCGCCGACGTCGTCCCCGCAAACCTCCCGATCGCCGTCCGGCTCCCCTCCCTCACCCTGCGGCCCGTCACCGCGGGCCAGGTCCTCGTCGACGCCGCGGAGGTGCGCTACCGGGTGCTGGGCGGCCACTAGGGCCCGCCCGACGCCGCCCCGCCGGCGGGCCCGCGCACCGACTCCCGGCCGGCCCCCGGGAGACCACCGCACGCCACCCCACGTCAGGAGGCACGCGCCATGGGCCGCTACGCCCGACTGCGGGAGATCCGCCGGATGGACCCCGAGCGGGACTTCGAGCAGATCTTCCGCTGGATCACCCAGTACGCATTCCCCTGGGACTACGCCCGGGGCGTGTCGGTCGCGTTCCTGCGCGACTACGGCGTCCCGCGCATCTCCCAACTCCTCGACCGTACGCAGGAGTTCGAACGTCACGGACAGAAGCGCCACGACGACACGGTGCTCCTGGGCCACGAGCTGTCCGCGGACGGCTTCGACTCGGAGCGGGGCCGCGCCGCGGCCCGTCACCTCAACCGCATCCACGCCAAGTACCGCATCCCCGACGACGACTTCCGCTACGTCCTGGCCACCACCGTCGTCGGCCCGAAGCGGTGGATCGACCGCTACGGCTGGCGTCCCCTGTGCGCCAACGAGAAGGCCGCCCTCGCCCTGGTCGGCCACCGGCTCGCCGCGCTGATGGGCATCGCCGACGCCCCGCGCACGATGGCCGGCTACGAGAAGCTCCTCGACGACCACGAGGCCGCCGCGTTCGCCTACCACCCGGCCAACCACCGGGTGGCCAACGCCACCTTCCGGGTGCTGGCGTCGTGGTACCCGGCCGTCCTGCGCCCCGCCGTCGCCCGCTTCTCCCTCGCCCTGCTGGACGACCCCCTGCTGCACGCCCTGGGATTCCCCCCGCAGCCGCCCTGGCTGCGGACCCTGGCCCACCGCACGCTGCGCGCCCGGGCCGCCCTCGTGCGGCTGCTGCCCCCACGGCCCGAGGGGCGACCGGGCCTGTCCCGGCCCCGCTCCTACCCCTTCGGCTACGCCCTCGACGACCTCGGGCCCGCCTGGGCCCAGCACCGCCCGCTGCGCCCCCTGCCCTCCGAGGACGACCGATGACCGTACTGATCTCCCGTTCACCGCTCACCGGCGAACCCGTCGGCAAACATCCCGTGCACGGCCCCGAGGAGGTCCGCTCCGCCGTCGACCGGGGCCGGGCGGCGGCCCGCGCCTGGGCGGCCTGCGGCTGGGCCGGCCGCCGCGGTCGCCTGCTCGTCTGGAAGCGGTCACTGGCCCGCCGGATGGACGAACTCGCCGAGCTGATCGTCGCCGAGACCGGCAAGCCACCGGCCGACGCCCGGGCCGAGGTGCTGCTCGCCCTCGTCCACCTCGACTGGGCGGCCCGCAACGCCCGTCGCGTGCTCGGCCGCCGCCGCGTCCCCTCCGGCCCGCTCGCGTGCCACCAGCGCGCGCTGCTCTGCTACCGGCCGCTGGGCGTGATAGGCGTCATCGGCCCCTGGAACTACCCCCTCTACACGCCCATGGGCTCCGTCGGCCACGCCCTCGCCGCCGGCAACGCCGTCGTCCTCAAACCCTCCGAACTCACCCCGGGCGTGGGCGTCCTGCTCGCCGCCACGCTCGCCGACGCGGTCCCCGACCAGCCGCACCTCCTCCAGACCGTCACCGGCCCGGGCAGCACCGGCGAGGCGCTGGTCCGCTCCGGCGCCGACAAGATCGCCTTCACCGGCTCCCCGGCGACCGCGCGCAGGGTCGCCGCGGTCTGCGCGGAGCGGCTCACCCCGCTCCTCGCCGAGTGCGGCGGCAAGGACGCCGTCCTCGTCGACGCCTCCGCCGACCTGGACGCGGCGGCCGACGCCATCGTCTGGGGCGCCCTGGCCAACGCCGGCCAGACCTGCGCCGGCGTGGAGCGCGTCTACGCCGTCGGGCCGGTCCACGCCGCGCTCTGCGAACGGATCGTCCGGCGCGTCCGCGCCCTGCGCACCGGCCCCGGACCGGACGCCGCCTACGGTCCGCTCACCCTTCCCGCCCAACTCGCCACCGTCGAGGGGCACGTCAAGGACGCCCTGGCCGCCGGCGGCCGGGCCCTGCACGGCGGACCGGAGTCGATCGCCCCGCCGCACGCCCACCCCGTCGTCCTGGTCGACGTCCCCGAGGACTCCCCCGCCGTCCGGGAGGAGACCTTCGGACCGGTCGTCGTGGTCAACGCCGTCCGGGACCTCGACGAGGCGGTGGCCCGCGCCAACGCCTCCGCCTACGCGCTGGGCGCGGCGGTCTTCACCGGCAGCCGCCGCACCGGCCTCGCCGTCGCCGCGCGCCTCGACTCCGGGGCGGCATCGGTCAATTCGGTCCTCGGCTTCGCCGCCGTCCCCGCCCTCCCGTTCGGCGGGTCCGGCGCGTCCGGGCACGGCCGGGTCCACGGCGCCGAGGGCCTGCGCGGCTTCACCGCCCCGCAGGCGCTCACCGTCCGGCGCTTCCGTCCGCCCGTGGACCTGACCTCCTTCACCACGCCGGCGCGCCGGGTGGACCGGGCCGTCGCGGCGGGGCGCTGGCTGCACAGCCGGCGCTGACCGGCCGCCCGGCGGCACCTCTCGCGCCGGGCCCTGGTGTCGGAGTCCCCCGGCGGGACGGCCTCCGGCGGGGGCCGTCCGGCCGCTCACCGGTGCAGCAACGGTGCGAGGTACCGCCGGGCGAACCGCCGGGCCTGCTCGTCGTCGTCCAACGCGAAGCAGCTCACCGGATTCAGCAGGAACGACACGGTGATCCGCACCATCAGCTCGGCCACCGCCGTGGGGTCCCCGTCGCCTTCCGCGTCCCGGTCCGCGCGCTCCTCGCCCACGCCGTCGGCGCCCTCCTGCGCCGCCCGTTGCGCCCGGCGCAGGTGTCCCGCCAGGTACCCGCGCATCGCGAGGAAGGAGGGCCCGCTCTCCAGCGTCAGGTGGGGCAGCATCGTCTCCGGCTCCAACCGCAGCAGCCCGCCGATCAGCGGATGCCCGCGGATCAGGCGCAGGATGGCCGCGAACCCCTCCACCATCCGCTCCTCCATCGTCGGCAGCCCGGCCACCGCCGCGTCCACCTCGGCCACGAACAGCCGGTACTCCCGCAGCAGGACCCGCTGCACCAACTCGTCCTTGTTGCCGACCCGTCGGTACACCGTGACCCGGGAGACGCCGGCGCGTTTGGCCACGTCGTCGACGGTGGACCGGCGCAGCCCGAAGGTCATGAACTGCTCCCGCGCGGCGTCCAGGATCTTCTCCGACGGCCCGTCCCCGGCTCGCGACCTCCCCGCCAACGCCCCTGCCGCCAACCGCTGTTCGTCCGTCATCGGTCCCCCTCCGCACACCGCCGCCGGCCGGCGCACCCTCCGTCAGCAACAGTGACACTAACTGAATAACTTTGTAACGAGCCGCTGCCCAGAGGGATTCCGCGGCCCCGGGAGCACGGCGCGCGGACGCGACACCCTCGACTGGAGCTGCGGTCTGTACATCTGCCGCCCGCCGAACGGTTACCTAGAAGTAACCCCAACTGGTTTGATGTGCGTCGCCGGTTCAACACCCCATGTCCCCCCTCTTCCCAGGGAGTTTCCGTGCCGCACTCCCCCCTGCGCACTTCCCGTGCCGCCGCGCTCTGCGCGGCCCTCACCGCCGCGCTGGCCGTCGCGACCCCCACCGCATCGGCCGCCACGACCTCGACCCCGGCCGGCCCCACCGGCCCCCGGGCCGCCGCGAGCGCGCCCCGACTCAAGGTGCTCACCTACAACACCTTCCTCATGAGCAAGAACCTGTATCCCAACTGGGGCCAGGACCACCGCGCCCAGGCCATCGCCTCCGCGGACTTCTTCCACGGCAACGACGTCGTGGTGCTTGAGGAGGCCTTCGACAACTCCTCCTCCGACGCGCTCAAGTCACAGGCCGCCGCGGAGTACCCGCACCAGACCCCGGTGGTCGGCCGCAGCCGAAGCGGTTGGGACGCCACCTCGGGCGCCTACTCGGCCGTCACCCCCGAAGACGGCGGGGTGACGCTGCTGAGCAAGTGGCCGGTGCTGCGCAAGGAGCAGTACATCTACAAGGACGCCTGCGGTTCGGACGCCTTCTCCAACAAGGGCTTCGTCTACGCGGTGCTGGACGTCAACGGCACCAAGGTGCACGTCGTCGGCACCCACACCCAGTCCACCGACTCGGGCTGCAAGGCCGGCGAGGCCGCCGCCGACCGCGCCAAGCAGCTCAAGGAGCTGGACGCCTTCCTCGACGCCAGGAACATCCCGGCGAACGAGGAGGTCATGGTGGCCGGCGACCTGAACATCGACTTCCACGGCAGCGAGTACGCGGCCCTGCTGGCCAACGCGGACCTGGCGCCCGCCGACCGGCGCACGGGCCACCCGTACTCCTTCGACACCGCGGAGAACTCGATCGCCAAGTACCGCTACCCGAACGACCCCCGCGAGGACCTGGACTACGTGCTCTTCCGCAACGGCCATGCCCGGCCCACCGGTTGGCAGAACACGGTCGTCAAGGAGGAGTCGGCGCCCTGGACCGTCTCCAGCTGGGGCAAGCAGTACACCTACACCAACCTCTCCGACCACTATCCGCTGATCGGCGGCTGACCCCGCGCACCGCCCGGCGCGCCGTCACCCTCACTGGTCGTAGACCGTCACCGCGACCCCGCGCCCGACGAGGCGCTGGACTATCAGCGGCTCGACCCGCGACCACGTGCCACCGGCCAACCCACAGCCGATCCGCGGCATATGGACCGAGGCCCCCAGCTCCAGCGCCCGATCCGCGACCCTGCCGAGCCCGGCCGCCAGCGCCTCGTACCGCACCGGCACCCCCCGGCTCCCGGTCTTGATGCCCCGCTGGCCGACCACGTTGGCCACCCACATCCGCTCACCGACCGGCACGAACTGGACGGCGCCCAGCCCGAAGTCGTTCCCCGCCCGCTCGCGGTGCCAGCGGCGGTAGGCCCGCTCCGGCTCCGACCAGCGGCGGGAGAGCGCGAGCACGAAACCCCTGCCCCAGCCACCGAGGTCATTGCAGACGTGCACGATCATTTTGACGCCCTTGCCCTGAGGTGCGGTGGCATCACCCCTGACGTAGACGATTGCGGCGTCGATCCCCGTTTTCTCAGCCATGACCCCACGGTACGGGCGACCACTGACAACGGCCCCGCACGCCGGAGGGCGGCCGCGGTGACCTTCCGGTCCACCGCGGCCGCCCTCCGGCG
>LIQL01000155.1 GCA_001418405.1 Streptomyces diastatochromogenes | reverse complement strand
GCCGTCCGCCGGCGGACGGCGCCCCCGGCCCGTCACCGCCCTCGGTCGTGGCCTTCCGGGCCGCTCCTTCGCCTCGCGTTGCCGCAGCCACCTGCATACCCCTGTGCTCGCCGATCCCTGTGCCGTACGGAACCCGTACAGCCGCAAATCTACGGCAGCGGCCTCGGCGGGCGCCTCGCCATATCGCCTGGCGGACGTCCCGGCGGACAGCGTGGCCGGGCGACCGACGGGGCGGAATCGAAGTCGGGCCGAAAAGAACTAAGACGGAGAATGACACTCGAAGGTTGCGTTCGATTGGTCCGTTTCGCGGCGAAGAGGGCCACAGCAGATTGTCACCAAGGCCAACGAGGTCATACGGTCGGGTGTCCATCGGTCCCGTTTCGCCGCTCCGGCGGCGTCGCAGCGCGGGACCCGGCCGCCGTCCCCGGCCTCCCCCCTCCATGACCTTTCTGCTGCCAGGAGCCCTCCCCCGTGCCTTCCGCCGGAATCGCCCCCAGACGAGCCGTCCAGCTCGCGGCGCTCTTCGCGATGATGGTCGCGTTCACCGCCCAGCTGATCGGCGCGCTGCTGCCCGTCATTCCGCTGTTCATCGCAGCGTCCGTGGTCAACCTGGTTCTTGACCTGGTCCTCCAGCACCAGCAGCCCGGACTGCTGGCCCTCCTCGGCCGGATCCGCTTCGACGTGACGGTGCGTCAGCTACTGCGGGACATGCTGATGCTGGTCGGCCTCCTGCACATCGACGGCATCAACCCCCTGGAGGAGCAGGCCCCCCTCACCATCACCCTGCTCGCCTTCTACGGCACCCACTTCGTGTGCCAGGCGGTCGCGGTCCTGGTCCGCCGCTCCCGGAGCCTGCCGATCGTCACCCGCAACGTCGACGCGAGCGCACTGGGTCTCACCGACGCCCCGCCGCGGCTCCTCTACCGCCAGACCGGCCGCCGACTGCTGCGCTTCTCCGTGCCCACCACGGCCGGGATAATGGTCACCGCGATCACCGGCAACGCCTTCTGGGGCGGCATCGGCATCGGCGTCGCCCTGCTGCTCTCCGCCGGCGGCACCCTGTACCTGAGCACCTGGCTGCTGCCCGGCAAACAGGTCGTCACCGAACAGCGCGCCCTGGAATGGCTGGACGACTGGCTGACCGCCTACCGCCCCACGGTCGGCATGTACTTCTCCGGCGGCGCCTCCTCCGCCTACCAGGCCAACATGTGGCTCGGCACCCTGGCCGGGCTGGAGGGCCGGCCGATCATCGTGCTCCGCGAGCGGTTCATGGTGCAGAAGATCGAGGCCACCGACGTCCCGATCGTCTGCATCCCGAAGGTCGCCCACCTGATGCGGCTGGAGCACTCCACCCTCAAGGTGCTGCTGCACCCCGCGAACTCCGGCAAGACCTCGCAGATCCTGCGGATCCCCTCCATCAAGCACGCCTTCATCAACCACGGCGAGAGCGACAAGCTCTCCTCCTGCAACCCGTACGCCAAGGCGTACGACGAGGTGTGGGTGGCCGGCCCGGCGGCCCGGGACCGCTACCAGCTCGCCGACATCGGCATCGAGGACAAGGACGTCGTCGAGGTCGGCCGCCCCCAACTGGCGCCGATCCGCCCCTACGAGGGCGCCCCGCTCGGCCGCTACACCACCGTGCTCTACGCCCCCACCTGGGAGGGCTGGGACGGCAACCCGGGCAACACCTCGGTGATCCTGGCCGGCGAGAACATCGTCCGCGCCCTGCTCGCCGACCCCACCGTGCGACTGCTGTACAAGCCGCACCCGATGACCGGATCGGTGGACCCGCGGGCCGGCGCCGCCAACGCCCGCATCCAGGCGATGATCGCGGAGGCCAACACCGGGCGCGGCGGCGCACTGCCGGGCCCGGAGGCGACCGCCGAACTGGCCCGCCGCACCGCCGAACTGGACCGGCTGACCACCGCCGACTTCCGCAAGAGCGCCGACGAACTGGAGCGGATGCGGCTCCAGAGCACGCCCGAAGAGGGCCGCGCGGCGGCCGTCGAGGCCGCGGTCGTCGCCTGGGAGGAGGCGTACTGGCACTCCTTCCCGGAGTGGGAGCACCGCGTCATCACCACCGTGCGCCCCGGCATCTTCACCTGCTTCAACCAGGCGGACCTGCTGATCAGCGACGTCTCCAGCGTGGTCTCCGACTACCTGACCAGCGAGAAGCCGTACGCGGTCGCCAACACCTCCGGGATGACCGAGGACGACTTCCGCGCGAGCTTCCCGACCGTGCGGGCGGCCGGCGTCCTCGCCCCCGACGCGTCCGGTGTTCCCGCGCTCCTGGAATCCGTCCGCGACCCGGGGCGGGACGAGATGGCCGCGGACCGCGCCGAGCTCAAGGAGCACCTGCTCGGCCCGTCCGACCCGCCCTCGGCGGTCCGCTTCAACCAGGCCGCCCTGGACCTGCTCTTCCAGGCCGACGAGCGGCAGCGCCGGATGGAGAGCCGGCTGTCCGGGATCCCCGTGCAGCGCTCGCAGCAGGGCGTGACCGGCGCCGAGACGGCCCGGCACGGCTCCGGCGGCGCCCCGGACGCCACCGCCGCCGTCTGACCCGCAGGGGCCCGCGCACGGCCCCGCAAACGCCCGCAGGCCCCGGAGAGGAGCGTTCCTCCCGGGGCCTGCGCGTGCGTATCCGCCCGGTCCGGCCGGGCGGATACGGCTCAGAACGGCGAGAAGCCGTCGTACTCGCCCTGCGCCTCGTCGCGCTCCGCATCGCGGTCGCGGCGCCGCTGGGCCGCCGGACGCGGGGCCTCGAAGCGGTGGTCCTCACCGCGGCGGCCGAGCATCTCCGCGCCGGCCGACATCGACGGCTCCCAGTCGAAGACCACGGCGTCCTCGTCGGAACCGATCGCCACGCCGTCCATGGCGCGGGCGCCGGCCTTGAGGAGCGCGTCCTCCACGCCCAGGCGGTTGAGCCGGTCGGCAAGGTAGCCGACGGCCTCGTCGTTGTTGAAGTCGGTCTGGCGGACCCAGCGCTCGGGCTTCTCGCCCCGGACGCGGAAGAGGCCGTCGGCCTCCTTGGTGACCGTGAAGCCCGCGTCGTCCACCGCCTTGGGGCGGATCACGATGCGGGTGGCCTCCTGGGCCGGCTTGGCGGCCCGCGCCGTGGCGACGATGTCCGCCAGGGCGTACGACAGCTCCTTGAGGCCCTGGCGGGCGACCGCGGACACCTCGAAGACGCGGTAGCCGCGCTCCTCCAGGTCCGGGCGGATCATGTCGGCGAGGTCCTTGCCGTCCGGGATGTCGACCTTGTTGAGCACGACCACCCGCGGCCGGTCGCCGAGGCCGCCGTACTGGGCCAGCTCCTCCTCGATGATGTCGAGGTCGGAGACCGGGTCGCGGTCCGACTCCAGGGTGGCGGTGTCCAGGACGTGCACCAGCACCTCGCAGCGCTCGACGTGCCGCAGGAACTCCAGGCCCAGCCCCCTGCCCTGGCTGGCGCCCGGGATCAGGCCGGGGACGTCGGCGATGGTGTAGACCGTCGAGCCGGCCGTCACCACGCCGAGGTTGGGCACCAGCGTCGTGAACGGGTAGTCGGCGATCTTCGGCTTGGCGGCCGACAGCACCGAGATCAGCGAGGACTTGCCGGCGCTCGGATAGCCGACCAGCGCGACGTCCGCGACGGTCTTCAGCTCCAGCACGATGTCGCGGCCCTCGCCGGGCTCGCCGAGCAACGCGAAGCCGGGCGCCTTGCGGCGGGCCGAGGCCAGCGCGGCGTTGCCCAGGCCCCCGCGGCCGCCCTGGCCGGCGACGAACTGCGTGCCCTGGCCCACCAGGTCGGCCAGCACCTCGCCGTTCTTGTCGAGCACCACGGTGCCGTCGGGCACCGGCAGGACCAGGTCCTTGCCGTTCTTGCCCTCGCGGTTGTCGCCCGCGCCCGGCTGGCCGTTGGTGGCCTTGCGGTGCGGGTGGTGGTGGTAGTCGAGGAGCGTGGTGACGTCCTGGTCGACGACCAGGATCACGTCACCGCCGCGACCGCCGTTGCCGCCGTCGGGGCCGCCGAGCGGCTTGAACTTCTCCCGATGGACGGAGGCGCAGCCGTGGCCTCCGTTACCCGCGGCGACCTGCAGCTCGACGCGGTCCACGAAGGTGGTCATGGTGGGGATGCCTCCAGATCAGCGGGGTTGTCGTGCGTTCTGAGCGGAATATCCGCCTACGCCCGGCAATACCGCGCGTACAGCGGGAATGTCTTGTTCATAACGCGCCAAGGGCGGACCGTTCTTCCCGCTTGGCGCGAGAAGAGGCGGTCCGCCCCTGACGTGCTGTCGACGTGTGTCGTCCGGGCCGAAATTACTCGGCGACCGGGACGATGTTCACGACCTTGCGGCCGCGGAAGGTGCCGAACTGCACCGCACCGGGCTGCAGGGCGAACAGGGTGTCGTCGCCACCGCGACCGACGCCCGTGCCCGGGTGGAAGTGGGTGCCACGCTGGCGAACCAGGATCTCACCGGCGAGAACGGCCTGACCGCCGAAGCGCTTCACGCCGAGCCGCTGAGCATTGGAATCGCGACCGTTCCGAGTGGACGATGCGCCCTTCTTATGTGCCATGTCTCCTCAGTCCCTTACTTCGCCGGAGCGTCGATGCCGGTGATCTTCAGCGCCGTGTGGAGCTGGCGGTGGCCGATCCGCTTCTTGTAACCGGTCTTGTTCTTGTACTTCTGGATCCGGATCTTGTCGCCCTTGTGGTGGTCGACGACCTCGGCCTGGACCTTCACGCCGGCCAGGACCCACGGGTCGCTGGTGACCGCGTCACCATCGACGACCAGCAGCGTGGAGAGCTCGACGGTCTCGCCGACCTCGCTGGTGGAAATGCGGTCAACCTCGATGACGTCGCCAACAGCAACCTTCTGCTGGCGTCCGCCGGTGCGCACGATCGCGTACACGCGGAACTCTCTCTCCTTAGAAACGGATCCTCTGATGCCAGCCGCCCTCACGGGCTCAGGGACGTCCCGTGGAATCCGACCCGTGGACCACGAGCGGGACGAGCGGCCTCCCTCGGCGAGGCCGAGAGGTGTGTGCTCAGAAGGGGTGGTGTCACACAGACACCGACGGTCAAGGTTACGGGGCCTCGACCAGGGGGTCAAACCGGCCCCGGACCGCCTCGCGACGGTCCGGGGCCGGGCACTGCTCAGTCCTCCGCGGAGGCCGGCGCCGAAGCGGCCGCGGTCTTCTTCGCCGCGGTCTTCTTCGTCGTCGTCTTCTTCGCGGTGGTCTTCTTGACCGCGGCCTTCTTGGCGGTGGTCTTCTTCGCCGCCGCCTTCTTGGCCGTGGTCTTCTTCGCGGCCGCCTTCTTGGCGGTCGTCTTCTTCGCCGCCGCCTTCTTCACGGTCTTCTTGGCCGCGGGTGCCGGCTCGACGGCCTCCGCGCCCTCCACGACCTCGGCGGGCTGCTCGGGGGCCTCGGCGACCGGCTCCGCGGCCGGCTCGGTCACCGGCGCGCTGATGACGATCGTCCCGGCGTCCTCGGCGACCTCCGGCGCGCCCGCCGGAGCGGACACCCGACGGGTGGCGCGGCGACGCGGTCGGGCCGGTGCGGGCTCGGCGACCGGAGCGGCCTCGACCGCCTCGGCGACGGGCTCCACGGCGGGCTCCGGCTCCGCGACCGGGGCGGTCGGCTCGGCGGCCGGCAGCACGATCGCGGCGGCCTCCGCGGCGGCCTTGGGCGCGCCGGCCGGCGCCGACACCTTCCGGCTCACCCGACGGCGGCCCCGGGCACGCCCGGTGGCGGCGGCCTCGGCCTCCGCGGGGCTGCCGTACCACTCGTCGGCACCGTCCACCGACGGCTGCAGCTGGGCCTCGGTCACCGCGACCGGCTCCAGCTCCGGCGCCTCCTCCTCGGCCACCGGCGCGGACACCGGCTCCGCGGCGCCCTCGGTGGTGGCCTCGGCGGGCTGCTCCGGCTGGGCACCGTTCGCCCCGGCCTTGCCCTTCTTCTTGCGCTTGCCGCCACCGGCCGACGGCTGGTCCATGTGGACGAGCACGCCGCGGCCGTTGCAGTGCACGCACTGCTCGGAGAACGACTCCAGCAGGCCCTGGCCGACCCGCTTGCGGGTCATCTGGACCAGGCCGAGCGAGGTGACCTCGGCCACCTGGTGCTTGGTGCGGTCCCGGCCCAGGCACTCCAGCAGACGCCGCAGCACCAGGTCCCGGTTGGACTCCAGGACCATGTCGATGAAGTCGATGACGACGATGCCGCCCAGGTCGCGCAGCCGCAGCTGGCGCACGATCTCCTCGGCCGCCTCCAGGTTGTTCCGGGTGACGGTCTCCTCGAGGTTGCCGCCCTGCCCGGTGAACTTCCCGGTGTTGACGTCGATCACGACCATGGCCTCGGTCTTGTCGATCACCAGCGACCCGCCGCTGGGCAGCCAGACCTTGCGGTCCAGCGCCTTCATCAGCTGCTCGTCGATCCGGTACGTCGCGAAGACGTCGACCTCGGAGGTCCACTTCTGCAGCCGGTCCACGAGGTCCGGCGCGACGTGCGAGACGTAGCCCTGGATGGTCTGCCAGGCGTCGTCACCACTGACGATGACCTTGGAGAAGTCCTCGTTGAAGATGTCCCGGACGACCCGGACGGTCATGTCCGGCTCGCCGTACAGCAGGCTCGGCGAGCTGGTGGAGGCCGCCTTCGCCTTCTTCTGGATCTCTTCCCACTGGGCCTGCAACCGCTCGACGTCGCGGCGCAGTTCGTCCTCGCTCGCGCCCTCGGCGGCGGTGCGCACGATGACGCCCGCGTCCTCGGGGACGATCTTCTTGAGGATCTGCTTCAGCCGGGCCCGCTCGGTGTCCGGGAGCTTGCGGCTGATGCCGGTCATCGAGCCCTCGGGCACGTAGACCAGGTAGCGGCCGGGGAGGGAGACCTGGCTGGTGAGCCGGGCGCCCTTGTGGCCGATCGGGTCCTTGGTGACCTGGACCAGGACGGACTGGCCGGACTTCAGCGCGGTCTCGATGCGGCGCGGCCCGTTGGCCATGCCCAGCGCCTCGAAGTTGACCTCGCCCGCGTACAGCACGGCGTTGCGGCCCTTGCCGATGTCGACGAAGGCGGCCTCCATCGACGGCAGGACGTTCTGCACCTTGCCGAGGTAGACGTTGCCGACGTACGAGGTGGCCTGCTCCTTGTTGACGAAGTGCTCGACGAGCACGTTGTCCTCAAGGACGCCGATCTGGGTGCGCTCGCCGCTCTGGCGGACCACCATCACCCGCTCGACGGCCTCCCGGCGCGCCAGGAACTCCGCCTCGGTGATGATCGGCACCCGGCGGCGTCCCTGCTCGCGCCCCTCGCGGCGGCGCTGCTTCTTGGCCTCCAGGCGCGTCGAGCCCTTGATGGACTGGACCTCGTCGGCGCCGGTGCCCTCGTCCTTCTTGCGGGGCTCGCGGACCTTGACGACCGTGCGCTCCGGGTCGTCGGTGTGCGAGCCGTCGGCCTCCGCACCCTCCCCGCTGCGCCGGCGACGGCGACGGCGGCGACGGCTGCTGGAGCTGCCCCCGGCCTCCGGGTGGTCCTCGGTGCCTTCCCCGCCCTCGGCGGCCTCCGGCTCCTCCTCGTCCTCGGCCGCACCGCTCTCCGCGAACGGCTCCTCGGCACCGTCGGCGGCCTCACCGCGGCGACGGCGACGACCGCCCCGACGGCGACGGCGCGAGGGACGCTCGCCCTCGTCGCCGGTCCCGGCCTCGACGTGCTCCTCGTCGGCCTCCTCGGTCTCCTCGGCCTCGACGGCGGCGGGCGCGGGCTCGGCGGGCGCGGCGGCGGGCTCCTCGACCGGTGCCGGCGTCACGGCCTCGACCTCGGCCGGCTCACCACGGCGACGGCGACGGCGGCGCGACGGCGCGGGCGCCTCCTCCGGCGTCTCCACGACCGTCTCGGCCTCCTCCTGGCGCGCGGCGGCGTGCGCGGCGGCGGCGCTCTCGGGGGTCTGGAACATCGGCTCGGCGAAGACCGGTGCCTGGAAGACGGCCGTCGGCGGGCGCTGTGCCCGGCGGCGTCCGCGCGCCGGTGCCTCACTCGCCGGCTCCTCCGCGGCACGGGCCGCGGGCGCCTCGGCGACCGGCGCCGCGGCGGAGCGCTCGGTACGGCGGCGCGACCGGCGCCGCGGCGCCTCGGCCTCGACGGTCTCCTCGGCGGCCGGCGCCGGCTCGGCGACGGGGGCCGCTTCCTCGGCGCTCGCCTGCGGCGCACCGGCCGGGGCGGTCGCCTTGCGGGTCGCCCGACGACGGGTGCGCGCCGGACGCGCCTCCTCCTCCGCGACGGCGGCGGCCGGGGCCTCGACGGCCTCCGCGACGGCTTCCTCTTCTTCTTCCGCCTCCTCGGCGGCGGGCTCCTCGACGACCGGCGCCGCGGCGACCGGGGCGGTCGCCTTGCGGGTCGCGCGGCGACGGGTGCGGGCCGGACGGGCCTCGTCCTCCGCGACGGCGGCCGGGGCCTCCGCAGCGGCGGCGGCCGGCACCGGCTCCGCGACGGGGGCCGCTTCCTCGGCGATCACCTGCGGCGCACCGGCCGGGGCGGTCGCCTTGCGGGTCGCCCGACGACGGGTACGGGCCGGACGGGCCTCGTCCTCCGCGGCGGCGGCCGGGGCCTCGGCGGGCTCGGGCACGACGGCGGTCTCGGCGGGGGCCGGGGAGCCGGCCGCGGCGGTGACCTTGCGGGTCGCGCGGCGGCGCGGGCGGGCCGGCCGCTCTTCGTCGGCGGCGGGCTGCGACGCGGCAGCAGGCGCGGTGTCCTCGGCGGGGGTGGTGCCGGTGGCCGGCGGGTCGTTGCTCACCACGGCGGTACGGGCGCCCGCGCCGGCGGGGGGGCCGGCCGGGCGGGACGCCACCCGGCGCCGGCGGCGCGGCGGCAGCGTGTCGCTGGGCGAGTTGTCGGTGTCAACCTCGTGGTCCGCGGACCGCGTGGATTCGGTGGGCTCAATAGATTCGAGCATGCGGGCGGTTCTCCCGTCACGCTCCCGGGCGCCGCGCCTGATTCCGGCCGCGGTCCGCGCGCTGGGCGCGGTTCCGCAGTCCGGGGCGCGGGCGCCGCACGGGAGCTGTCGTCTCGCTCGCCGGGCCCGTGGACCGGACCGGCGAAAGTCTCCTGGTCAGTGCGTCCGCCGGACCGGGGTGGCACCCTGGTGGATCGGCGACGCGACGACGCGTCCTACGCAGTGCCGTCCCCGGAAGTGGCCGGGGAGGCCCCGCCCTGCACCGTCGCGGTACTCAGCCCGTCGGCCGTGGATGGTGCGGCCGTGGCAGCGTCGCGGTCGGGCGCCAGCGGGTCGGTCACCGTGCCGGTCTCCTCATCGAGCAGCCCCTGCGCCAGCCTGGTCACCGCTGCGGGGACCGGCGGCGCCAGGTCGGCCGTAACCCGGAGGCCGGACAGGACGTCGTCGGGTCGTACGGCAGGTGTCAGATGCCGAACAACCAGCCGCAGTATCGCACAGGCATTGCCGTCGGGCCTATCGCTGTGGATCGAGGTGGCCTCCAGCTGTGCCACCGCGCCCCGGGCGTCGAAGCTCCGCATGCCGTTCTTGGTGCGGCGCTCGACCAGCACCTCCTCGGCGGCGAGGAACGCCTCGACGGCGCGCCCGGCCTCCTCGGGGGCGACCCCGTCGAGCCGGATCTCCCACACCGAAGCCTGGAGCCGGTCGGCGAGGCCGCTGGTGCGCGCCTCCACGGCGTCGGTCACGTCGAGGCCGTCCGGCAGGGACGCGTCGAGCAGGGTGCGCAGCGTCTCCGGGTCGCGGTGCGCGGCGAGTTGGATCTCCAGGTACTCGGCCTCGCTGCCGGTGCCGGTCGGCGCCGCGTTGGCGTACGACACCTTGGGGTGCGGGGTGAAGCCCGCCGAATAGGCCATGGGGACCTCGGCGCGGCGCAGCGCCCGCTCGAAAGCGCGCTGGAAGTCGCGGTGGCTGGTGAACCGGAGGCGGCCGCGCTTGGTGTAGCGCAGTCGGATGCGCTGCACCGCCGGTGCGGGCGGCGGGCCTTCGGGCTGTCGCTTGCCCAGTGTCACTTCTCCTTGGTTTCAGGGCGCGGCGGGTGCCGCCCCGTCCGGCCCGTCCCCGCGTGGGCGGGGACACATCGTGCCCGGACGTCTTTACCTAGAGTACGTGCCGCGCCCGTCGGCGGTTCCCGCCGGGGCGTCCCGGTCCCGTCCCGCGGGCCCGCGCGCCCGGCGAAGTCCATTCGGACGAGTGGGCCGCCGACCGCCCGGGCACCGCGCTCAGGCGGAGATCCAGTACCGAAGCTTCTCCGCCCGGCGGTCCTCGAAAACCCCGCCGCACGCCTCGATCACCCGGCGCGAGCCGGTGTTGGTGTCGTCGCAGGTCACCAGCACCGGGTCGATGCCCAGCCGGTGGGCGCGGGGCAGCACGGCGCGCAGCATCGCGGTGGCGTGCCCCTGGCGGCGTGCGGTGGGGCGCACCGCGTAGCCGATGTGGCCGCCGTAGGCGTGCAGGGACGGGGTGAGTCGGTGCCGGACGGTGATCCGGCCCAGGTAGGCGGCGCCGTCCACCCACCAGAACGTGGACATCGGGACCGGGCCGTCGACCCGCTCGTCCGCGACGACCCCGGCCACCCGCCGGACGTAGGTCGTGAAACCCTCCGCGGTCGACCAGCGGGGGTGCCAGGTCCGCAGCTCGCGGCCGAGGCCGGAGTGCGGGGAGCGGTGCACGCCCTCCGCGCGGAATTCCTCCATGGCGGCGAGGAAGGAGGCGTGGACGCGGACGGTCGGGGCGCTCAACTCTGGGGACATGGCCGTCATTCTGCGCGGGCGCACCGCCCGTGGGTACGCCGCCGGCCCGGCCCCGCGACGGAAGCGGGGGCCGGGCCGGCGGATTGCGCGGAGCCCTGAGCGACGGCCGCGGCCGTCGCCGGATCACTTGACGACGGTCAGCGGCAGCAGCTTCTTGCCGGTGGGGCCGATCTGGATCTCGGTGCCCATCTGCGGGCACACGCCGCAGTCGAAGCACGGGGTCCAGCGGCAGTCCTCGACCTCGGTCTCGTCGAGGGCGTCCTGCCAGTCCTCCCAGAGCCAGTCCTTGTCGAGGCCGGAGTCGAGGTGGTCCCAGGGCAGGACCTCCTCGTAGCCGCGCTCGCGGGTGGTGTACCAGGCGACGTCCACGCCGAAGTCGGGCAGCGTCTTCTCGGCGCACGCCATCCAGCGGTCGTAGGAGAAGTGCTCGCGCCAGCCGTCGAAGCGGCCGCCGTCCTCGTAGACCGCGCGGATGACCGCGCCGATGCGGCGGTCACCGCGGGAGAGCAGGCCCTCGACGATGCCCGGCTTGCCGTCGTGGTAGCGGAAGCCGATGGAGCGGCCGTACTTCTTGTCGCCGCGGATCTTGTCGCGGAGCTTGGCGAGCCGGGCGTCGGTCTCCTCGGCGGAGAGCTGCGGGGCCCACTGGAAGGGCGTGTGCGGCTTGGGGACGAAACCGCCGATGGAGACCGTGCAGCGGATGTCGTTGGACTTGGCGACCTCGCGGCCCTTGGCGATGACGTTGATCGCCATGTCGGCGATCTGCAGCACGTCGTCGTCGGTCTCGGTCGGCAGACCGCACATGAAGTAGAGCTTCACCTGGCGCCAGCCGTTGCCGTAGGCGGTGGCGACGGTGCGGATCAGGTCCTCTTCGGAGACCATCTTGTTGATGACCTTGCGGATCCGCTCGCTGCCGCCCTCGGGGGCGAAGGTCAGTCCGGAGCGGCGGCCGTTGCGGGTCAGCTCGTTGGCAAGATCGATGTTGAAGGCGTCGACGCGGGTCGACGGCAGCGACAGCCCGATCTTGTCTTCCTCGTACCGGTCGGCGAGGCCCTTGGCGACTTCGCCGATCTCGGTGTGGTCCGCGGAGGACAGCGACAGCAGGCCGACCTCCTCGAATCCCGTGGCCTTCAGGCCCTTTTCCACCATCTCGCCGATGCCGGTGATGCTTCGCTCCCGCACGGGACGCGTGATCATGCCGGCCTGGCAGAAACGGCAGCCGCGGGTACAGCCACGGAAGATCTCGACCGACATCCGCTCGTGGACGGTCTCGGCCAGGGGGACGAGCGGCTGCTTGGGGTAGGGCCACTCGTCGAGGTCCATGACGGTGTGCTTGGAGACCCGCCACGGGACGCCGGAGCGGTTCGGCACGACGCGCGCGATGCGGCCGTCGGCGAGGTACTCGACGTCGTAGAACTTGGGGACGTAGACGTTGCCGGTCCGGGACAGCCGGAAGAGGACTTCCTCGCGGCCGCCGGGGCGGCCCTCGGCCTTCCACTCGCGGACGATGCGGGTGATGTCCAGGACGGCCTGCTCGCCGTCGCCGATCACCGCGCAGTCGAGGAAGTCGGCGATCGGCTCGGGGTTGAAGGCGGCGTGCCCGCCGGCCAGGACCAGCGGGTGGTCCTCGGTGCGGTCCTTCGCCTCCAGCGGGATGCCGGCCAGGTCCAGGGCGGTGAGCATGTTGGTGTAGCCGAGCTCGGTGGAGAAGCTCAGGCCGAAGACGTCGAAGTCGCCGACGGGCCGGTGGCTGTCCACGGTGAACTGCGGCACCTCGTGCTCGCGCATCAGCGCTTCGAGGTCCGGCCAGACGCTGTAGGTGCGCTCGGCGAGCACGCCCTCCTGCTCGTTGAGCACCTCGTAGAGGATCATGACGCCCTGGTTGGGCAGCCCGACCTCGTAGGCATCGGGGTACATGAGCGCCCAGCGGACGTCACATGCCTCCCACGGCTTGACCGTGGAGTTCAGCTCGCCGCCGACGTACTGGATCGGCTTCTGCACGTGGGGGAGCAGAGCTTCGAGCTGCGGGAAAACCGACTCGGACATCTCGAACCTTCGTGGGCTGACAGGGGGCGACTCACAAGCGTAACCCGGTTGGCGCCCCCCGCCGGACGGATGCGGGTGCACGGCCGGCGGTCAGACCCGCAGCGCGGCGCGGTGTTTGCGCCGGGAGACCTCGGCCCACAGGGCCGGCAGCTCCCGTTCGTCACGGGCCGCCCGGGCCTCCTCGCGGCCGTAGAGCAGGCCGAAGGTGAATCCGCTCTCACCGGCCCGGCGGGCCTGGGTGGCCAGTTCCCGCAGGGCGGCGCGGGCGACCACGCTGTCCTGGTGGTCGCCGAGCAGCTGCTGGACCTCCTTGGTGCGCCGGGTGAACTTCCGGGCGGGGCGGCCGAGCGCCGGGCCGGCCGCCTCCGCCGCGTACCGGGTGCGCTTGGCGGCCTTGCGGGCGCGGTGCAGCGCCTCGTCGCGGGCCGGACCGGCGGGGGCGTCGAGGGCGGCCTCGATGCGGCGGGCCAGCCGCCGGTAGTCCTTGAGGACGGCGCCGGCGACGACCCGGGGGGCAGGGCGGGCGGCGGGGCCGCGCAGCGGCGGGGCGCCGAGCAGGGCGTGCAGCCCCTCCAGGAGGGCGAGGTAGCGGGGGCCGTCGAGGGCGGCGAGCAGGCGGTCCCGGGCCCCGGCCCGGTGCCGGACCGACCAGGTGCGCAGCCGGGCGGACACCGGTCCCAGTCGTAGCTCTCGGGGCACCTCCGCCAGTGCGGCGGTGAGTCGCTCGGCGAGCACTTCCTGATCCCTTCCGAGCCCCAACTCCGCCGCCAGCCACTTGAGTTCGACGCCGAGCTGGTCGGTCTCGGCCCGGTCCAGGACCGCGCCGTACGAGCGGAAGGCACTGCGCAGGCGGCGGGTGGCGACGCGCATCTGGTGCACCGCGTCGGGCAGGTCGCGGCGGGCGGCCGGGTCCAGTTCGACGACGGCCCGCACCTGGGCGCGGACGTAGCGCAGCACGACGTCGCCGGCGGTGCGACCGCGGTGCCCGTCGGTGCGGTCGGCGCCCGCGGGCGTGGGCCGGGCGGCGGCGTCCTCGGCCGGGCGGTGCGGGGCGGTCTCGGCCAGGGCGCGGGCCAGTTTGGACGGTGCCGCGGCGGGCCGCGCCCCGGCCCCGGTCAGCACCTCCTCGACCGCGTCCAGCAGTTCCTGGCCGGCGCCGACGCCGGGCGCCAGCTCGACCTCGATCTCCCGCCAGCGGGCCGGCCCCGGCGCGCCGTCGGGGTGCAGCCGCCACGCCTCGACGTCGTCCACCGCGACCTCGGCCAGCAGCGCACCGGCGGCGTCGTGGAGCTCGTGGACCGTGCGGCGGGTCCGCAGGCGCACGAGGGGGACCAGTGGGGCGTCGCGGGTGCGGGAGCGGACCAGCGCGGTCAGTTCGGGCGGCGGGGCGTCGGCGAGCGGGGCGCGGATCTCGTCGCGGACCGAGCCGGTGACGCCGGGGAGCGTGACCGGGAGCTTGAGGTGCCAGCCCGCGTCGGGGCCGCCGGTGCGCCGTCGCAGGGTGAGGCGGTCGGCGGCCAGGCGTTGGTCGGCGGTGTCGTAGTAGCGGGCGTCCAGGGTCTCGGGTGCGCGTTCCACCACGGCCGCGACGCGGTCGGCGCGGGTCAGGTCGGGCAGGCGGCCCGGGGCGGCGCCGAGGGCGGATCCCCGACCGTCCGCCTCGTATTTCCGCTCGATCTCCCGCACGGTGTCCGCCATGCATCGAATCTAGTCAGCCGCAACGAGGCCGACCAGCCCGCCGGCGCCGGTCCCCGCCCGGAACGGGTGGCACCGCCGACTCGCGGTGCCTTACCGTGTGTGACAGTCCGCGCACGCAGCGCGACGTTGCGTGTGCAGCGTCGCGCCCAGCGCTCGATCGACACCGGGAGAAACCGTGCACCCCGATACCGCAGCCCTCGCCCGGAGCCCGCTCCGCGTCGCGGCGGGCGCCCGTCCGTACGTGCTCACGGCGCCGAGCCGCCCCACCGCCCCGAAGACCGCGCGGGACTTCGTGCGGGCGGTGCTGCGGCGCGGCCCGCTCGCCGCCCTGCGCGACACCGCCGTTCTCCTGACCTCGGAGGCGGTCACCCGGGCCCATCTGCGCACGCCGGGCTCGGCGGACATCCTGCTGCGGGTGGTGACCGCGGCGCACGGGCTGCGGATCAGCGTGCACGACGAGGGCGCCCAGTTCGTCCCCGGCCCGGCCCGGGGGCCCGGCGACCGGGACCCGGCGCACGGCCTGCTGCTGATCAGCCGGCTCGCCGACGACTGGGGGACGACCCCGTTCGAGGGGCCGCCGCACACCACGTCCCTGTGGTTCGAGTTGCACACCGGGCGCTGACCCCGCACGGGTGCGGGGTCAGCGGGAGGCGGAGACCGGGCGCTGGACGCGGATCGACTGGAGCAGTCCGATGGCGATCCACACCGCGAACATCGAGGTTCCGCCGTACGAGACGAACGGCAGCGGCAGACCGGTGACGGGCATGATGCCCAGGGTCATCCCGATGTTCTCGAACGCCTGGAAGGCGAACCACGCGATGATGCCGGCAGCCACGATCGTGCCGTAGAGCTCACCGGTCTCGCGGGCGATCCGGCAGGCCCGCCACAGCACCACGCCGAGCAGGAAGATGATCAGGCCCGCGCCCAGGAAGCCCAGCTCCTCGCCGGCGACCGTGAAGATGAAGTCGGTCTGCTGCTCGGGGACGAACTGGCCGGTGGTCTGGCTGCCGTGGAAGAGGCCGGAACCGGTCAGTCCGCCGCCGCCGATGGCGATCCGGGCCTGGTTGGTGTTGTAGCCGACGCCGGCCGGGTCCAGGCTCGGGTTGGCGAACGCGGCGAACCGGGCGATCTGGTAGGCGTCCAGCAGCCCGAGCTGCCAGATGGCGAGGCAGCCGACGACGCCGGTGCCCAGCAGGCCCAGGATCCAGCGGTTGGAGCAGCCGCTGGACAGCAGCACGCCCAGGATGATGGCGCCGAGCACCATCACCGAGCCGAGGTCGGGCATCAGCAGGATCACGGCGACCGGGATCGCGGCCAGCCCCAGGGCCTGGAAGACCGTGCGGTGGTCGGGGTGCGGACGGTCACCGGCGTCGACCCGGGCCGCCAGGATCATCGCCATCCCCAGCGTGATGGTGATCTTGGTGAATTCGGCGGGCTGGAGGGAGAAGCCGCCGGGGATCGCCAGCCAGGAGCGCGAACCGTTGATCGTGGCGCCCAGCGGCGTCAGCACCAGCACCGCCAGCACCACCGAGATGCCGAACAGGATCGGGACGGCGCCGCGCAGGGTGCGGTGGCCGAGCCAGATGGTGCCGGCCGCCAGGGCCACGCCGATGGCGGTGTTGAGCAGGTGGTGGACGAAGAAGAAGTACTCGTCGTTCTTGTTGAGTTCGGTGCGGTTGCGGGTGGCGGAGAAGACCAGCACCGACCCCATCAGGGAGAGCACCAGGCAGGACAGCAGCAGTATCCAGTCCAGCTTGCGCACCACGGAGTCGCGGGCCGTCAGCCGGCCCCAGATACCGAGGTCGGGGCCGTAGCGGCGGACGGAGAAGGTCCGGGAGAAGGGCGGTGTGGTCACTGCTGGGGGCTCCCCGAGGGGGACGGCGACGGGTCGGCCGGCGGCTTGATGGGCGGGGCGATGATGGTGCCGTCACTCTGGATCTTGGGCAGTTTCGCCTCCGGCTTCGGCAGCAGCGCGGCCTTCTCGTCGATCTCGCCCTTGTCGTTGACGCCGTAGAGCGCGTTGTAGATGTTGCGGACGGCCGGGCCGGAGGCGCCGGAGCCGGTGCCACCCTGGGAGATCGTCATCACGATCGCGTAGTCCTTGGTGTACGTCGCGAACCACGAGGTGGTCTGCTTGCCGTAGACCTCGGCGGTACCGGTCTTGGCGTGCATCGGGATCTTCTCCTGCGGCCAGCCCTGGAAACGCCAGGCGGCGGTGCCCCGCTCGGTGACGCCCTGGAGGGCCGCGTCGATCTGCTGGATCGTCTGCGGGGTGTCCGGCAGGTGCCCGTGCGACTTGGGCGCGATCATCTGCACCTTGTCGCCGTTGGGGCTGACGACGGCCTTGCCGACGGTGGGGTTGTAGAGGGTGCCGCCGTTGGAGAGCGCCGCGTAGATCGTCGCCATCTGGATCGGGGTGACGAGGGTGTCGCCCTGGCCGATCGCGTAGTTGATGGAGTCGTAGGCGTGCAGCTTCATGCCTTCGAGGCAGTTCTCCCGCGCGAGCTTGGAGACGTAGTCGTTGGCGTCCTTGGGGTGGGCGCACCAACTGTCCTTGTTCGCCTTCCAGAAGGCGTTCTTCCACTGACGGTCGGGGACCCGGCCGGTGACCTCGTTGGGCAGGTCGATGCCGGTCTCCTTGCCGAGGCCGAACTGGTGGGCGGTCTTGTAGAACCAGTCCTTGGGGCTCTGGACCGGCTTGTCGCCGCCGTCCTTCTTCCACTCGTCGTGCCCGAGCCGGTAGAAGACGGTGTCGCAGGAGACCTCCAGCGCCCGGCCGAGGCTGATGTCGCCCTGCGATTCGCCCTCGAAGTTCCGGAAGACCTGACCGCCGATGCTGTACGAGCTGGTGCAGGGGTAGTGGCCGTCGAAGGGGTAACCGGCGTTGACCGCGGCCGAGGTCGAGATGACCTTGAAGATCGAGCCGGGCGCGGCCTGCCCCTGGATGGCGCGGTTGAGCAGCGGGTAGTTGGAGTCCTTGCCGGTGAGCTTGGCGTAGTCCTTGCCGGAGATCCCGCCGACCCAGGCGTTGGGGTCGTAGGTGGGGTTGGAGGCCATCGCCACCACCCGTCCGGTCTTCGCCTCCATGACGACGACGGCACCCGAGTCGGCCTTGTAGTTGGTGCCGGTGTTCCGGTCCATCTGGGTGCGGGCGTCCTTCATGGCCTGGTCGAGCTGCTTTTCCGCTATGGCCTGGACGCGGGCGTCGATGCTGGTGACCAGGGTCGAACCGGCCTGTCCCTTGTCGCTCTTGGCCTGGCCGATGACCCGACCGAGGTTGTCGACCTCGTAGCGGGTGACGGCGGCCTTGCCGCGCAGGAAGTCGTCGTACTGCCGCTCCAGCCCCGAGCGGCCGATCTGGTCGGAGCGCAGCAGCGGCGACGGGCCGTCCTTGGCCTTCTTGATCTCCTCGTCGGTGACCGGCGAGAGGTAGCCGAGGACCTGGGCGGTGTTGGCCTTGCCGAGGGCGGGATAACGGCGGACGGCGGTGGGCTGGGCGCTGATGCCGGGGAAGTCCTCGGAGCGCTCGCGGATCTGCAGGGCCTGCTGGGTGGTGGCCTTGTCGGTGATCGGGATCGGCTGGTAGGGCGAACCGTTCCAGCAGGGCTGCGGGGTCTTGGCGTCGCAGAGCCGGACCTTGTTGCGGATCTCCTGGGTCGGCATGCCGAGCACCTTGGCGAGCCGGGCGAGCACCGCCTTGCCGTCGTCCTTCATCTTCAGCAGGTCGGTGCGGCTGGCGGAGACCACCAGCCGGGTCTGGTTGTCGGCCAGCGGCACCCCGCGCGCGTCGAGGATCGAGCCGCGGGTGGCGGGGTCGATGACCTGCTGGACGTGGTTGGACCGGGCCTTGGCGGCGTACTCCTGGCCGTTGCGGATCTGGAGGTACCAGAGCCGACCGCCGAGCGTCGCCAGCAGGGAGAAGACCAGGATCTGAATCGCGATCAGCCGGATGGTGACCCGGGAAGTCTTCCCCGTCTCGGGAATGTTGCTCACAGGCGCTTGACCCCCTTGATGCCCTTGACCCCCTTGGCGCGTCCGCCCCGGGCCGGTTTGGGCACCCGGCCGGTACGGATCGCCTTCATCGCGTTGCGGCTGGCCTTGAGGCCGGTGCCGGTGGCCAGCCAGCCGTACGCCGGCTGGCGGCCGGCCATGCCGCCGCCACCGGCGGCGTCGGTGGCCAGCGGATCGTGTTCGGTTCTCCGCGCCAGCGCCATCACCAGCGGCACGGCGAACGGGGCCAGCAGCAGGTCGTAGAGGGTGGCGCTGAGCAGCAGCCCCACCAGGCCGACGTGCCGGGCCGCGGTGTCACCGACCAACGAGCCGACCCCCGCGTACATCAGGGTCGAGCCGATGGCGGCGCCGATGACGACCACCAGCGGCAGGGTCGCCGAGCGGTGCTGGCCGTTGTCCGGCTTGGTCAGGCCCGCGACGTAGCCGATGACGCACAGCACCAGGGCGTAGCGGCCGATGGCGTGGTCGGCGGGCGGGGCGAGGTCGGCGAGCAGCCCCGCGCCGAAGCCGATGAGCGAGCCGCCGACGTGGCCGTAGACCAGGGCCAGGCCCACCACGACCAGCATCAGCAGGTCCGGTACGGCGCCCGGGAGTTGGAGTCTGGCGAGGATGCTGACCTGGATGATCAGGGCGACCACCACCAGCGGGGTGGCGAGCAGGATCCGGTTGATGCGCATCGGTCAGCTCCTGGGTGAAGCGCTCGCGGAGGGGGTGGCCGTCACGGTGACCGTCGGCGTCGGCCGGGGCTTGACCGGGGGCGGCAGCACGGTGTCCCGCGGGTCCTTGCGGGGCGGCTGGACGACGATGCCGACGACGTCGAGCGACGAGAAGGAAACGAACGGCCGGACCTGGAGGGAACGGGTCAGGTCGCCGTTGAGCGGCTCGACCTTGACCACCGTGCCGACCGGGACGCCCGGCACGAACGGCTTGTCCTTGCTGGAGCCGAAGGTGACGAGCCGGTCGCCCTTCTTGACGTCGGCGCGGCCGTTGAGCAGCTGGACGCGGAGCGAGCGGACGCCCTGGCCATTGGCGAAGCCGATCTCGTTGGTCTTCTCCATCCGGGTGCCGACCGTGAACTCCGGGTCGGCGGCGAGCAGCACGGTGGAGGTGTGCGGGGTGACGGTGGTGATCCGGCCGACCAGCCCGTCGCCGTTGAGGACGGTCATGTCGCGGGCGATGCCGTCGCGGCTGCCGGCGTCGACGGTGACGGTCCAGGAGAAGCCCTGTGCGGACCCGATCGCGATGACCTCGGCGCCCTTGATCGCGTACTGGCCGGTGGCCGCGGTCTTGAGGATCTTGTCGAGCTCGGCGGCGCGGTTGCGGGTGCGGTCGGGGGTGCCGAGCTTGAGCTTCAGGGCGGCGTTCTCGTGCTCCAACTGGCGGATGCGGCTGTGGCGCTGATCGGAGTCCCGGACGGCGCTGACGGCGTTGCCGACCGGGTTGACGACGCGGGCCACGCCGCGCTCCACCGGGCCGAAGGCGGAGGCGGCGGCTTGCCGGGCACCGTCGAGCGGGGACTGTTCACCGCCGCGGATATCGACCGTGATCAACGCGAACGCGATCGCGATCAGCAGCACCAGCAACAGCCGGCTCTCTCGTGTGTCCCTCACGTGCGGCGGCCGTGTCCTTCCTCGTAGGACCGGCCAGCTGCGGGCCCCGCCGGTCTCGTTCGGGGGTTGAGCGTTGTGCCTTGCTGTGACGGCGCGGTGGTGGAACGTCAATGCACCGTGTCTGTGGGAACGTTGCGGTATGGGCCAGCGATCCGGCGGACGGATCGGCTGCTTGTCCAGGGTGCCCGACCCGCGCGAACGCCGTGTGACGCCCGCGCGACGGGTCGGGACCCGAAGGTCAGCGGCGCGGCTGGGAGTCCAGGACCTGCTGGAGCGCCTCGAACTCCTCGACGCACTTGCCGGAACCGAGCGCGACGGAGTCGAGCGGGTCCTCGGCGATGTGGATGGGCATGCCGGTCTCGCGGCGCAACCGCTCGTCGAGGCCGCGCAGCAGGGCGCCGCCACCGGTGAGAACGATGCCGCGGTCCATCACGTCACCGGACAACTCCGGCGGGCACTTGTCGAGGGTCGTCTTGACCGCGTCGACGATGGAGTTGACCGGCTCTTCGATGGCCTTGCGGACCTCGGCGGCCGAGATGACGACGGTCTTGGGCAGGCCGGAGACCAGGTCGCGACCGCGGATCTCGGTGTGCTCGTCCTGTTCGAGGTCGTACGCCGAACCGATGGTGATCTTGATGGACTCGGCGGTGCGCTCGCCCAGCAGGAGGCTGTACTCCTTCTTGATGTGCTGGATGATCGCGTTGTCCAACTCGTCGCCGGCGACCCGGATGGACTGGGCGGTGACGATCCCGCCGAGCGAGATGACCGCGACCTCGGTGGTGCCGCCGCCGATGTCCACCACCATGTTGCCGGTGGCCTCGTGGACCGGCAGGCCCGAACCGATGGCGGCGGCCATCGGCTCCTCGATGATGTGCACCTGGCGGGCGCCGGCCTGGGTGGACGCCTCGATGACCGCGCGGCGCTCAACTCCCGTGATGCCGGAGGGAACGCAGACCACGACCCGCGGGCGGGCCAGGTAGCGCCGCTTGTGGATCTTGAGGATGAAGTAGCGGAGCATCCGCTCGGTGATCTCGAAGTCGGCGATCACGCCGTCCTTCAGGGGCCGCACCGCGACGATGTTGCCGGGGGTCCGGCCGATCATCTTCTTCGCCTCGGCGCCGACGGCCAGGATGCCGCCGGTGTTGGTGTTGATGGCCACGACCGACGGTTCGTTGAGGACGATGCCGCGGCCCCTGACGTACACCAGCGTGTTGGCGGTCCCGAGGTCGACAGCCATGTCACGGCCGATGAACGACATGTTGTTCCCCATGAGGATACGTCTGGCCTTCCCAACTGGAGCGAATGCTTACTTTGAGGTCGGCAGGAGGTGATGCGCTGTGAGGCGCGGAAGCCTCCATCGTAGTTCGTTGTGTTCCCACACGAACACGGCGGGAGGCCGTTCCGCCATTGTCAGCCGTACACGCACCCGCCCCCCTTAATGGTGACGTCGTGTCGCGGGAACGCGTTCCCCCGCTCGCGGCGAATACACCGAGGGGCGACCGATGATTTCATCGGTCGCCCCTGGTCACAAGGGGGTTGGCAGCTAACTTCGGATCAGGAAATGCCCGGGAAGAAAATCTTGATCTCGCGCTCGGCGGACTCTTCGGAATCCGAGGCGTGGATGAGATTTTCTCGGGTGATCGTTCCGAAGTCCCCACGAATGGACCCACTCGGTGCGGCAATCGGGTCAGTCGGACCGGCCAGCGCGCGGACGCCCTCGATGACCCGCTCGCCCTCGACGACCAGCGAGACGACCGGTCCGGAGGACATGAACTCCACCAGCGGCTCGTAGAACGGCTTGCCGACGTGCTCGGCGTAGTGCTGCTCCAGCACCTCGCGGTCCAGGGTGCGCAGCTCCAGCGCGGTGATCGTCCAGTTGGCCTTGCGCTCGATGCGGCGGATGATCTCGCCGATCAGACCGCGCTTGACGGCATCGGGCTTGAGGAGGACGAGGGTGCGCTGGCTCACGAAGGGACTCCCTGGTATCTGAACGACGGGTCAGCGGTGCCTTGAGGCTACCGGCACCGCACCCCCGCCTTTCACCCGCCCACCCGCGATCCCGCGCCTGGACCGCCGGCGGCGGAGGGCTCAGCCGGCCGCGGCCGGCTCCG
>LIQL01000154.1 GCA_001418405.1 Streptomyces diastatochromogenes | reverse complement strand
GGCGGCGGCTCCGGCGGCGGCAACCCGGGCTACTTCCCGGGCGCGGGCGGTGGTGGCGGCAGCAGCTACGCGGATCCGTCGGCGACCGGCGTCGCGCTCCTGCGCGGCGTCAACCACGGCGACGGCAAGGCCATCGTCACGTTCCGGTACGGGACTTCGGTCACGCTCGACGCGGACACCCCGTCCCCGCTGTTCGGCCACGCCGTCAACGTCACCGCGACCGTGGCACCGGCCAACCCGGGGGCGGGCACCCCGACCGGGTCGGTCACCTTCTCGGACGGAACGACCGAGCTGGCGACCGTGCCGCTCGACGGCGGCACGGCCACGTTCACCACCGGCAAGTTCCAGCCGGGTACCCACTCCCTCACCGCCACCTACAGCGGCGACCCCACGTTCACGGCCGGCAGCACGGCCGCGCCGACCGACGTCAGCGTCGGCTTCAGCCAGCCGTGCCTCACGCACCACGAGGGCGCGTTGACCGTGGCCGCGGGCCAGTCGCTGTGCCTCGCCCCCGGCGGTACGCAGAACGGCCCGGTGGAGGTGCAGCCCGGCGGGGCGCTGGCGGTGTCGGGTGCGGAGGTCAACGGCCCGGTGTCCGCGGCGCGCGCCCTCGCCCTCACGATCTGCCACTCGACCCTCGACGCTCCGGTGACCCTCACGGCCACCAGCGGCTTCGTGCTGCTGGGCGAGGGTGCGGGTGAGGGGACGAGCTGTGCAGGCAACGTCTTCAAGGCCCCGCTGACCCTGGACGGCAACACCGGCGGCATGGAGGTCTCGTCCAACACGACGGCGGCGTCGGTGACGGTCGACGGCAACAGCGGCAGCGGGCTGCCGGCCGAGGACGTCGTCCCGGAGTTCGAGGACAACGGGGTCGGGGGGCCGCTGCGCTGCACGGGCAACGCGCCGACCCTGGCGCAGTCGGGCAACACCGTGAGCGGACCGCGGACCGGTCAGTGTAAGTAAGCGGAGACCCCGGCCCCACCGACCCACCAGGCGGGACCAGAACGCGGCCCGGATTTGCACCAGTTGAAGGTTTCTGGCGTCAGGGGGCCATCCGCAGGGAGGACTTCACCCGGTCGAGGGCCTTGCGGGTGCGGTCGTCGGCGCCGGGGTTGTCGGTGCGCACGCCCAGCACGATCGTGGCGTCGGGCGTGCGCACCGAGAGCATCCGCCGGTGGAAGGACTTGTCGTCGACGGTCGGCGGGGTGACCGTGTAGCCCATCTCCGCGGCCGAGTGCCCCGCAACCGTCAACCGGTTCTCGTACTGGCCGCGGTAGTACTCGCCGTAATTGCTCATGCCGTAACCGTCGTGGTCGAGCAGCGCCTTGAGCGGATCGGCGCTCGCCCTGCCCTTGTCGTAGACGACGACCCAAAGGTCCGTCTTCGTCTTCCCGGATCCCAGTTCGAGGTTGCAGGAGGCGTATCGGGACGATCGTTCCGCGTCGACCGTGTTCCCGTCGGACGGCTTCTTCCACGGCGTCGGGATCTCGAAGGCGACGGGCAGTTCGCACGCCGAACGCGCACCGCCCACCGACTCGACGTGCTCGGCCTCGTCTCCGTGCTCGCCCTCGTTGCGAGAACAGCCCAGGGACGCCCCGGCCAACAGCACGGCACCCAACAACCCCGCGGACCACCGTCGCACCCGGCTCGACACCAGAATCCCCCTCCCCCGGTTCCGCCGAACGATAGCCGACTTCCGCAGAACGACCGTCCGGGCCGTGCACAATGCCCCGCATGGACGAGGCGTGCACGCTCCTTCGGCGAGCGACTGATCTGCCGCCCGAGGGGGCTCACCGAGGCGGGCGGTCGGCGGACCGCGATCGCAGGGCAGGGGAAGCTGCGGCCGCTCGGGTTCGGTCAGGCGAGGGCGAGGAAGAGCTTTTCGAGTTCTTCCTCGGTCATCGGGGCGGCGTCGTCCTGCTGCTCGGCGCTCAGGCACTGGCGCATTCCGCTGGCCACGATCTTGAAGCCGGCCCGGTCGAGGGCCCGGGAGACGGCGGCGAGCTGGGTGACGACGTCCTTGCAGTCCCGGCCGGCTTCGATCATCGCGATGACGCCGGTGAGTTGCCCCTGGGCACGGCGCAGCCGGTTGAGGACCGCGCCCATCGCTTCTTCTTCCACCTTCACCGGACTCCTCCTCGCTCGTGCGGACTGCCTTCCAGGATACCCCAGCGGGTATATGTCGGGTCAGTGACGGCGGGACCGTGAGGCGGGTGCCACCGCCGCGGGCGGGCTTTCGGTGCCGGGTGCGCGCCCGCGTCGGACCAGCAGCATCGCCACCACGACGGGGACCGGGGCGAGGACGACCGGACCGATCTGCTGGCCGAGGACGAAGCCGCCCATGGCGACGACGAACCAGCCGAAGCCGGTGCGCAGGGCGCGCTGGGGGATGCGTCCGGCGAGGCGCCCGCCGATGAGGCTGCCGAGGACGGCGGCCGCGGTGACGGCCAGGGTCAGGCTCCAGTCGAGGTGCGCGTCGGAGAGGTGTCCGGCCAGTCCCGCGAACGAGTTCATGGCGATGACCAGCAGCGAGGTGCCGACCGCGCTGCCCATCGGCAGGCCGGCCAGCAGTGCCAGCGCGGGCACGATGAGGAAACCGCCGCCGGCGCCGAGAAGGCCGGTGGCCACGCCCACGAGCGACCCTTGCAACAGCAGTCGGTGGAGCGGGAGTTCGCCGTGCGCCTGCTTCGAGGTCTTGCGCGGGCCGCGGAGCATCGCCGCCGCCGTGGCGAGCATCATCAGCGCGAACGCGACCAGCAGCACGGTGTCCGGGATGTACGCGGCCACCCGGCCGCCCGCGTAGGCGCCGGCCATGCCCGCCAGGCCGAAGAGCGTCCCGGTGCGCCAGCGCACCCGGCCCGCGCGGGCGTGGGAGGTCAAGCCCGCGAGACTCGTGACACCGACGACGAACAGGGAGGCGGCGATCGCCTGGTGGGTGTGCTGGCCGGCGAGGTAGACCAGGATCGGGACGGTGAGCATGGATCCGCCGCCGCCCAGGACGCCGAGGAAGACCCCGATCAGGAGCGACGCGGCGAGGGTGAGGACGCTCACGGCCGGCTCCTGAGGGCGGCGATCACGGAGCCGATGTCGGTGCGCGGACCGCGGTTGTAGGGGAGCTTGGCGAGCAGCAGGCCCATCGCGCAGGTGTTGGTGACCGCGGCGAAGGTGAGTCCGGCGCCGACGGCCGTGCCGATCAGGCCCACGCCGGGCACCGCGAGGCCGACCAGCCCGGAGACGAGCACGAGCGAACCCGCGACCAACCGGACCTGGCGCTCCAGTTCCCAGCGCGCCGGTCCGCGGGTCACCGGTCCGCCGGCCGCCTCCCACGCGGCCACGCCGCCCCGAAGGACGCGCAGGTGGGGCAGCCCGGCCTCGGAGAGCGCCTGCGCCGCCTGGGCGGCGCGGGCGCCGGAGCGGCATATCAGGACGGTGTCCTCGTCGAGGTGGTGGCGCAGCTCGGCGCGGTGCTCGCGCAGTACGTCCAGCGGCACGTTGTGGGCGCCGGGGAGGTGAACGGCGTGGAACTCGCCGGGAGTGCGCACGTCCAGCAGGCGCGGGCCGCTGCCGTCCTCGGCGAGTGCTCTCAGCGCGGCGGCGTCGAGTTCGGCGGGGGTGCGGGGTGCGGTGGTCATCTGGCCTCCGGTGTCGGTTCGGCCGGGCCGGGGAGAAATACCCGCCCGGGTATATGTGGGGGTGTGGCGGGGCAAGGGAGTTCGACGGGGACGGCGGGGCGACCCCGTGTCGGGCACCGGCGCCTTGGGGGTGCTCAGGCGGCGGGTTCGGTGAGCAGCGCCCAGGCGCCGTAGCCGCCGAGTACGTCGGAGACGTCCTGGAAGCCGTGGTGACGCAGCAGGCTGGCGGCGATGGACGAGCGGTGCCCGCCGGCGCAGTGCAGCACCAGGGGGCGGTCGGTGGGGATCTCGTCCAGGCGGCGGGGCAGTTCGCCCAGCGCGATGTGCAGCGAACCGTCGATGAAGCCGCCCGCGCGCTCGGAGCAGTTGCGGACGTCCACGACCACCGGGGGCCGGCCGCCGACCAGGGCGGTGCGCAACTGGTCGGCGGTCAGACGGCTGGCCGGAGTGACCTCGTCGGGCATCGCCGCGAGGGCGTCGTCGGGGCTGCGCAGGTAGCCGGCCACGCGGTCGAAACCGATGCGGGCGAGGCGGGTGGTGATCTCCTCCTCGCGGTTCTGCGGCGCAACGACCAGGATGCGGCGCTCGGGGGCCAGCACGGTGCCGGCCTGCTCGGCGAAGCGGCCGTCGGCGGGGACGTTGAGCGCGCCGCGCACGTGACCGGTGCCGAACTCCTGCGGGCTGCGGGCGTCCACCACCACCGCTCCGGCCGCGCGCTCGGCGCGGAACTCCTCCACGGACAGCGGCCGGGGTGCGGCGGCCGGGTCGAACAGGTCGCGTTCCTGGCGGTTGAGGGTGGCGTCGTAACCGAAGTAGCCGGGTGCGGCAGCCTGTCCGGCCGTGACGAGGGCGACGAACTCGTCCTCGCTCATCGGCTGGCAGGCGTAGTTGGTGGCGCGCTGGGCACCGATGGTGGACTGCTTCTCGGTGGAGAGGTTCTTGCCGCAGGCCGAGCCCGCGCCGTGGGCGGGGAAGACCCGCACCTCGTCCGGGAGACCCATCAGCTTGTGCTGCACGCTGAGGTGGAGCATCCGGCCGAGCTCCTCGGCCGTGACGCCCACCGAGGCGAGCAGGTCGGGGCGGCCGACGTCACCGATGAACAGTGCGTCTCCGGTCAGCACCCCGTAGGGGACCTCGTCGGCGGCGTGCTCGCGGACCAGGACGCTGATCGACTCGGGGGTGTGGCCGGGGGTCTCCATGATCTGGAGGGTGACGTCGCCGAGGCTGATCCGCTCGCCGTCGGCGAGCTTGCGGATCGGGTACGCGGTTTCGGCGCGCCGCCCGTAGCCGATCCACGCGCCGGTGCGGGCGGCCATCTCCAGGTGGCCCGCGACGAAGTCGGCGTGGAAGTGGGTGTTGATGACGGCCTCGACGGTGAAGCCGCGGGCTTCGGCGTCGGCCAGGTACTCGGAGATGTCCCGGCGCGGGTCGACGACCACCGCCCTGCCGGTGGACTCGTCGGCGATCATGTACGACGCCTGGGAGAGGCAGTCGAGGTAGTACTGGGCGAAGAACACGGTGAGCAGCCTTCCGATTCCGATCTGGGAGCCATTCCAGGACGCGATATACCCAGGGGGGTATCAAAACGGGCACAGTGGGGCCGTGACCCGTTAGCGGCAGGTCACGGCTCCGGACGCCGAGGCAAAGGCACTGGCGGGCCATCCAGCGGTGGATCGGCACGCCGTTCCCGCACATACCCCCGTGGGTATATCGCTTGCGAACGTAACGCCGCCTCGGCACCGCTGTCAAATACCCCCCTGGGTATCAGCCCCGGACAAGCACGTGCCCGGCAGTGTGCGCGGTCGGCGCCGCGTCGGCGCCGACGCATGATCGGATCGGATCGCCGCGATCGGGTGCGGCCGGGTTGCCGTGCGGCAGGGTTGGCGCCGGAAGGAGGACCCGTGATCTCTGCACTCAACCGACTTGTCGATCTCGTCGAGGAGCACCTCGCCGAGGAGTTCGACGTCCACGCATGGGCCGGGGAACTCGGCACGACCGAGTACCACCTGCGCCGCATGACCGTCGCCGCCGCCGACGTCGTCCGGGGCGAGGACGGTCCGCTGAGCATCGCCGTCCGGCACGGATACGGCTCGACCGAGGCGTTCGGACGTGCCTTCCGTGCGGTCCACGGCGTCGGGTGTTCGCCGTCGCCCCGGGTCCCCCTCCCGGTCAGTGCTGTCGGTCCCACGCCCCGGCGGCCTGCGAGGACGTGGCGGTGGGTGGCGTCCGTCCCAGGAAGAGGCTCGTGATCACCTGCACCCGGGCACGTCCGCCGTGTTCGGCCACGATGTCGGCCATCTCGGTCATGACCCGGTCCCGGGGGCCGGCCGGGAGCGCGCGGTAGCCCCCGTAGGAGGTGAAGAGGTCGATGAGGGCCGACGTGGACCGCTCGTGTGCCGAGGCGTACAGCCGGTGGTCCGGTTCGACGAAGCCGGCCGCCGTCATGTCGCGCCACTGGCGGGCCTCGGGGCCCCGCCGGGCGGGACGGGGCCGGGGATCGAGGAGGGTGTCCGGCGGCACCTCGACGCCGTGCCGGGCGTGGGCGGCGGTCAGCCGGTCCGCCAGTTCGCCGCACGGGAGGAACCAGTGGTTCCAAAAGAGGGCTATCGCACCGCCGGGAACCAGGGCGCACCGCGCTCTGGCCCAGCGCACGGCCGGGTCGATCCAGTGCCACGCCTGTGCGCAGTACAGCAACCCGTAGCGTCGCCGGGGATGCCAGGCTTCGAAGTCGGCGACCTCGATGGTGACGTCGCCGTCGGGCAGGTGCGCGCAGCGCCGGCGCAGCACCCGGGCCATGCGGACGTCGGGTTCGACGCAGGTCAGCGGTACACCGGAGCGGGCGAAGTCGAGCGTGGCCTTGCCCGTGCCGGCACCCACCTCCAGCGCCGGCTCGTGCGCGGCCAGTGCGGAGAAGTCCAGGACGTCCTCGACGAGTTGGCGGGGGTAGCCGGGTCTGGCCGTGTCGTACTGGTCGGCGTCGTCGCCGAAGATGTGGCGGCGCGACCCCGCCGACGTCGGCTCGTTGCCAGGGATCCCGTTCGGCATGGAGACCACGGTAGGCGTCCTGCGCCGGACCGGGGAGGGCGCCTTGGCCCGCACGCTAACCGCTGCCGGACGCTGGGGAAGGCGCGGCGAGGGCCGTCGCGTGGGGTGCGGGCGCCGTCACCCTTCAGTGACCACGGCGAAGTGGTCCACTTCCGCTGCCGCCCGCGTGAAGTGGGCCTCGTCCTCCGGGTACAGCACGGCTCGCCCGACGTCGTCGCCCGCGAAGGCCCGGATGGCTTCCTCCGACTCCCAGAAGGTCAACAACCAGAACTCGACGGTGCCGTCCGCCGCCGGTCGACGCATCAGAATCGCCCCTTGGTTGCCCGCGGTGTCCCGTGCCCGGCCCACGCCGGTTCGTTCGAGGTAGGGGGCCACCTGCTCGGCCAGTTCGACGGTCGTCCAGACTTTCCATGAGCGAGCGATCATGGGCCCAAGTATGCCTGGAACCACGGGACATGGTCCGCGGCGCGGCGGCTGCGCGCCACCGGTTCCTGCTGCTTCAGCGGTCGGGCGGGCTGTGTTCGACGGGCTCGGGGCCGGGCTCCGCCGGGGTGTCGGCGACCTCGCGAAGGCGTCGGCGGCCGACGAGCAGCGGCAGTTCGAGGGGGAGGCCGACGACGACCTGCGGAAGGTTCTGCTGCACGTGGAAGAGGAGCGCGAACGCCAGCGCCGAGCTGGGCAGTACGTGCATGAGGTCGAGTGCGTAGAGGGCGCCGACCTCGAAGGTGCCGAAGTGGCCGGGGGCGACCGGCAGCATGTTGGCGAAGTCGATCAGGAACAGGGTGAGGATCGCGGCGGTGACCGGCAGGCGGATCCCGAGCGCGTGCAGCACGACCACCGCGCCCGCGACGTCGGCCGCCTCCCCCACCAGCATCACCCCGAGCATCGCGACGACCCTTCGCGGTTCCCGCAAGGGGTACATGCCGCTGACGACGCCGCTGAGGAACTTCGGCAGCCGCTCGGTCCTGCCGCGGCGCGCGATGACGATCAGCACGCCCAGTTGCACGACCATGAAGACCGCGAACACGGCGATGCAGCCGCTCACCACGCCGGGGACACCGTCGAGGAGCCACGGCACCGGGATCACCAGGATCGCCAGCCCGATGGCGCCGAACAGCTTCTCCAGCCAGATGAGGGCGCCCGTGGTGGTGACGGGGACGGCGTCCCGCTTCAGGAACCACAGGCGGATCAACTCGCCCGCCCGTCCCGGGCTGATGGCCGAAGCGGCCTGTGCCGAGAACTCGTAGCGCAGCAGTCGCCCCCGGGGAACCGGGTGCCGGGAGCCCAACATGATGCGCCAGCCCTCGGCGCTGACGTACTGGCTGAACACGTTGAGCAGGAGCGCCACCACGAGCAGCCACGGCGTGGCCCGTTCGAGGGCCCGGCCCAGGGCCGTCACGTCGATGCCGCGCAGGAACCACCACAGCGCCCCGATGATCGCCGCGATGTTCAGGACGCGGAACGCGATGCCGGCCACCCGCTTCGCCCGGCTCCGGCGTTCGTTCACCGGTCGTGCCCGCGGGAGGCGTCCGGATCGCCTGCGGTGACGGGCGACGGGCTGCGCGGGAGCCGACGGGCCGCCGCGCCGGCCGGCCAACGGGCGCGCTCTCGCCCGTAGGCGGCGACGAGGGCGCGGGGGTCGATCCCCACCGACGCGCGGAGCAGGCCGAGGCGCCGGTGCATGAGGTCCCGCCACGGCAGCGTGTGCAGGGGCCTGATCCCGGTGTCCCGGGCGAAGGCGACGGCGGTGCGGAACACCTCCAGGTCGGTGTGGGAGAAGCGGAATCCGCCGCGGTAGAGGTGGCGGGCGCCCAGCGTGAACAGCTTCTCCTGCCAGGCGCCCAGTTGTCCGCTGGCGCCCATGGTGACGCCGATCACGAACGCCTCGTCCGGGGGGAGCGTGCCGCGACCGAGCAGGATGTGGATGCAGTCGTGCCCCAACAGGTCGATGGCGCCCGGCAGTGCGACCGGGCTGGCCGGGTTCTCCAGGAGCCGGACGTACCACGGGATCGCCGCGGAGTCGTCGCCCGGCATCGCGTCGTAGGCGGTGCGCAGCGTCACGGTGTCGTCGAGCCCCGGATTCCATGCGGCGAGCGGTCCTCGCGTCGGCACCGTCGTCCTCCCGTCAGTAGACCCGGCCGAGGTCGCCGTCGACGGTGACGAGCTGGCCGTCCTGGATCAGCTTGGTGGCGTTGTTCGTGCCCATGACGGCGGGGATTCCGTACTCGCGCGCCACGATGGAGCCGTGCGACAGCGCGCCGCCGGTGTCGGTGACGACCCCGCCGGCGATGGCCAGCAGGGGTGACCAGGCCGGGGTGATGTAGGGCGCGACCAGCACGTCGCCGGCCTGGAACGTCGGGAAGTCCCGTACCGAGAAGACGCGTCGTGCGGGGGCCGTCACGCGGCCCGGGCTGACCGGTGAGCCGTGCAGTCCCGCCCCCTCCTCGGCCTTGGTGTGGTGCCCCACGAGGGCGACCGAGGTGACATCCACCTTGCCCATGAAGATCCGGGCTTCCGCCGGAACCTGCGGGGGCGGGCTGAGGAGCTTCTGCTCGTCGCGCCGTGCGCGCCGCCGGTGCACCACGTCGTCCCAGGTCTTCGGGGGCTGCCCGCGGCCGATGGTCCGGAGTTCACCGTGCAGTTCGTCGCCGGTGAGGAAGAAGACGTCGTCCGGGGAGCGCAGCCCACCGGCCGTGGTGAGCCTGCGCCCCAGTTCCAGGTAGGCGCGCCGCATGATCGGCCAGCCGCGGGTGAAGTGGAAGAGTGCCTGGTCGCGGACCTGTCCGTAGCGGCGGTTCCAGCTCAACAGGGCCGCGAGGGCGCCGCGTCGAAGCGGGAAGGGACGCAGTGCCGCCTCCATCTGGGCTCGTGCGGAGGTGCGGCGTCGGGCCAGGGTGCGCATCCGCTCGCGCGGGTCGGCGGCCCGGCCGTCGCGGTACGCCGCGATGGTGGTGCGGAAGGTCGAGGGGTCCTCGGCGGGCGTGGGTTCGACGAAGTCGAGGTGGTAGACCTGATGCCCGTAGCGTGCGAGGAACGTCTCGAACGCGCGCTCCGCCTCGTCGTCGTCGCCTTCGGTGCGCGCGAGGTCGTGGAGTGCGAAGGTGGTCTCCGAGGTCTTGCTCGGGAATCCCTGCAACAGGGCGCCGTGGCCCGGGACTTCGGTGCCGGTGTCCTTCAGCGGCTTGGCGATGCGGGGGTAGGCGGTGGCCAGCAGCCATTCGCCGATGTTCCAGTACCAGGCGAGGCCGCCGAGGATGGCCCAGTACCTGCCGCTCAGTTCCTGGGCCTCGGCTATGAGGCGGAGGAGGTCGTCGGTGGCCAGTCGGGTCAGGTCCGTGCGGCTCATCGCCTCCAGTCGCGCGACGTGCCGCGGCAGGATCACCGTGCGCCACCTGCGCTCCAGCGGGCCGAGGTGGAACCGGTAGCAGTTGAGCGCCAGTTTCACGGTCCTGAGCGGATACCTGTTCATGGGGTAGTCGAGCCGCAGGTAGGCGAAGCCGTTGATGGTGCCGGACATCGGCTTGGGCAGCAACGGGTTGGTGAGCTGTTCGGCCGCGGGCCCGGCCCAGTTCTGTGACCAGTGCGCGACCAGGCAGGGGAAGAGGGTGGTGGCGAAGAGTGGGGACAGCGGCTCGGGCAGCCAGGAGTCGCAGATGCTGATCCGCGCCCACCACGCCCCGTCGACCGGGCTCTGCCAGCGCACGTCGGCCGGCGCGGTCGGCGCCGGTGCCCGGTCCGTCAGGGGCCGGGCCTGAAGGATCGCGATCCGGCCCGCGTGGACCGCCCACTCCACGTCCTGGGGGCGGCCGAAGTGCGCCTCTATCGCGAGGCCGTGGCCGGCGAGTGCGACGGCCTGCTCCGCGGTGAGCGAGGCGGCGTCCTGCCGGTCGGGGGGCACGTCGACGACGGCGGTGCCGGTCCGGGCCTCGGCTCCCGCGCCTTCCCCTTCGCCGGCTGCGGGCACGACCATCCGCGCCTTGTGCGCGAGCTGCGTGCGCGCGACCCGCGCCTCGGCGCGGGACACCTCGAAGCGGTCCGGGGTGACGAGGCCGCCGACGACCGCCTCGCCGTATCCCCAGCTCGACTCGATGACGGTCCGTCCGGCGGGCGGCGGATCCCCCGCCCCGTCGGTGGCGGTGGTGGCGCGCGGGTCGACGGTGAACATCACGCCGGCCGACTCCGCGGGCACCAGGGCCTGTACGACGACCGCCATGCCGGCCGCCGCGTGCGGGAGGCGTTGGCGCTCCCGGTAACGGATGGCGTGGACCTGCCACAGTGAGGCCCAGCAGCGTCGGACCGCGGTCACGACGTCCTCGGGGGAATGCACGGCGAGTTCGGTGTGGTACTGCCCGGCGAAGCTCGCGGTCGCGGAGTCCTCGGACGTGCCCGAGGAGCGGACGGCGACCCCGCCGCCGTCCGGGCGGACGGCCCGGTACGCCCGCGCCAACTCGTCCAGCAGCGGTGAAGGGAGGTCCATGGTCAGGATCGCCTTGCGCAGCAGGCGGGCGCAGTCCGCTATCTCGCCGTCCGCGGCGCCGTCGGCGAGCCGTGCGGTGAGGGCGTCGAGGTGCGGCCCGAGGGCCGCTGCCGTCGTGGTCCGGTAGACGGAGATCGGCAGGCAGAAGCCGTCGGGGACGGGGAGGCCCGCGGACATCAGCTCGCCGAGGTTCGCGGCCTTCGCGCCCGCCCGGGTGGCGTCGCCCGCCCGCAGGTCTCGCAGCATCACGACGTCAGGCATGGTCGGCCACCCGGTCCACCCACTGTTGGTAGTGCTTGCGGAACCTCAGCACGCCTCTGTCGCGTTCGAGGTAGATGCCGTGGCGGTCGCCGGGCTCCATCGTGTTGAAGACCGGCAGGTCCTGGTGGGAGGCGAAGGTGATCTCCAGCCGGTTCGCCAGGTAGTGCCTCAGGTCCCGCCAGCGGCGGCCGGTCGTGAGGACGGCCGCGGTGATGTGCTGGATCGTCCGGTTGGGGGCGATCGGTGTGGTGGCCAGCAGCAGCCGGTACTGCGGGACCCCGTCGGCCCAGTAGGAGATCCGCTGGCCCGCGGGCCAGCCGTCGACCCGCAGGACGAACTCCTCGGCGTTGGTCCCCAGCAGCCTGGTGACCGCGCCGAGCTTGCCGGTGTAGCCGGGCCACGTCAGTTCGGCGCCGAGCCACGCCTCCGCGTCGATGGGCGGGCCGTGGTCCTGCGTCTGCTGCTGGTCGGTGAGCATCCGCAGCCGGCACGGCCCCGCGACCTCCAGTCCGTGGAGCGCGACGAGGTGGTCGGGGTCGTAGGTGTTCTCCAGGATGCGGCGGACCGTCGCGCCGGTGCTGTCGGCGAGCCGGAACCTGCGGTGGCCCGGCTGGTCCTCGTCGAGCGACGGCATCTCGGGCAGCGGGAACATCGGTTCCTCGCTGCCGTACCAGGCCCATACGTAGCCGTGGCGTTCCACCGTCGGGTACGGGCGCAGGCGGGCCTTCGACGGGATCCGCGCCGTTCCCGGGACGGCGACGCACGCCCCGGACCGGTCGAAGCGCCAGTGGTGGAAGGGGCATTGCAGGCCACCTTCGACGATCTTGCCATCCGCCAGGCTGGCTCCCATGTGCGGGCAGTGGCGCGGCATCAGCACCGGTCGGCCCGCACCGTCGCGCCAGGCCACCAGCGGCTCGCCGAACAGCTTGAGCGCCCTGGGCCGCTTCGCCAACTGGCCGGAGGGGAAGGCGACGTACCAGCTCGCGGGGAGGTTGAGGCCGGCGGGTACGCGTGCGTCCACCGCGGTCGTGTGGGGTGTCATGTGCGTGCCGTCCCGTCGTGCTCGGCGCACCGTGCGCGCTCCACCCACCTCTGGTAGAGCTTGCGGAACTTCAGGACGCCGTGGTCGTCCTTGACCGGCACCCCGGAGTGCGTCTCCTGGGCGTGCCGGTAGATCATGAGGTCCTCCCGGGTACCGAGCAGGTGTTGGGCCCGGTACGCGAGGTAGGTCGGTGCGTCCCGCCAGACGCGGCCCGATCGGCGCACGAGCGACCAGCCCTGGAAGACGGTCCTGCCGCGGGAGACCGGTGTGATGCCGAGGAGTTCCTTCGCGACGACCTTGCCGTCGAGGAAGAACGTCAGCCGTTGGCCGCCGGTCCACCCGTCCACGAGGAGGGCGAAGCTCTTCCCCTCCATCCCCAGGGCCGTCAGCACGCGCGGCAGTTGCAGTTCCCGCGAGGCGAGCCGCGCGCCCGCCCACACCTCGGCGTCGATGGGCGGGCCGTTCTCGGCCGCGGCCCCGGGGTCGGTGAGCATGGTCAGGCTCAGGGACTGGGGCGATTTCACGCCGTGCAGGGTCATGAAGTGCGAGAAGTCGAAGGCGTTCTCCAGCACCCGCCGGGGGGAGGCCGGGGTCGTGTGGGAGAAGCGGTACGTCGCGTAGCGGTCGCGCTGCGATTCGAGTGCCGGGAAGTCCGGCAGCGGGTACATCGGTTCGTCGCCGCCGTACCACGCCCAGACGAACCCGTACCGCTCGATCACCGGATACGTCCTGCGGTGCGCGGTCTCCGGGATCCGCCGTGCGCCGGGGACCCGGGTGCAGGTGCCCGCTCCGTCGAAGCGCCAGTGGTGGAACCGGCAGCGCAGGTGGCCGTCGACCACCTTGCCCAGCGCCAGGCTCGCGCTGAGGTGCGGGCAGTAGCGGGGCATCACGACGGCGCGGCCCCCGCCGTCCCGCCAGGCGACGAGTTCGCGGCCGAACAGGTCGAGGGCCCGCGGCTTGGTGAGCGAGGCGGACGGCAGCGCGACGTACCAGCCGGCGGCCAACTCGGTTACGGGGGAAGGCTTCGGCCGCGCCTGCGGTGTCGGGTCCCGCCTCATGGCGCCTCCCCGGGGACCGTCGGGGCGAGGGCGGCACGGTCCACCCACGACTGGTAGTACCTGCGGTACTTGACGAGGACGTTGTCGTACCTGACGTAGGTGCTGTCCCGTCCCGTCGCGGTGGTGTTGTAGATGGGGATGTCCTGTGCCGTGCCGCCGCGGTTCTGCGCGTAGAAGAGGAGGGAGTGCAGGAAGGTCTTCCCGTGCTTGTTGGCCTTCCTGACCCCGGCCCAGCCCCGTTGGACGGTCCGGTACTCACCGGTCGGCGTGATGCCCATCAGCACCTTGGAGATCTCTTCTCCCTCGATGTACGTGGTGAAGCGCTGGCCGCCGGGCCACCCGTCGATCAGGAGCCGGAAGTGGGGCCCCGAGCCGAAGGTCGTGACCATCTGATGCACCCAGCGGACCGGGTTCTCCAGGAGGCTCCAGGTCCGCAGGGTCCCGTCGACCTGCACGCCGAACCACGCGTCGTCGGCGATCGCCGGCCCGTTGTCCCGGGCGTGCGCCTGGTCGTGCAGCTGCCGGAACGCCACCGGGTCCAGCGACATGCCGTGCAGCGCCATGAAGTGGAAGTAGTCGATGGCGTTCTCCAGCAGTTGGCGGGCCGTGCCGGTGGTCCGGTCCGAGAAGCGGAAGCCCACGTAGTCGCCGCGGTCCTCCTCCATGGCCGGGAAGTCCGGCAGCGCGAACTGCGGGTCCGGGCCGCCGTACCAGACCCAGACGTAGCCGTAGCGTTCGACCGTGGGGTACGGGGTCCGGCGGGCGGTGCGCGGGATCCGGTCGACTCCCGGGATGGCCACGCACGTCCCCGACGCGTCGAAGCGCCAGTGGTGGAACGGGCAGCGCAGGGCGCCGTCGACGACCCGGCCGAGTGCGAGGCTCGCGCCCATGTGCGGGCAGAAGCGGGGCATCACCACCGGCCGGCCGGCACCGTCGCGCCAGGCAACCAGTGGCTCGTCGAACAACTCGACGGCGCGCGGGCGGGAGGTCAGCTCCCGCGACGAGAGAGCGATGTACCAACTCGCCGCGAGATTGAGGCCGTTGGGATTCGGAGGCAGTCCGGTACTCATGTGGTCCTGCTGAGGAGTCATGTGATCAACTCGTGCGGGTGCAGACGAACTCGGCCATCGCCAGCAGCGGAACCGCCGGCTGGCCGAACGGAGCGATCTCCTTCTTGGCCGAGTCGACGAGTTCCCGGGCGCGTTGCATGGACCCGTCGACGCCGAACAGCCTGGGGTACGTGGCCTTGCGGGACTTCTCGTCCTTGTTCGGCGTCTTGCCGAGTTCCTGCCGGGTCCCGATCACGTCGAGGACGTCGTCGACGATCTGGAAGGCGACCCCGACCTTGCGCGCGTAACGGGAGAGCCGGGCGATGGTGTCGTCGTCGGCACCGGCGAGCGTGGCTCCGGTCACCATGGCCGCGTCGATCAGCGAGCCGGTCTTGCGGGTGTGGATGAACTCCACGGTCTCCAGGTCGATGTCCTCTCGGCCCTCGCACTCGATGTCCACGGCCTGGCCGCCGACGAGCCCGGAGATCCCGACCCGGTTGATCAGCGTGTGCATCACGCGCAGCAGCCGTTCGGCAGGCACCTGGTGCGTGTTGAGCAGGATGAACTCCAGTGCGTACGCCAGCAGGGCGTCGCCGGCGAGCAGGGCGATGCCCTCCCCGAACACCTTGTGGTTGGCCGGTTTGCCCCGCCGGTAGTCGTCATCGTCCATCGCGGGCAGGTCGTCGTGGATCAGAGACGCGACGTGCAGCATCTCCAGGGCGCACGCGGTGGGGATCGCCAGCTCCGGATCGCCGCCGCTCAGGGAACAGCCGGCCAGGCAGAGGATGGGTCGTAACCGCTTCCCGTCAGAGGACAGGGAATACCACATCGACTCGAAGAGTCTCTCGGGATATCGAGGTTCGAGCGCGCTTTCCAGATGACTTGCAACAATCGCCTGTTGCGAAAGCAGATAAGCCGGGAGGTCGAACTTCGCCACGACATCGGCGCTGACTGTATCGTTCGCTATATCGATGTCCCCCATGGCCGCAACGTACCACCCTCCAATTCTGGAGATCTACGGTGCGAACCAGCCGAACGGCCCGGGCCTTGACGATCTTATCGCGCGCGCCGCACGTCATTCCGTCAGCGCAGGCGAGAGCGGATCCGCTGGTGATGCGTCGCCCTGTCCAAGGGCGCCCGACGGACGCGCTTTTCAGCCACCGACAGGAAATTGGAATGATCAATTTCGCTTTTCAATCCCGGCAAACTCGGACCAAACGGAAGATTAACTACAGGTGAACATCACCATGCACCCGACGTTCTGAACCATGTACGCTAACCGCCGGATACAACTCACCGTCACGGGACCGCAATTCAACAAAGCGCACCGCTACGCGAAGGATCCTGGATGGCTACACACGCGATACGCGCGAAGGAATTACCGAGGGAACGCGCCCTCGTCGAGACCACCGCCCGAACTCTCGGTCGCCACCTGAAGGGGGCGTGGGAGGTTCCGAGCAAGGCGGCACGCATCTTCAAGGACTACGCCGTCGACCTGTACTTCCCGGCGAACCGCCTGTCCGTGCCCCAGCGCCTGCGGTGCTCGATACCGCTCCTCCTGGTCGAGTACCTGGTGTACCGGGTCGATTCCGTCGCCGAGCGCGCCAAGGACGTCGACCTCGACGCCGCCAGGAACGACGACTACGACAAACTCCACCGGTACAAGGCCCGGTTCGAGAGCCTGCTGCGCCGCGCCCACGCCTACAACGACGTGGTCGCCCGGGAGATCGAGAACGGCGAGCGCTACGTCCGGCTGGAGAACAAGGTCACGTCCAGCCGCACGGTCGACCACGCGGACGTGCTGCGCCTGGCGGAACTGCGCCCGTCGGACGTGCGCCTGCTGCACGGCATGACCTTCGCCCTCCTCGGCCGGCCCGGCGACCCGGCCCTGTTGAAGCTGCTGTGGCCCGTCGAGGTGCTCGCCGACATCGGCAACGACCTCTCCCACTACCACCAGGACGTCGCCAGCGGCCAGTTCAACACCTACGCCGCGTTCGTCAAGCTCTACGGCGCCGCCGCCCCGGAACGGATCCGCGCCGAGATCGCCCGCTACGAGCGGATGTTCCTCGACGAACTCGCGGGGATCCCCCGCGGCCGGCAAGCCGAGCTCCGAGCCCTCGCCACCCGGCGCTACCGCCCCCTGACCGCGGTCGTCCCCGACGCCCTGCCGGCCGCTCGACCGCATGCGGAACGCCCGTGATCAAGGACCCGCCCATCGTCGTCCTCACCGGCGTGCTGTGCGTGTTCTTCTGGATGGTCGCCTACGCCGCGATCATCTACCGGGGATTCCGCGACAAGACGTACGGCATGCCGCTCGCCGCGCTCGGCGCCAACCTCTCCTGGGAAGCGATCTACTCGTTCTTCCTGGACCCCATGGGCGACCACATCCACGCCCTGAGCATCCCCTGCTTCTTCATGGACCTGGTCATCGCCTGGCAGGTCTTCAAGTACGGCTCCCGCGACCGCACGGCGACACCGTTCGCCCGCACGTACTTCAAGGCGCTCTTCTGCGCCGCGGTCGTCATCGCCTTCCCCCTCGTGTACCTGGCCTTCTACGAGTTCCACGACCCGCTCGGCGAGTACACCGGCTTCGGCATCAACTTCATGATGTCGTTCCTCTTCGTCGCCATGCTGACGCGACGCGAGGGCGTCGCCGGCCAGTCCCTGTACATCGCCGTGTCCAAGTGGCTGGGGACGCTCTTCGCCTACATCGCGACCGGACTGACGGTGACCACCAGCAAGAGCCACCCGATGCCCGACAGCCTGTGGTCCTTCGTGACCGGCACCGTCACCAGCACCTCCTATCCCCTGACACCGCTGATCAGCGTGTTGTACCTGGTCGTCTTCCTCGTCGACGTGCTCTACATCGCACTGCTGTACGCCCGTCTCAAGGAAGCCGGCATCTCCCCGTGGCGACGCTTCTGACGCCGGCCGGTCCCTCGTGAGAATGGAGCACACCGATGACCACCCCGTCCTCAGGACCGAACATCATGGACCCGGCGCTCATCGCCGACCCCTACGGGGGCTTCGACCGCCTCAGGGAGGAGGCGCCCCTCGTCCTCGGACGGAGCGCGGACTCCACCCCGACCTGGTACGCGACACGCTACGACGACGTGCGCGCCGTGCTCGCCGACCCCCGCTTCGTCGTCGACCCGGAACTGACGCCGGGCACCGAAGCAGTGGACAACCGCAACAGGATGCTCGACATGCTGGAACTCCCCAAGGAGTTCCACCCCTACCTCAGCGAGTCCATTCTCGACGTCGACGGCGACCGCCACACCCGCCTGCGCGGCCTGGCGACCCGCGCCTTCACCGCACGCCGCGTCAACGCGCTGCGGCCCCGGGTCGAGGCGATCACCGCGTCGCTGCTCGACGGCTTCGGCGAATCCGTCGAACTCATCTCGGAATTCGCCTATCCCCTGCCGATCGCGGTGATCTGCGAACTCGTCGGGATACCGGAGGAGGACCGCGGCCTGTGGCGCACCGCCGGCTCGGCACTCACCTCGATCGCACCGGGCTCCAAAGGGGCCGCGGCCCACGAACTCATCGCGTACACCCACGCACTGGTCGACCAACGCCGCGCCGCACCCGCCGACGACCTGATCTCCGACCTCGTCAAGGTGCAGGACGAGGACGGCGACCGGCTCTCCGACGTGGAGCTGGTGACGATGCTCCTGGGACTGGCAACGGCCGGCCACGAGACCACCGCGAACCTCGTCGGCAACGGGGCGCTCGCCCTCCTCAGCCACCCCGACCAGCTCGAAGCGCTCCGCCGCACCCCGGAGCTGTGGCCTACGGCGGTGGACGAACTGGTCCGTTCGTGCGGTTCGATCCTCATCACGCAACTGCGCTACGCCACCGAGGACATCGACGTCGGAGGGCAGACCATCAAGGCGGGCGAGGCCGTCCAGCCGGTCGTGGTTTCGGCCAACCGCGACCCCCGCGAATTCAGCCGGCCGGAATGCCTCGACGTGACGCGCCGGTCCGTCAAGCCCGGTGACGGCCACGTCGGCTTCGGCCTCGGCGCCCACTACTGCCTGGGAGCAGCACTCGCCAGGCAGGAATGCGAGGTCGCCCTGCGCGGCCTCTTCGACCGCTTTCCCCGCGTGGCCCTGACGACGGACGAGCACACCTGGGTCCCCGTACCGGGACTGCGCCAACTGGCCTCGCTCCCCCTCACGTTGTACTAGCCTTCCGCGGCGCCGGGCCGCACTCGACGCTCCTTGTAGGTCCCCCTGAGACGGGACCAACAGAGCACACTCGTATGCACGTTCAATAATCCCCACCGAATTCAGACAGCGGTGTTTGACTGCGAAGAACATCGCCGCCGCGGCAAACTCGAAGGATATGCTTGAGTCGTGAATGCCACATGGGAGCCCACAGAAGGCGTCTTACAACTGCCATCGGGACGACTCATCCGCGGTCGCGGCCTACGGAAGCCGCTTCCCCCCGGACCGCAACCCGACTTCGCCCTCTACTTGCGCGGCCGTCAACCTCCGACGGTCGACTGGGAAAGTCGCTGGGTGCGCTGGCCCGACTTCTGGCTGCCCAGCGATCGGACGGCATTCGCCGAATCGCTGCGCGATCTGCTGGAACGGGCCGAAAACCAACGCGTGGAAGTCGCCTGTGGCGGCGGCTTCGGACGCACCGGAACCGCCCTGGCATGCCTTGCCGTACTCGACGGGATCCCCAGCGACAAAGCCGTGGCATACGTGCGCGAGCACTACTCGCACCGCGCCGTCGAAACACCCTGGCAGCGCCGCTTCGTGGCGCGCTTCGGCTGACCCGACGCAATTCCCGAGAGCGCCGTGCGCGACGGGAAACGGGAAGCAGGAAGCGGGCCGGAATAACGCAGTTGAGGTGATCCGGTCGCCTCGGCACAGGCGGCCGACGCGCCCCAGCGGCGAGCCGGAGCCACCATGGCGCCCACCCGAACACCGCAGGCCGTCGACACCGGCCGCGCAACGAAGCCCGCCGGAATCGTTCCGGCGGGCTTCGTCGTTCCCCGGGCCGGGTGCGGTGCGGGTGAGAGGCCGATCCGCTCCCGCACCGTGCAGCGTGCACCGTGCAGCGCGGGCAGAATCAACGCCCTGGCGAGAAAAATCGACACTGTGTAGACTTTCTGGCGAGGGAGCGCTCCCGCTCCTCGCGAGACCTTCTTGGAGGAGCAGTGGCGAAGCAGAACTGGCTCATCACCGGTGTCAGCACGGGGCTCGGACGTGCCTTCGCCGAAGCCGCCCTGGCCGCCGGGCACACCGTCGTCGGCACCCTCCGCACACAGCGCGACCTGCGGTCCTTCGAAGAGCTCAAGCCCGGGCACGCGCACGGCCGCATCCTGGACGTGACCGACGACGACGCCGTCTCCGGCGTGGTCGCCGAAGTGGAGCGAAGCGTGGGCCCGTTGGACGTCGTCGTCGCCAACGCCGGCTACGGCCTGGAGGGCACCTTCGAGGAGACCCCGCTGGCCGAGGTCCGGCGGCAGTTCGAGGTCAACGTGTTCGGGGCGGTGGCCACCCTGCGGGCGGCGCTGCCGTCCATGCGCCGGCGCCGCCGCGGACACCTGATGGCCGTCACGTCCATGGGCGGGCTCATGGCCGTGCCCGGGATGTCGGCCTACTGCGGCAGCAAGTTCGCCCTGGAAGGCATCTTGGAGGCGCTGGGCAAGGAGGTCGCGCAGTTCGGGATCCACGTGACGGCGATCGAGCCCGGCTCCTTCCGCACCGACTGGGCCGGACGGTCCATGACGCGCGCCGCGCGGACCGTCGACGACTACGACGAGCTGTTCGCCCCGATCCGCGCTGCTCGGCAGAAGGCCAGCGGGAACCAGTTGGGCAACCCGACCAAGGCCGGCGAGGCCGTCGTGCGCATCGCCTCGGTCGAGCGGCCGCCGGCCCACCTCCTCCTCGGCTCGGACGCGCTGCGCCTGGTCACCGCCGCGCGCACGGCCGTGGACGAGGACATCCGCGCATGGGAGACGCTCTCCCGTACGACCGACTTCGCCGAGGGTGCTCAGCTCTGATGACCGGCAACCACCCCGCGCGCGGCCGCCGCACCACCGAACGCAAGGGCGACGTCCGGGAACGGGCCATCCTCGACACCTGCGAGGCCCTGCTGGCGCAGAAGGGCTACGACGCCATGACCGTCGGCGACATCGCCCAGGGCGCCGGCATCACCCGCGGCGCCCTGTACTTCTACTTCGGCTCCAAGCAGGAGGTGGTCACGGCGCTCGTGGCCCGGACCGTCGAGCACCTGTGGGAACGTTCCCGGGCCGCGGCGCAGAGCGACGAGCCGCGCCAGGCCATCGCCACGGCCATGCAGCGCACGGTCGACCTGTGGAACGAACACGGTCTGGTCATGCGCACCGCGATCGACCTGTCGTTGACCGTGCCGGAGATCGGCGAGCTGTGGAACCACACGGCTGACCTGTTCATCACGGCGATCACCGCCGTCCTGGAACGGGCCGGCGTCCGGGCCGGCAGCGCACCGGACCAAGCGTCGGCGCTGGCGCGCGCCCTGTGCTGGATGATCGAGCGGACCTTCTACCACGCCTCCCAGGAGTCCCGCCGGAAGCTGCGCGAGGCGTCCGCGACCTGCGAACACATCTGGCTGACCAGCGCCGGTCTGACCGGCTGAGGCATCCACCCAACTGCCCGACCGCGGAAAGACGACCTCTACAGTGCATGCAGGAGTGTCAGCTGCGGCCTGAACGAGAAGGCGTCCACCGAATGCGGGAAGGCGTTGGGGAGACCGGTCAACCGCTGCGGCGGTAGGGGCGGTGAGTCGGGTCAGAGGGCGGGTAGTGGGCGATTCGGTCGGGGCGGGTGCGGCACAGACACCCGTTGGCGGGCGTGCGGGGTCGGTGGTGCGGCCGCGCGGGCTGGTGGACCTGCGGGACTCGGGCGACGTGCCGGACGTGTTGTCGTATCCCCCGGGTGCCGTGGTGGTGGTCTCCGGCCTGCCCGGCAGCGGCAAGAGCACGCTGCTGCGGCGCTGGTCGAGAGCTGCGTTGGTGATAGATCCGCGAGTGGTCCACGTCGCCTGTGAAGCGGTGATGCCGACGTGGCTGCCCTACGCCGCGTACCGGCCCTGGGCACGGTGGAAGTACTTCCGTTGGCTGCGTGCCGCGGTGCGCAGTGGTGAGCCGTTGCTGGTGCACGACTGCGGCGGCCGGCCGTGGATGCGCCGCTGGCTGGCCGGCAGTGCGGAGGCGCAGGGACGCGAACTGCACCTGGTCCTCCTGGACGTGGGGGTGGCCGAGGCGTTGGCGGGTCAGGCAGCCCGTGGCAGGTGGGCTCCGCGCAGTGCGTTCAGCCGGCATCGCAGGGGGCTCGACCGGCTGCTCGGCACGTTCTCCGGACTCGGGGAGGCGGCGGCCCCGACCCGTGGGCCGGTGCGGGAGGTCAGGTCGGTGGTCCTGCTGGACCGCGGGTCGCGAGAGCGGGTGTCCGTGGTGGAGTTCGGCAGCGGACGGGTCCGCGCTCCTCGATAACGGCACCGCCGCGCCCTCGTCATGCGGCGCGGGAGGTGATCGTTGGGGCTGGCCCCTGCCCGCGGTGTCGGGACGCGCCGCTGCGAACAGTGATTGCAGGACGGACACAGAGTTGTCAGTTTCCCCAATGTTTACCCGGCGGACAGCATAGTTGGGCCTACTAAGGCGCCAGCTTGTTCCGCCTTGACGCCGAACAGGTGCTCACCCCCCACGTGCATCCCCTGTGTGGCCCCACAGGAAACCCCTCAAACCTCTGTGCGTACCCCTGGAGAGACCGTGACCGTGCTCCGACCGAGGACCGCCGCCCTCACCGGCGTCCTCACCACCGCCGCCGCACTCGCCCTCAGCGCCTGCGGCGCGGGCTCCGACGCGTCGACCACTGCCGACGGGAGGAGCGCGGCCAGCGCGACCTCCGCCGAGGACTTCGGCGGCGTCGACGGCCTGGCCAAAGAGGCCAAGAAGGAGGGCACCCTGCACGCCGTCGCGCTGCCCCGCGACTGGGCCAACTACGGCGCCCTGATAGACGGCTTCGAGAAGAAGTACGGCATCAAGGTCGAGGTCGAGAACCCGACCGGCACCAGCCAGGACGAGATCAGCGCGGTCACCGCGCGCAAGGGCCAGGAAAACGCCCCCGACGTCCTCGACCTCGGCAGCTCCTTCGCCCAGAGCGCCGCGCAGCAAGGGCTGCTCGCGCCGTACATGGCCGCCGGCTTCAGCCGGATCCCCGACGACCAGAAGGACTCGATCGGCCGTTGGTCGAACGACTACGGCGGCTACATCTCGTTCGGCTGCGACACCGAGCGCGTGCAGACCTGCCCAACCACCTTCAAGGATCTCCTCAAACCGCAATACAAGGGGCAGATCGCACTCAACGGCAACCCCGGCAAGTCGGGTTCGGCCTTCGGCGCCGTGTACGCGGCCGCCCTCGCGAACGGCGGCTCCTTCGACGACATCCAGCCCGGCATCGACTTCTTCGCCCAGCTGAAGAAGGAGGGCAACTACATCCCCGTCGAATCCACCCCGGCCACGATCGAGGCGGGCAAGACGCCGATCAGCATCGACTGGGACTACCTCAACGCCGGATACACCGACGCGCTCAAGGCCAAGGGCCGCGGCTGGACGGTCGCGGTCCCCTCGGACGGGCAGTTCTCCCAGTACTACTCGCAGGCCATCAACAAGGAGGCGCCGCACCCCGCGGCCGCGCGCCTGTGGCAGGAGTACCTCTACAGTGCCGAGGGGCAGAATCTTAGACTCAAGGGACACGCCCGCCCGGCCCTGATGGCCGCCATGGACAAGGCCGGCACGCTGGACCAGTCCGCGGCGGCGAAGCTGCCGAAGGTCTCCGGCACACCGAGCTTCCCGACCGAGTCCCAGCAGAGCAGCGCCAAGTTCGTCATCTCCCAGAGCTGGGGCCAGGCCGTCGCTGGATGACCGCGACCCGCATCGGGGCCGTCGTGGTGCCCGCCGTGCCCTCCCCGCGGCCGGCACCGCGCGGCCGGCGGGCTCGCCCCGCCCCCTGCGCCTCCACCGGCCCCGGCGAGCCCCTAATATCATTTCGCGTTCTCCGACGGACGTGGACGCCCACGGGCTCGTGTCCGCCGCCCAACGCCCGGTACGACACGACGACGTCCACCGCACGACGATGGAGTCGAGCATCGAGGAGAGGAACGTTCATGCGCGCCCGGAGCATCGCCACGGCCACCGCAACAGCACTGGCACTGGTGGCCGCTCGTGACCTTGTCCAGAAGAAGCACGCACTGCTCCGGAACTTCCCGGTGATCGGGCACGCCCGGTACCTGCTGGAGACGATCGGGCCCGAGCTGCGGCAGTACATAGTGACCTCCAACGACGAGGAGCGTCCGTTCAGCCGCGACCAGCGCACCTGGATCTACGCGTCGTCGAAGGGGGAGAACAACTACTTCGGCTTCGGCACCGACAACGACGTCGAGCACATGCAGGGGCACGCCTACCTGAAGCAGCGCACGTTCGCCGGCCCGCTGCCCGACGTGCACGACCCGCAGGCGCCGCTGCCCTCGGCCAAGGTGCTGGGCGGGCCGCGCGGGCGCGCCAAGGCGTTCCGACCGGCGAGCGTGGTGAACATCTCGGCGATGAGCTTCGGCTCGCTCTCCGGCGCCGCGATCACGGCGCTCAACAAGGGAGCGGCGCTGGCGGGCACCATGCAGAACACGGGAGAGGGCGGCCTCTCCCCGTACCACCGCAACGGCGGCGACCTCGTCCTCCAGATCGGCACGGCGTACTTCGGCTGCCGCAACGAGGACGGCACCTTCAACATCGACAAGCTCAAGGACGTCGTCGCCAGCGCCCCGGTCAAGGCGATCGAGATCAAGCTCTCCCAGGGCGCCAAGCCCGGGCTGGGCGGGATGCTGCCGGCCGCGAAGGTGACCGAGGAGATCGCCGGGATCCGCGGCATTCCGCTCGGCAAGGACTGCGCGTCCCCGTCGCGGCACACCGCCTTCAGCGACGTCGACTCGATGCTCGACTTCGTCGAACTGCTCGCCACCGAGACCGGTCTGCCGGTCGGGATCAAGAGCGCGGTGGGCGAGATGGAGTTCTGGCAGGAGCTGGCCACGCTGATGGCGCGCGGTGACCGCGGTGTCGACTTCGTGACCGTCGACGGCGGCGAGGGCGGCACCGGAGCGGCGCCGCTGATCTTCAGCGACTCGATGTCGCTGCCCTTCCGGATGGGCTTCTCCCGGGTCTACGGCACCTTCGCCGAGCTGGGGCTGACCGACGACCTGACCTTCATCGCCTCCGGCAAGCTCGGCCTGCCCGAGAACGCCGCGGTCGCCTTCGCACTAGGCGCCGACATGATCAACGTGGCGCGCGAGGCGATGCTGTCGATCGGCTGCATCCAGGCGCAGAAGTGCCACACCGACAAGTGCCCCACCGGCATCGCCACCCAGAACCCTCGGCTGGCCCGCGGCCTCGACCCGACCTCGAAGGCCACCCGGGCCGCCGTCTACCTGCGCACCCTGCGCAAGGAACTGTTGAAGGTCTCGGCGGCCGTCGGCGTCGCCCACCCGGCGCTCCTCACCCCCACCGACGTCGAGATCATGAACGGCGACTACGAGGCCCGCACCCTGGCCGGTGTCTACGGCTACAAGGACGGTTGGGGCGAGCTCGGCCCGCACCTCGCCGAGGAGATCACCACCCTGCTCACCACCGAGTCGGCGCCCGCACCGAAGCCGATCGTCTGACACCCTGACAGCGGCCGGCACCGCGCCCGCTGCTCCCCCGCTCGGAGCACGCGCGCGGCGCCGGCCGGCGTCGCCCCTCCCCCTGCCCACGCACAGCCCCTGCTTAGGTGATCGCAACATGCCCGAAAAAGTGAGATTCCCGAGCGTCGTCGGCCCCGAACTGGCCGGCGCGATCGACCTGCCCGAAGGCGAGATCCGGGGCTGGGGGATCTTCGTGCACGGATTCACGCTCGGCAAGGACTCGCCGGCCGCCTCCCGCGTCAGCAAGCAGCTGGCGCGCGAGGGGATCGGCATGCTGCGCTACGACAACCTCGGGATCGGGGACTCCGACGGCGACTGGGGGGACGGTTCCTTCACCGTCAAGGTCCAGGACACCATCCGTGCCGCAGCCCTCATGGCGGAGCGGGGAACCCCGGCTGACCTGCTGGTGGGGCACTCGTGGGGCGGCGCCGCCGCGATCGCCGCGGCCACCGAGGCAACGGGCGTCCGCGCACTCGCCACGATCGGGGCGCCCGTCGAGCCCAGCCACGTCGAGCGGCAGTACGACGCGGTCATGGACCGCGTGCTCAGCGAGGGTTCGCACGAGTGGTTCGTCGGCGGGCGGACCCTGGTCCTCAAGCGCGCCTTCGTCGAGGACGTCCGCCGCGCTCACCTGCGCGACCGGATCCGCGAGTTGAACCTCCCGCTGCTCGTCCTGCATTCGCCGACCGACCAGACCGTCGACATCGACAACGCCGGGGAGATCTTCCGCGAGGCACGCCACCCGCGGAGCTTCGTCGCGCTGGAAGAAGCGGACCACCTCCTGACCGCACGCGGACAGGCACAGCGGGCCGCCCACATCATCAGCGCCTGGGCCGACCAGTACATCCACGGGGCGCGGCGGGGAGGCCGGCCGTCCCGGTGACGCAACGCTCGCCCGGGTAGGGGTGGGGGCGGGGCCGCCGTCGAGTCGTGGCTCGCCGGCGGCCGCCGTCGTACCCTGCCGGAACTGCACCACGTCAGGCGTCAGTTGGGAGTCCCCGCGTGAGCGATCAGCACACCGACCCGCAGGCCGAGAAGAAGCCCTTCCTCTACGTCGTCGTGTGCGCCGCGGGGATCGCCGGCGACGTCGGGAAGCTGATCACGGCCGCCCAGGAAGCGCACTGGGACGTCGGCGTCGTCGCCACCCCGCAGGGCCTCGGCTTCATCGACGCGACCGCCGTCGAGGCCCAGACCGGCTACCCGATCCGCTCGGCCTGGCGCCGCCCCGGGGAGCCACGGCCCCTGCCGCCCGCCGACGCCATCGCGGTCGCCCCGGCCACGTTCAACACGATCAACAAATGGGCCGCCGGGATCTCCGACACCCTGGCCCTCGGCATCCTCTGCGAGGCCCACGGCTTCGGCATCCCCACCGCCGTCCTGCCCTACCTCAACTCCGCCCAGGCCGCCCACCCCGCCTACGGCCGGAGCCTGGCACGGCTGCGCGAGATGGGCGTCCTCATCAGCTCGTACGAACCGCACCAGCCCGACGCGGCCGGCGGAGCGGCCCTGTTCCGCTGGGAAGAGGCACTGGAACTACTCACCCCGAAACGGGCCGACGGCCGGGGGTGAGCCCTGGGGGGCCAGCACGCCGGGCGTCTAGGACGCGGTGCGATGCCCCGTTGCCGGCTCCTCCCCCACCGCCTGGCTCGGCACCCTGCCGGGGCACACCGGTCGTTGGACGGTGGTGTGCGGAGGCGGATGCGTCGCTTGCCGCTGCGGATATCCGGGAAGCCGGGGCTGCCGGATCTCGCCAAAAAGTGCAGAGGACACGTAAGGTCCCGGCATTCGGGAGATGTCGTGTACGCGAGAAACCGGCCTACAGGAGACATGCAGGTAGATATGGCACAGACTTCCGTGCTGCCGGGGTCGGACCGCATACGACTGCTGGGGCCCGTCCGGTACGTGTCGGGCCGGGGGGACGTGACCCGGCCCGGTGCGCCCGGGCCGCAGACCGTGTTGGCGGCGTTGGCGCTGCACCCCGGCACGCTGGTGACGGTCGACGAGCTGATCGACGGGCTGTACTTCGACGACCCGCCCGCCTCCGCCCGGCGGGTGATCGTCAACTACATCCACCGGTTGCGGACGCACCTGGACCGCGAGGCCCGCGGTGAGCCGCCGGGCGACGGGTCGGGGCGGGCCGTGATCGAGACGATGGCCGACGGGTACGTGCTGCGGATCCCGGAGGACCGGGTGGACGCGCTGGACTTCGGTCGACTGGTCGGGCTGGCCCGGCGGCACGCCGACGGCGGGGACCCGGCCGCGGGGGCCGCCCTTTTGGAGGAGGCGCTCGCGATGTGGCAGGGCCCGGCGCTGGCGGGGCTGCCCGGACCGTTCGCCCTCGACTGGCGCCGCACGTTGGGCGAGCAGTTGGCGTCCGCCCTGGAGTACCGGCTGGAGCTGCTGCTGGCGTGCGGACGGCATGCGGAGGCCGTACCGGACATCGTGCGGGCCCTGAAGACGTACCCCTACCGGGAGCGGCTGCACGGCGCGTTGATGGTGGCGCTGTACCGGTCGGGGCGGGCGGCCGAGGCGCTGTCGGCCTACGACCGGGCCCGTCGCGTGCTCGCCGAGGACCTGGGCATCGACACCGGTCCCACGCTGCGCGCCCTGCACGCCGCGATCCTGGCCGGGGACCACGCGCTGCTGCTGCCGCCGGAGCAGGGCGACGAGGACGCCGGGGCGCCTTCGGGGGCCACCGGGGCGCACGCGCCCGCGGCGCTGCTGCCGGCCCAACTTCCGCCGGCGCCCTGCGATTTCACCGGGCGCCGGGAGCAGATGTCGGCGCTGGTGGCCGCGTTGACCGCGGGCCAGCCGCACGCCGTGGCCGTCGTGACCGGCATGGGCGGGGTCGGGAAGACCGCGCTGGCCCTGCGGGCGGCGCACGCGGTCGCCGGAACCTACCCGGACGGCCAGTTGTACGCGAACCTGCGGGCGCCCGACGGCGCGCCCGCCGAGCCGGCCGAGGTCCTCGCGGGGTTCCTGACCGGACTGGGGGTGCCCGCCGAGCGGATTCCGGGGTCCCTGGCAGAGCGGGCGGCGTTGTTCCGCACGCTGCTGTCGCCGCGGGCGGTCCTCGTCGTGCTGGACAACGCCACCACCACGGCGCAGGTGGACCCGCTGCTGCCGGGTGCGGCCCGGTGCGCGGTGCTGGTCACGGGGCGGAGCCTGACCGCGCTGCCCGCCGCGGTCACCGTGCCGCTGCGGGGGCTGGGGGCCGACGAGGCCGTCGAACTGATCGGCCGGGTCGCCGGGATCCACCGCATCCAGGAGGAGCCGGACGCGGTGACGGCACTGGTGACGGCCTGTGGCCGCCTTCCGCTCGCGCTGCGGGCGGCCGGGGCGCGGCTGGCGGCCCGCCCCGGGTGGAGCGTCGCCGCGCTCGTGGAGCGGGTCTCGGACCAGGCGCGGTTGCTCGCGGAGCTGCGGGTGGGCGAGGTGACGGTGGAGGCGGTGTTCGAGATGTCGTTCGCGCAGCTCTCCGCCCGGCACGCCGGGGCGTTCCTGGCCCTGTCGGTGCCGCACTGCACCGAGTTCGACGTGCGGGCCGCGGCGGCGGCCCTGCGGGTGCCGGAGCGGGCGGCGGAGGACGTCCTGGAGGCGTTGGTGGATGCCGCGCTGCTGGAGACCGGGGCGCCGGGTCGGTACCACTTCCACGATCTGGTCGGGGCGTACGCCCGGCAGAAGGCCCGTGCCGAGTTGCCCGCGTCCGAGCACCGGGCGGTGCTGCGCGGGGCGATCGACTTCCTGTGCGCCGGCATCGTCGCGGCGGTCCGGGCCACCCAGCCGCTGAGCGGTCCCCTGACCGCGGAGATCCACCCGCGGCGAACCCCGGACCTCCCGATGTCGGGCGGGCCGGAGGCGGTGCAGTGGGTCCGGCGGGTGCTGCCCGTGCTCGCCGCCGTGGTGGAACAGGTCGCGGCGGGCGACGATCCCGACGCGGTCGCGCTGGCCGTGGACGTGTTGACGCTCGTGCCCTGCTTCGAGGAGGTGCTGCCCCTGGGGTCGTTGGGGCGGGCGGCCGCCGCGCTGCTGCCCGCGGCGTTGGCGCACTGCGACGCGGACATGGTCGGCACCGCCTACTACGCGGCGGGCACGATCCTCAAGAAGCACCCGGAGGCCGGTTCCCTCCGGTGCGCCCGGGAGTACCTGCGGCAGGTGGTGGCGGTCTTCGGTGACGCGCCCCGACCCGAAGCGGGGCACCGGCCGTTCCTCGCCGTGCTGTTCACCCTCGCGATGCTGGCCCAACTGGAGCTCCAGTTCGGTGACTTCGAGGCGGCCCGGGGGTACGCACAGCGGTCGGTGGAGCTGGCCGGGAGCACCGGTGACCAGGCGCTGGTGGCCCGGCGGCGCACCCTCCTGTTGCAGATCGAGGTCCTGGACCCCGACCGGCGGACGGACCTGGCCGCGCTCGGGGCGGAGTGCCGGGAGCTGGCCGGGGTCCTCACCCGCCACCAGGACGTGAAGTGGCTGATCAGAGTGATGATGACGGAGGCGGACAGCCTACTGTACGCGGGGCGGCACGCCGCGGCGGCCGGGCTCTACCGGCGGGTGCTGGCACGGGCCCGGGCCACCCACCACTTCCGCAATGTGACGGAGTGTCAGTTTCAGTTGGCCGAGGTGATGTTGCACGTCGGAGACGCCGGGGAGGCGGTGCGGCACGCACGGGAGGCACTGGCCGGCGCCCGGGACTCCTGTGAACAGCACCTGCTGGCCCGCAGCCACCAGGTACTGGGCGAGGCGCTGCGCGCTGTGGGGCGGAAAGCCGAGGGGGACGGGCACCTGGTGCGGGCCGCGGCGTTGTACCGGGAGTTGCAGCGGGACGGGCCGGCCGGCACCGCGGTGCCGTGACCCGCTCCCGCCCCGGCTGGACACCGGGGCGGGAGCGGGTCACCGGGCGGATGCGGAGCCCGGGCGGGCCGGGCCCGGTGCCGGCGTCACCGGGGCGCGCGCTCCAGCCAGTCGGCCAGCACCGGCCCGATCTGGGCGAGCTGCTCCGGGCGGGTCAGCTCGCCGTGGGTGCCGCGTACGGGGGTGACGGCGATCCGCCCCGTGACGTGCGGCCGCCAGTCGTCCGGTCGGGGCGCGTCCGCGGACTTGCCCTCGGTGGCCTCGAAGAGCAGCACGTCACCCGTGAACGTGCCGGGCACGAAACCGTCCTGGAGGTCGCCGTGGTGGGCGAAGACCCGCAGCATGGCCGCGGTGCCGCGTTCCCCGAGCAGGGCGAGCGGCCCGGCGGGGTCGTCGGCGTCCGGGTGGCGGCCCAGCGACGCGAAGAGCGCCTGCCGCAGTTCGGCCTCGTCGACCGTCTCCTCCCCGGGCAGCCGGAGACCCGGCGGGAAGCTGTCCATCAGCACCAAGGAGGCGACGTCCTGGCCGGCTTCCTGGAGCTGGACCGCCATCTCGTGGGCGACCAGGCCGCCGAAGGACCAGCCGAGCAGGGCGTAGGGCCCGTCCGGCTGGACCGCCCGGACCTGCTCCAGGTACGCGCGCACCAACTGCGCCATGTCGCCCGGTGCGGCGTCCGGTTCGGTGAGCCCGGGGGCCTGAAGGCCGTACACCGGCTGGTCGGGCGGGAGGTGGCGGAGCAGCCCGGAGTACACCCAGCTGATGCCGGCCGCCG
>LIQL01000153.1 GCA_001418405.1 Streptomyces diastatochromogenes | reverse complement strand
GGTGCCGAGGGTTCCGGCGGCCGCCTTCATCAGCGAGACCGCCGCCGGAACCCTCGGCACCGGGTCGTACCCGCACAGCGCCTCCTGAGCCGCGCCGGCCGCCAGCCCCGTCAGCACGGCCCGGCCGTCGTCGCAGACCAGGACCGTGTGGGCGGTGACGTTGCGGTGCAGCCAGCCGTGCGCGTGCAGGGCGCGCAGCGCGGTGAGCAGGTCGGCGGCGATCTCGGCCGCCCGGTGCGGGCTCAGCGGCCGGCCGGCGAGCAGCGCGGCCAGCGGCCGGGCCGGCAGCAGCTCCCCGACGATCCACAGGCTGCCGTCCTGCGTGAAGACGTCGAAGACCTGGTCGAGCAGGGGGTGGTCGGGGAGCTGGGCGGCGGCCGTCGCGGCCTGTAGGGCGCGCCGGACGACCGGGTCCCGGGGGTCGCGGTCGGCGCCCGGCGCGGCCCAGCGGCCGGGCCGGCCGGCCGGAGCCCCGCTGGCGAAACCATCCTGCGCACGCCCGTCCGCCGCGAACCCGTCCGCTCCGCCGTCGCCGCCCGCCACGATCTCGGCGTCCACCACCTCCGGCAGCGGCACCTGACGGATCAGCACTTCCTGGCCGCTGTAGGTGTCGAAGGCCCGGGTCACGGGGGACCGGTCGGGGCAGGAGACGTCGAAGGTGACGTCGAAGCCGTCCGCTGCGGCGTCGGGCCCGTCGGCGGCCGGCCGGGCCGGCAGGCGGTAGCGCTCGGCGAGCACTCTCCCCGCGTACTCGTCCACGACGCGCCTCCCCTCAGCGTGCGCCGCTCCCGCCGGGGGCGGATGCGTACGACTGTGGACTTCTCACGATACGGGGCAGCACCGACAGTTGAGCCCGTCGGACCGCGCCGCGCGCCGTGTCCGTCCGCGCCGGCCGGGGGCCGGCCGGCGCACGGCGTCGGGTCAGTCCTTCACCGCGAAGGTGCGGAAGGCGGTGTCCCGCAGCTCCCGGCACTCCTTGTCGTCCCAGGCGCCCGCCTTGCAGGTGATCATGATGGCGTAGCCGTGGCTGTCGTCGGCGCGGAAGCCGCGGTTGAGCACCCGCACGTCCTCACCGTGCTGCCGGCGGGTGAACGACCAGTCGGCGACGGTCGGGTAGCCGCGCCAGCCGATGGCCTTGATGCCCAGCAGGTGGTAGTTGTCGCTGGAGCCGGCCACGCTGGGTTCCAGGCTGCGCCAGGAGGCCGCGGCGTCCTGGCCGGGCGAGTCGTTGTAGTCGACCTGGATGCGCGGGAAACCGCCGGAGGCGCTGTATATGGCGCCGGAGTTCTGCCCGGCCGTGTCGGTCTGCTTGAACCCCTTGGGCATCACCATGGCGAAGTGGAACCCGCCGTTGGTGACCTGCGCGAAGCCGTCCGGGACCGCCGCCCCGCCCTTCTTGCCGCCGGCCCCGTCCTTGCCGCCGCCCGGCGTGCCGCCCGGCTTCGGCCCGCCCGCACCGTCCGACGCGGAGCCCTGGCCCGCGTCGGACGACGGGTTCACGTCCCGGCTCGCGGCCGTGGGGTTGGCGTCCTTGCCGCCCTTGCCTGCGGAGTCGGTGCTGTCGCCGTTGCTGAACGCCAGGGCCAGCAGCGTCCCGAGGACGACGACGACCACGACCACCCCGATGATCAGCGTGCGGCGCGGGACGACGTCGGTCACCGAGGCGCGCGGCGGGGCGGGACGGCCGTCCCCGTCGCCGGGTCTGGAGTCCGACCGGGCCGCGGCGGCGGCGTTGCGCACCGACGTCAGGGCCGCCCGCACCTTCTCCTTGGCGGCCTCCGCGTCGAACCCGGGACGCGCCGCGGAACCGCTCGTGGCGGTCGTGGCCGCGGCCGGCTTCGCCGCGGTGGTGTCCTCGGCAGGCTTGCCGGGCTCCCGCGCCGGCACGGGCGGCGCCGCGGCGCCGCTGCCGCCCGTCGCCTTCGGCGCCTGCTGGGCCGTGCCGGCCGCCGCACCGGCCGCGCCGGCCGCACCGACCGTCGGCTTCCCCTTCGGCTTCTTCGGCACCCGGGGCTTCGCCGCGGGCTTGGCGGGCCTGGCGGCCTTCCCCGGGGTGCGCTCCGCCGGCTCCACCGGCGCGGTGGGCAGCGTCATCGCCCGCGTCGCGTCCAGCGGGGGCTCCGGCTTCGGCTCCGGGGCGTGCACGACCTCCTGGAGCAGCACCCGCGCCCCGGCCTCGTCGAGCCGGCTCGCCGGGTCCTTCACCAACAGGCCGTAGATGACGTCCTCCAGCGGACCGGCGCTCTTGGGCGGCTCGACCGGTTCGGTCATCACGGCGGTCAGGGTGGCGATCGCCGACCCCTTGTCGTACGGGGGCACGCCCTCGACGCAGGCGTACAGCAGACCGCCGAGCGACCACAGGTCGGCGGGCGGGCCCGGCTTCTGGCCGCGGGCCCGCTCCGGCGAGATGTACGAGGGCGCGCCGACCAGCATGCCGGTCGAGGTCACCGAGGGGTCGCCCTCGACCTGGGCGATGCCGAAGTCGGTGAGCACGACCCGGCCGTCGTCGGAGATCAGGACGTTGGACGGCTTCACGTCCCGGTGCAGGATGCCCTGCCCGTGGGCGGCGCGCAGGACGTCGAGCACCGCGAGGCCGACCTCGGCGGCGCGCCGCGGGGTGAGCGGGCCGTCGTCGCGGACCGCTTCGGCCAGCGAGCGGCCCTCGACCAGCTCCATCACGATCCACGGCCGGTCGTCCTCGTCGACCACGTCGTAGACCGTCACCGCGCCGTTGTTGCGGATCCGGGCGATCGCCTTGGCCTCGCGCAGGGTGCGGGTGATCAGACGACGCTTCTCGTCCTCCTCGACCCCGCCGGGGAAGCGCAGCTCCTTGACCGCGACCGTGCGGCCCAGGACCTCGTCGCCGGCCCGCCAAACGGTGCCCATCCCGCCCCGGCCGAGAACATCGGCGAGCCGGTACCGGCCGGCGAGCAGCCTGCCCTCCTTGCCGTCCATCTCGACCTCGTCGCCCACTGAATCCCCTCTGCAATCCAGCCGAGTTGGCAGCCTCGATTCTCCATCGATCACCAAACTGGCCCAACTCGGACAACCCACCCTGGCAGAGCCTTCATTCTCTCTCATCCGCGGCCGTGCGGAAGGCCCGGGTGGGTGCCGGGAGGTGCCCCGCACCCGTCATGATGGCCCCGACGACGGGAGATCTTTTTGCCCCTCCGCCCGCTCCGCCCGGCCGCGCCGGGCCCGTCGCACCCGTCCGCCCGCACCGCCGTGGCCGCCCTGGCCGCCCTGCTCCTGACGGCGTGTTCGAGCACCCCGCCGGCCGCCGTGCGCCCCCCGGCCGCGCCCCGGCCGCCGGCCTCCACGGCGTTCGCGCTGCACCGCCTGGTGGCCGACGGCGCGCCCGGCGCGGCCTCGTTGGTCACCCGGGACGGCCGCCTCGGCGCCTCGCGGTTCGCCGCGGTCGGCGTGGCCGATCTGCACAGCGGCCGGAAGATGGGCCGCCTGGACCGCTTCCGGGCCGGCAGCCTCACCAAGACCCTGGTCGCGACGGTGGTGCTGCAACTCGTCGGGGAGGGCCGGCTCCGGCTGGACGACCGGGCCGCCGACCACCTGCCGCCCGGCGTGCCGCTGACCGGCGCGGGCGGCGCGAGCGACCTGCGCCGGGTGACGGTCCACCAGTTGCTCGACCACACGAGCGGCCTGTTCAACTACACCGAGGACCCACACCTCGCCGAGCAGCTGTACGGCGCCGGCTTCCCGGCCCACCGCTACGACCGCTACACCCCCGCCGAGCTGCTGCGGGTCGCCCTCGACCACCCGCCGACCGCCGCGCCCGGCGCCCGCTACGCCTACTCCAACACCAACTACCTGGTCCTCGGCCTGCTCATCCAGGGTGTCACCGGCCACCCGTACGCCGACGAGCTGCGGCGCCGCATCCTGACCCCGTACGGCCTGACCGGCACCTCGTTCCCCGGCAACAGCGCGGCCCTGCCCGCACCGCACGGCCGCGGCTACTCCCGGATCGACGGCCGCCAGGTGGACAGCACCACCCTCAACCCCAGCCGGGCCGGCGCCGCCGGCGAGATGGTCACCACGCTGGTCGACCTCAACCGGTTCTTCGCCGCGCTGCTCGGCGGCAAGCTGCTGGCGCCCCGCCAGATGACCGAGCTGCGCAGCGAACGGGCCACCGGCGGCCGGTACGGCCTGGGCGTCTACGCCACCCGCCTGCCCTGCGGGGTGACCGTCTGGGGCCACAACGGCGACATCAACGGCTCCTACGCCCAGACCGCGGGCACCACCGACGGCCGGCACCTGGTCAGCTACCGCGTCAACACCGACGCCCCGACCGGCCGGACCGACGGCACCGCCGTCCTGACCGCCGAGTTCTGCCCGTCCCGCGGCCGACCGGACCGACCGGACTGACCGGACTGACCGGTCCGGCGGCTACGTCAGCGGCACGATGTCCGGCGCGCCCAGCCGGGCCGCATCGGCCGTCAGGTCGTCGGGCTGCCGCTGCGATTCGCGCTCCGCCTCCACCCGCTTCTCGTAGTGCGCGACCTCCTTGTCGACCTGCGCGCTGTCCCAGCCCAGGGCCGGCGCCATCAGCTCGGCCGCCTCCCGGGCGCTGCGGGTGCCGCGGTCGAAGGTCTCGATGGAGATCCGGGTGCGCCGGGTCAACACGTCGTCGAGGTGCCGGGCGCCCTCGTGCGTGCACGCGTAGACCACCTCGGCGCGCAGGTAGTCGTCGGCCCCGGCGAGCGGCCGCCCGAGCGCGGGATCGGCCACCACCAGCTCCAACAGCTCCTCGGCCAGCGATCCGTAACGGTTCAGCAGGTGCTCTATCCGGGCCACGTGCAGTCCGGTCCGGGCGGCGATCCGGGCCCGCGCGTTCCACAGCGCCCGGTAGCCCTCGGCGCCGGCCAACGGCACGTCCTCGGTGACGCACTCGGCGACCCGCGCGTCGAGTGCGTGCACCGCCTCGTCCACCGCGTCCTTGGCCATCACCCGGTACGTCGTGTACTTGCCGCCCGCGACGACCACCAGGCCCGGCACCGGGTGGGCGACGGTGTGCTCCCGCGACAGCTTGCTGGTGGCGTCCGACTCGCCGGCCAGCAGCGGCCGCAGCCCGGCGTAGACGCCCTCCACGTCGTCCCGGGTGAGCGGCGTGGCCAGCACCGAGTTCACGTGCTCCAGCAGGTAGTCGATGTCGGCGCTGGAGGCCGCCGGGTGCGCCTTGTCCAGGTCCCAGTCGGTGTCCGTGGTGCCGATGATCCAGTGCCGCCCCCACGGGATGACGAAGAGCACGCTCTTCTCCGTCCGCAGGATCAGCCCGGTGGTGGAGTGGATCCGGTCCTTGGGCACGACCAGGTGGATGCCCTTGGACGCCCGCACGTGGAACTGGCCGCGCTCCCCGATCAGCGCCTGGGTGTCGTCGGTCCACACGCCCGTCGCGTTGACGACCTGCCGGGCCCGGATCTCGTGCGCCACCCCGCCCTCGACGTCCTGCACCCGCGCGCCGACCACCCGCTCGCCCTCGCGCAGGAAGCCCACCACCCGCGCCCGGTTGGCGACGTGCGCCCCGTAGGCGGCGGCGGTCCGCACCAGGGTGGTGACGTAGCGCGCGTCGTCCATCTGCGCGTCGTAGTACTGCAACGCCCCGACCAGCGCGTCCTTGCGCAGACAGGGCGCCACCCGCAGCGCCCGGCGGTGCGAGAGGTGGCGGTGGACGGGCAGCCCCCGGCCGTGGCCGGACGACACCGACATCGCGTCGTAGAGCGCCACGCCGGAGCCGGCGTACCAGCGCTCCCAGCCCTTGTGCTGGAGCGGGTAGAGGAACGGGACCGGTTTGACCAGGTGGGGCGCCAGCCGCTGGAGCAACAGCCCGCGCTCCTTCAACGCCTCCCGCACCAGCGCGAAGTCCAGCATCTCCAGGTAGCGCAGGCCGCCGTGGATGAGCTTGCTCGACCGGCTGGAGGTACCCGACGCCCAGTCACGGGCCTCGACCAGCCCGGTGTCCAGTCCGCGGGTGGCGGCGTCCAGGGCGGTACCGGCGCCGACCACGCCGGCGCCGACCACCAGCACGTCCAGTTCCCGCTCCGCCATCTGGGTGAGTGCCTTGGCGCGCTGCGCCGGTCCGAGTGTCGCTGTCTTCACCACTGCCTCCCGCTGTGATTCGGAACTGGACCCCCCGTCCGTCGATTCTGTCCGCGCCTGCTTCCGGCAACCGCCTTCCGTTCGCGGTGGCAACACCCGACCAGCTTGATCCACCAATACCCATTCTGGGTCAAATATCCGCTTAGTCTACTTATGCCACTTCGGTGGTCGGCCCGCCCGCGCGGCGCCCGACCGCCGCGAGGACACCGCGCAGGGCACCCACACACTCGCTCGGGAAGGACGGCCGCAGCATGCCCGCAGATCTCGCCGTCATCGGACTCGGACACCTGGGTCTCCCCCTCGCCCAGGCCGCCACCGCCGCCGGCCTCACCACCATCGGCTACGACCCCGATCCCCGCGCGGCCGCCCTCCCCGGCGCCGGCGGCCCGCTGTCCGCCACCGAGGTCCGCCGCCTCATCGCCGCCGGCTTCCGCACCACCACCGACCCCGGCGCGCTCGGCCGGGTCCGCACCGCCGTCCTCTGCGCCCCCACCCCGGTCGACGAGGACCGCACCCTGGACCTGTCGGCACTCGCCGAGGCGGCCCGCACGCTGGCCACCCGCCTGCGCCCGCACACCACCGTCATCCTCGAATCGGCCGGCTACCCGGGCACCACCGAGGACGTCCTGCGGCCCCTGCTCGAAGCGGGCTCCGGCCTCACCGCCGGCCGCGACTTCCACCTCGCCTGCTCCCCCGCCCGCCACGACCCCGGCAACCGCACCCACCGCTACCGCAACACCCCGAAGGTCATCGGCGGCCTCACCCCCGCCTGCACCGAGGCCGCCGCCGCCTTCTACGGCCGGCTCACCGACAAGGTGGTCCGCGCCCGCGGCCCCCGCGAGGCGGAGACCGCCCACCTGCTGGAGACCAACTACCGGCACATCAACATCGCCCTGATGAACGAGATGGCGGTCTACTGCCACGAGATCGGCGTCGACCTGTGGGACGTCATCCGCTGCGCCGAGACCAAGCCGTTCGGCTTCCAGTCCTTCCGCCCCGGCCCCGGCGTCGGCGGCCACGCCACGCCCCTCGACCCCAACCTCAGCCCCCCGCGAAGCCGTTCGACCGGCACCCCGCTCCGGATGGTGGAACTCGCCCGGGAGATCAACGACCGGATGCCGGCCTACGTCATCCAGCGCTGCACCACGCTCCTCAACGAGCACGGCAAATCCGCCCGCGGCGCCCGTATCCTGCTGCTCGGCGTCACCTACAAGCCCGACCTCGCCGACCTGGCCGGCACCCCCGCCCGCGAGGTCGCCGCCCGCCTGCGCACCCTGGGCGCCCACCTCACGTACCACGACCCCTACGTCCCGCAGTGGGAGGTCGACGGCCGCCCGGTCCCCCGCGCCGAGTCCCTCTACGACGCCGCCTCCGCCGCCGACCTGACGGTGCTGCTCCAACCGCACCGCACCTACGACCTCCAGGGCCTGGCCGTCAAGGCCCCACTCCTCCTGGACACCCGCGGCGCCACCCCCACCGGCGCCGCCCACCGCCTCTGAACACGACGAAGCCCGGCCGCGCAGCAGCACACGACCGGGCTCTCTCCCCCGCACCGGAGACCTGACCCCGAACCCCTCCACGCGCGAGGGCCGCCCCGCACAAGACGGAGCGGCCCGACGCACGGCGGAAGAGCCGACGACGCGGTGCGACTACCGCCCCGGCGCCACCGTGACCTCCACCCGCTGGAACTCCTTCAGCTCGGAGTACCCGGTGGTGGCCATCGCCCGACGCAGCGCGCCGAAGAAGTTCATCGTCCCGTCCGGTGTGGTCGACGGCCCGCAGAGGATCTCCTCCGTCGTGCCGACCGCACCGAGGTCCACCCGCTTGCCGCGCGGCACGTCCTCGTGGACCGCCTCCATGCCCCAGTGGTGGCCACGGCCCGGCGCGTCCGTCGCGCGCGCCAGCGGCGAACCCATCATCACCGCGTCCGCACCGCAGGCGATCGCCTTGGGCAGGTCGCCGGAGTAGCCCACGCCACCGTCGGCGATCACGTGCACGTACCGGCCGCCGGACTCGTCCATGTAGTCCCGGCGGGCGGCGGCGACGTCGGCCACCGCGGTCGCCATCGGCACCTGGATGCCCAGGACGTTGCGGGTGGTGTGCGCCGCCCCGCCGCCGAAGCCGACCAGCACGCCCGCCGCGCCGGTCCGCATCAGGTGCAGCGCCGCCGTGTACGTCGCGCAACCGCCGACGATCACCGGCACGTCCAGCTCGTAGATGAACTGCTTGAGGTTCAGCGGCTCGGCGGCGCTGGAGACGTGCTCGGCGGAGACCGTCGTCCCGCGGATCACGAAGATGTCCACGCCGGCGTCCACGACCGCCTTGGAGAACTGCGCGGTGCGCTGCGGGGAGAGCGCGGCGGCGGTGACGACACCGGCCTCGCGCACCTCCTTGATCCGCTGCCCGATCAGCTCTTCCTTGATCGGCGCGGCGTAGATCTCCTGGAGCCGCTTGGTGGCGGTGGCACCGTCCAGCTCCGCGATCTCCGCCAGCAGCGACTCGGGGTCCTCGTAGCGGGTCCACAGCCCTTCGAGGTTGAGCACCCCCAGGCCGCCCAGCTCACCGATGCGGATCGCGGTCTGCGGGGAGACCACCGAGTCCATCGGGGCCGCCAGGAACGGCAGCTCGAAGCGGTAGGCGTCGATCTGCCAGGCGATCGAGACCTCCTTCGGGTCGCGGGTGCGCCGACTGGGTACCACGGCGATGTCGTCGAACGCGTATGCCCGGCGGCCGCGCTTGCCGCGCCCGATCTCGATCTCAGTCACTGGTTCTGCCTTCCTACGGATACGCCCCCAGTATCCCCGACGGGGAAGACTGGGGGCGCATCCGGCCGCCGCTCGGCGGAGCGGACGGCGAGGAAACCGTCAGCTGCGCGCGTAGTTGGGCGCCTCGGTGACCATCTGCACGTCGTGCGGGTGGCTCTCCTTCAGACCGGCGGCGGTGATCCGCACGAACCGGCCCTTCTCCTTGAGCTCCGGGACGTCGGCCGACCCGACGTAGCCCATGGAGGCGCGCAGGCCGCCGACGAGCTGGTGCGCGACCGAGGCCAGCGGGCCGCGGTAGGGCACCTGGCCCTCGATGCCCTCCGGCACCAGCTTGTCCTCGGAGAGCACGTTGTCCTGGAAGTAGCGGTCCTTCGAGAACGACTGCGCCTGGCCACGCGACTGCATCGCACCCAGCGAGCCCATGCCCCGGTAGGACTTGAACTGCTTGCCGTTGACGAAGACCATCTCGCCCGGCGACTCCTCGCAGCCGGCCAGCAGCGAACCGAGCATCACGGTGTCCGCACCGGCCGCGATCGCCTTGGCGATGTCACCGGAGAACTGCAGACCACCGTCGCCGATCAGCGGCACGCCCGCCGCGTGGCACGCCTGCGCGGCCTCGTAGATCGCGGTGACCTGCGGGACGCCGATGCCGGCGACCACCCGCGTGGTGCAGATGGAGCCGGGGCCGACGCCGACCTTCACACCGTCCACGCCCGCGTCGATCAGCGCCTGGGCGCCCTCGCGGGTGGCGACGTTGCCGCCGACGACGTCGACGCTGATGTTGGACTTGACCTTGGAGATCATGTCGAGGATGCCGCGGCTGTGGCCGTGCGCGCTGTCGATGACCAGGAAGTCCGCGCCCGCCTCGACCAGCGCCTGCGCCCGGTCGTAGGCGGAGTCGCCGACGCCCACCGCGGCACCGACGATCAGCCGGCCCTCGGCGTCCTTCGCGGCGTTCGGGTACTTCTCCGCCTTGACGAAGTCCTTGACCGTGATCAGGCCCTTGAGCACGCCCGCGTCGTCGACCAGCGGCAGCTTCTCGATCTTGTGGCGGCGCAGCAGCTCGATGGCGTCCTCGCCCGAGATGCCGACCTTGCCGGTGACCAGCGGCATCGGCGTCATGACCTCGCGGACCTGACGGCTGCGGTCCATCTCGAAGGCCATGTCGCGGTTGGTCACGATGCCCAGCAGCTTGCCCGCGGCGTCGGTGACCGGCACCCCGCTGATCCGGAACTTGGCACACAGCGCGTCCGCCTCGGTCAGCGGGGCGTCCGGCCGGACCGTGATCGGGTCGGTGACCATGCCGGACTCGGAGCGCTTGACCAGGTCGACCTGGTTGGCCTGGTCCTCGATCGACAGGTTGCGGTGCAGGACGCCCGCGCCGCCCTGACGCGCCATGGCGATCGCCATCCGCGCCTCGGTGACCTTGTCCATCGCGGCGGAGAGCAGCGGGATGTTCACCCGGACGTTCCGCGAGACGCGGGACGCGGTGTTCACGGTGTTGGGCAGGACCTCCGACGCGCCGGGCAGCAGCAGCACGTCGTCGTATGTCAGCCCGAGCATGGCGAATTTGGCGGGCATACCCTCGACGTTGTCACTCATGACACCTTCCCCAATGCTCTTGCCTCAGCGCGGACTCCCATGCTAACGGCCTTGTAGGGTGTCCCATTCCACGAGCACTGAGGGGCTCGTCACTCGTGCTTTCCTACGGCGACTTCCCGCCGCACGCAGGGCGAATTCGCGGCACGTCGGACGGTGCACGCTCCGTGGACTACTGCTCGGCCAACGCCCGCAGCCTGCTCAGTGCGCGGTGCTGGGCGACCCGCACCGCGCCGGGCGACATCCCCAGCATCTGCCCGGTCTCCTCGGCCGTGAGCCCCACCGCCACCCGCAGCAGGACCAGCTCCCGCTGGTTCTCCGGCAGGTTGGCCAGCAGCTTCTTGGCCCATTCGGCGTCGCTACTCAGCAGCGCCCGCTCCTCGGGACCCAGCGAGTCGTCCGGCTGCTCGGGCATCTCGTCCGACGGCACGGCCGTACTGCCCGGGTGCCGCATCGCGGCCCGCTGGAGATCGGCGACCTTGTGCCCGGCGATGGCGAAGACGAACGCCTCGAAGGGCTTGCCGGTGTCGCGGTAGCGCGGCAGCGCGCACAGCACCGCGACGCACACCTCCTGCGCCAAGTCCTCGACGAAGTGCCGGGCGTCGCCGGGCAGCCGGGACAGCCGGGTGCGGCAGTAGCGCAGGGCCAGCGGATGGACGTGGGCCAGTAGGTCGTGGGTGGCCTGCCGGTCGCCCTCGACGGCGCGTGCGACGAGAGCGCCGATCCCCTGCTTCCCGTCATCGCGCATCGGTCCATGGTGCCTTGACGGCGAACGATCCGCGGCATCAGGTCCACGCTTGTGCGCCGAAGCGTTATGCGCGGCAGGTGCGCCGGGTGTCATCTCCTGCGCCCTCCCCTCGTGCCCGAACGACCCGTCCCCGAGGAACTCCATGCCTCAAGCATGCGGCACCGCGCGGGGAATCGGGCCGCCGTGGCGCCCGCCGGCGTGCGGGGCATCATGCCGCCCCGCCCGCCGCAGGGCGGGCGGGGATCTTCATTCCCCCGCATCGCTGCACGTCACGACGGTTCAGCGGACCAGACCCCAGCGGAAACCGAGCGCCACGGCATGCGCCCGGTCGGAGGCGCCCAACTTCTTGAACAGCCGCCGCGCGTGCGTCTTGACGGTGTCCTCGGAGAGGAACAGCTCACGTCCGATCTCGGCGTTGGAGCGGCCGTGACTCATGCCCTCCAGCACCTGGATCTCGCGGGCGGTGAGCGTCGGTGCGGCGCCCATCTCGGCGGACCGCAGCCGGCGTGGGGCAAGCCGCCACGTCGGGTCCGCCAGGGCCTGGGTCACCGTCGCGCGCAGCTCGGCGCGCGAGGCGTCCTTGTGCAGATAGCCGCGGGCGCCGGCGGCGACCGCGAGCGCGACCCCGTCGAGGTCCTCGGCCACCGTGAGCATGATGATCCGGGCACCGGGGTCGGCGGACAGCAGCCGACGCACGGTCTCGACACCGCCGAGGCCGGGCATCCGCACGTCCATCAGAATCAGGTCCGAGCGGTCGGCCCCCCAGCGGCGGAGGACCTCCTCGCCATTGGCCGCGGTGGTCACGCGCTCGACACCGGGCACGGTCGCAACCGCCCGTCGAAGCGCCTCTCGGGCAAGCGGGGAGTCGTCGCAGACGAGGACGGATGTCATGACCGCCCTCCGCAGCTGATGCGCGTCACCTTGAGCCTCCAGGCTGGTACGTATCGTCACCTGGGCGATTGACGAACCCCTCGGACACCTGCCCGAGGGCTACCTCTGCCAACCGCCTCCGCACACTCAACGACGGTCACTCGAAAGAGTTACGGCTTCGGCGACCGAGTTCAGCACGCTCCGTGAGGAGCCGGATACGCAGACGGCTCACTGAGCAGTCGGCATCCGCGCGTGCACCCTATGCCCTATTTGGCTCTGTTTCTTCCATTTTGGCGTTGACTGCGACTAGATTCGCAATGAGTCATATTTACATCTACTTAGACAGTAGATGTACCGTCGTGAGCACCGAGCCCGCTCCGCATCGCCTCCGAGGGGACACGCAATGGCAGATTTCTCCCGCCTCCCGGGCCCGAACGCAGACCTCTGGGACTGGCAGCTGCTGGCCGCTTGCCGCGGCGTGGACAGCTCGCTCTTCTTCCATCCCGAGGGCGAGCGGGGAGCGGCCCGCAGCGCGCGGGAGGCGTCGGCGAAGGAGGTCTGCATGCGCTGCCCCGTGCGGGCCCAGTGCGCGGCGCACGCGCTGGCCGTCCGGGAGCCCTACGGCGTGTGGGGCGGCCTCACCGAGGACGAGCGCGAGGAGCTCATGGGTCGGGCCCGTCACCGGATGGTCCCGGCCAGTTCGTTGCCCGGCCACGCGAGCATGCCGGGCGCCTGACCGGCGCCGCGACCCAACGTTCGAAGAAACGTTCCTGCGCAGCTCACGACACCTCGCCCGCGGGCCCAGCCCCTCCGGGGCCCGCGACCGTCACCGGCCCGCGGCGTCCGCCAGCTGGTCCAGCATCGCCCCGACCGCGGGCACGTGTGCCAGGTCCGGCAGGGTGAGCGCGACGATCTCACGGTGCACGGCCGGCTCCATCCGGACCGTCGCCGCCCCCTTGGGCCGCACCGACTCCAGGGTCAACTCCGGCAGCGCCGCGACCCCCAGCCCCGCCCCGACCAGGCCGATCACCGCCGGATAGTCGTCGGTGGCGAAGTCGATGCGCGGGGTGAACCCGACCCGCTCGCAGACCTCGACCAGGTGCGTGCGGCAGCGCGGGCAGCCCGCGATCCACGGCTCGTCGGCCAGGTCCGCGAAGCGCGCGGTGCCGGCCCGCGCCAACCGGTGGCCCTCCGGCACCAGCCCCACCAGCCGGTCGGACAGGACCGGCCGGACCACCAGGTCGGCCCACTCCGCCCCGGCGGACGGATCGGCGCCGGGCACCTCCGGGTAGCGGAAGGCCAGCGCGATCTCGCAGTCGCCGTTGCGCAGCAGATCGATCGAGCGCGGCGGTTCGGCCTCGTCCAGCGACACCCGGACGCGCGGGTGCGCGGCTCGCATCTTGGCCAGCGCGGTCGGCACCAGCGTCGAGCTCCCCGACGGGAACGACACCAGCCGCACCCGCCCCGCGCGCAGCCCCGCGATCGCCGCGACCTCGTCCTCGGCCGCGGTGAGCCCCGCCAGGATGCCGACCGCGTGCCGGACCAGGGCTTCACCCGCGTGCGTCAACCGCATCTCGCGTCCCGTGCGCACCAGCAGCGGGGTGCCGACGGACTGCTCCAGGGCCTTCATCTGCTGACTGACCGCGGGCTGGGTGCAGCCGAGTTCCCGTGCGGCGGCGGAGAAGGAACCGGTCCGGGCCACGGCGCGCAGCACCCGCAGATGACGAGCTTCGATCACCCTTCAAGCATAAGCGAATCTTGGACAGACCGTGAAAAATCGAAAGACGCCTTTTGCCGGATGTCTTACCGTACGGACATGAACGCGAAGCTGCTGTCCGTGAACGTGGGGCGGGCCTTCACCGCTCCGTACACCTCAGCCGAGGGCGGCACCGGCATCGACAAGCGCCCCGTGGCCGGCCCCGTCGCGGTGGCCGCCCCCGGCCCCAAGGGCATCGGCGGCAGCGGCCTCGCCGGCGACGCGGTGGTGGACCGTCGCCACCACGGCGGCGACGACCAGGCCGTCTACGCCTACGCCCGTGAGGACCTCGACGACTGGCAGCGGCAGCTGGACCGCACACTGCCCAACGGCGTCTTCGGCGAGAACCTCACCACCACCGGCCTGGACGTCACCGACGCCCGCGTCGGCGAACGCTGGCGCGTCGGGCCCGAGGTGTTGCTGGAGGTCACCTGCCCGCGGATCCCCTGCCGCACGTTCCAGGGCTGGCTGGACGAGCGCGGCTGGATCAAACGGTTCACCGCGGCCGCGACGCCGGGCGCGTACCTGCGGGTGCTCCAGCCCGGGGAGATCCGGGTCGGCGACCCGGTGCGCGTCGAGCACCGGCCCGACCACGACGTCACCGTCGCGCTGATGTTCCGCGCCCTGACCACCCGACGCGAACTGCTGCCGCGCCTGTTGGAGGCGGGCGATCCGCTGCCGGCGGAGGCCCGGGCGACCGTGCTGAAGCACCGCGCGCGGACGGCGAACTGACGGCGCGGGGCCCGGTCGCCCGGGCCCCGGGGCGCACCGCCTCCCGACGGGCGTGCGTCAACTCCCCTACTGCGGGCCGTACTTGCGACCCGTGCGCGAGGTGAGTCCGCCGAGCAGGCCGCGCGGCGCCAGCTTCACGGCGCCCATCAGGGCCTTGTAGCGCGGGTCCGGGACGGACAGCGACTTGCCGCGCGCCAGGTCCTTCATGGCCGCGTCGACGAGGTTGTCAGCGTCGAGCCACATCCAGCCCGGGATGTTGTCCGTCCCCATCCCGGCCCGCTGGTGGAACTCGGTCCGCACGAAGCCCGGGCACAGCGCCATCAGGCGCACCCCGCTGCCGGCCAGGTCGCGGGCGGCGCCCTGGGTGAACTGCACGACCCACGCCTTGCTCGCGCCGTACGTGCCGCGCGGGACGAACGCCGCGACCGAGGCCACGTTCACCACGGCGCCGCGCCGGCGCTCGCGCATCCCCCGCGCCGCGGCCGTGGTCAGCCGCAGCACGGCCTCGCAGTGCACCTTGAGCATCGCCAGCTCGTCGGCCATCGGGACTTCGAGGTACTCGCCCTTGTTGCCGAAGCCGGCGTTGTTGACCAGCAGGTCCACCGGGTGCTTGGGGTCCGCCAGGCGCGCCTCGACGGCGGCGATCCCCTCTTCGGTCGCCAGGTCGGCGCTGAGCACCTCCGCCTCGATCCCGTGCCGGTCGTGCAGTTCGGTGGCCTGCTCGCGGAGCCGCTTCTCGTCGCGGGCCACCAGCACCACGCTGTGCCCGTCGCCCGCGAGCCGACGGGCGAACGCGGCGCCGATGCCGGCCGTCGCTCCTGTGATCAGTGCAGTCGTCATACCGGAACGGTAGCGGGGCGGTGGGGCGTGTCCCGTGGTGGCCGGTGTGGCGTGTGGCCTTCCGGTGGGGTGCGGCGGTGCGCCGCCGGTGGGGTTGCCCGCCCTTTCGACGGGCAGTCAGCAACCGCCGGGGCGGCGGGAGCCGCACGCCGCCCGCCACCACGCAGGAGGAGTCGACAGATGCGCCCAGCCCTTCTTCTGGCCATGGGTCCAGGCATCGCCGAACGGCTGCTCGGGCCGTCGCAGCGGGCCCGGTTGGCCCGCCTGGCCCGTACGGACGACCGGCTCGTCGCGCACGACCTGGCCGCGCCGGAGCCCGCGGTCGCGGCGGCCCTGGCCACCGCGGAGGTGCTGCTGACCTGCTGGGGCGCGCCGCCGCTCACCGCCCGGGTGCTGGCCGCGGCACCCCGGCTACGGGCCGTCGTGCACGCCGCCGGATCGGTCAAGGGCCATGTCACCGAAGCCTGTTGGGACCGTGGCGTCGTCGTCAGCTCGGCCGCCGCGGCGAACGCGCGGCCGGTCGCGGAGTACACCCTGGCCGCCATCCTGTTCGCCAACAAACGGGTACTGCCCGCCGCGCACCGCTACCGCACCCTGCGCACCCGGCACGACTGGCTGCGCGAGCTGGACGGTGCCGGCAACCACGACCGCACGGTGGGCATCGTCGGCGCCTCCCGCATCGGCCGCCGCGTCATCGAGCTGCTGCGCCCGTTCGCGCTGCGGGTGCTGCTGCACGATCCGTTCGTGAGCGCCGAGGAGGCGGCGCGGTGGGGCGTGCGGAAGGTCGCGCTGGCCGAGCTGTGCGCGGGCAGCGACGTGGTGAGCGTGCACGCGCCGGAGGTGCCCGCCACCCGGCACCTGATCGGCGCCCGCGAGCTGGCCCTGATGCCGGACGGGGCGACGCTGGTCAACACCTCGCGCGGGTCCCTCGTCGACGAGGCGGCGCTGCTCGCCGAGCTGTCCAGCGGCCGGCTCGGCGCGGTGCTGGACGTCACCGAGCCCGAACTCCCGCCCGCCGACTCCCCGTTGTACGACCTGCCGAACGTGCTGCTCACCCCGCACATCGCCGGCTCGTTGGGCACCGAGCTGCACCGGATGGCCGACCACGCCCTGGACGAGCTGGAACGGTACGCGGCGGGGCGACCGTTCGCGGATCCGGTGCGGCGGGAGGGGCTGGACCACTCGGCCTGACGCACCGTCACGCTCCGGTCTCCGGCGCGGCGCCGGACGCGGGCGAGGCCCGGTCCCGCGGGGAGCGGGACCGGGCCTCGACGGGTGCCGGCGGGCGGGCCGCCGGCGGATGCGCGCGGTGCGTCAGTGCGCGTGGCCGTGACCGTGGGCGGCGGCGGGCTCTTCCTCTTCCTTCTTCTCGACGACCAGGGTCTCGGTCGTCAGGAGGAGGGAGGCGATGGAGGCCGCGTTCTCCAGGGCGGAGCGGGTGACCTTGACCGGGTCGATGACGCCGGCCTTGACCAGGTCGCCGTACTCGCCGGTGGCGGCGTTGAAGCCGTTGCCCTTGTCGAGCTCGGCCACCTTGGCGGTGATCACGTAGCCCTCGAGGCCGGCGTTCTCGGCGATCCAGCGCAGCGGCTCGACGGCGGCGCGGCGGACCACGGCGACACCGGTGGCCTCGTCGCCGTCCTTGCCGAGGTTGCCCTCCAGGACCTTCACGGCGTGGACGAGCGCGGAGCCACCACCGGAGACGATGCCCTCCTCGACCGCGGCGCGGGTCGCGGAGATGGCGTCCTCCAGACGGTGCTTCTTCTCCTTGAGCTCGACCTCGGTGGCCGCGCCGACGCGGATCACGCAGACGCCGCCGGCGAGCTTGGCGAGGCGCTCCTGGAGCTTCTCGCGGTCCCAGTCGGAGTCGGTGGCCTCGATCTCGGCCTTGATCTGGGCGACGCGGCCCGCGACGTCCTCGGAGTTGCCGCCACCGTCGACGAGGGTGGTGTCGTCCTTGGTGACGGTCACGCGGCGGGCGGTGCCGAGCACGTCCAGGCCGACCTGGTCGAGCTTGAGGCCGACCTCTTCGGCGACGACGGTGCCGCCGGTGAGGGTGGCCATGTCGCCGAGCATCGCCTTGCGGCGGTCACCGAAGCCGGGGGCCTTGACGGCCACCGCGTTGAAGGTGCCGCGGATCTTGTTGACGACGAGGGTGGAGAGGGCCTCGCCCTCGACGTCCTCGGCGATGATCAGCAGCGGCTTCGAGGCGCCGGCCTGGATGATCTTCTCCAGCAGCGGCAGCAGGTCCTGGATGGAGGAGATCTTGCCCTGGTGGATCAGGATGTAGGGGTCGTCGAGGACGGCCTCCATGCGCTCCTGGTCGGTGACCATGTACGGCGACAGGTAGCCCTTGTCGAAGGCCATGCCCTCGGTGAAGTCCAGCTCCAGGCCGAAGGTGTTGGACTCCTCGACGGTGATCACGCCGTCCTTGCCGACCTTGTCCATCGCCTCGGCGATCAGCTCGCCGACCTGCGGGTCCTGGGCGGACAGCGCGGCCACGGCGGCGATGTCGGACTTGTCGTCGATCGGGCGGGCGGTCGCCAGCAGCTCGTCGGAGACGGCCTTGACGGCGGCGTCGATGCCCTTCTTCAGGGCGGCCGGGGAAGCACCCGCGGCGACGTTGCGCAGACCCTCGCGGACCAGGGCCTGGGCCAGCACGGTCGCGGTGGTGGTGCCGTCACCCGCGATGTCGTTGGTCTTGGTCGCCACCTCCTTGACGAGCTGGGCGCCCAGGTTCTCGTACGGGTCCTCGACCTCGACCTCGCGGGCGATGGTGACACCGTCGTTGGTGATGGTCGGCGCACCGAACTTCTTGTCGATGACGACGTTGCGACCCTTGGGGCCGATGGTGACCTTGACCGTGTCGGCCAGCTTGTTGACGCCGCGCTCAAGGGCGCGACGGGCGTCCTCGTCGAACTTCAGGATCTTCGCCATGGGTGCTTCAAGTCCTCTCGTTGCGATCGTCGGCCTCGCCGCCGTGACCGCTTTCGCTCAAACGAACTGCGCCCCTGCCCCGGGTCGATGAGAACGCGGGAACCAGGGGCGCAGATCAGGGCAAATCTGGGTGACTTACTTCTCGACGATCGCGAGCACGTCGCGAGCCGAGAGGACGAGGTACTCCTCGCCGCTGTACTTCACCTCGGTGCCGCCGTACTTGCTGTAGAGCACGACGTCACCGACCTTGACGTCGAGCTCGACGCGCTTGCCGTCCTCGAAGCGGCCCGGACCGATCGCCAGGACGACGCCCTCCTGGGGCTTCTCCTTAGCAGTGTCCGGAATGACCAGGCCCGAAGCCGTGGTCTGCTCGGCGTCGAGCGGCTGGACCACGATGCGGTCCTCAAGCGGCTTGATGGCAACCTTGGAGCTGGCGGTCGTCACGATCCGACCTCCCCCTTCGGAGATCTCACGGGGTTAACTGTCTGAGGTGGCGACCAGGTCGATCCGTCGTCGCGGGTGCCGGACCTGCCCGTCGCTGTGTTGGCACTCCCTTAGGGAGAGTGCCAACGCTGAGACTATGACGCGGTTAGCACTCGGTCAAGCGGAGTGCCAGCGCGCCGGGGACGCGTACCGTGTCTGCTGCCCGTGGCCGGGCGTGGAGTCGGACACACCTTCCGCCCGGCCGCAACCCGGCCCCTACGCTGCCCCGTCTTGCTTCCGGGACCGCCGAGTCCGGGCCACGACCCGGCCGCCCCGCGGCCCAGACCCATCGATGGCGGAGGAACCGTGCGTGGACTGACCAGCGCTCCCCGGGATTCCGGGGGGCCGGAGAGCGACGCCGAGCGCACCATGACGTTCGCCGCGCTGGCCCAGGCCCCGAACCGTCGGCGCACCGAGGCGTGGCTGCTCGGCTTCGTCGTGTTCATCACCGTCTTCGGCTACGCCTACACCGAGCTGTCCATGAAGGGGCAGCTCGGGGGCGGGCTGGGCGGTTTCGCGGTGAGCGTCTTCTTCATCGCGCTGGTGGCGCACCTGGTGGTCCGCCGGTTCGCGCCGCGCGCCGATCCGCTGATCCTGCCGCTGGCGACCCTGCTCACCGGGATCGGGCTGGTGCTGCTGCACCGGCTGGACATCACCTACGCGGAGAAACCCCGGCTGCACATCGCCCAAGCGGCGACCGGGCAGTTGGTGTGGACCGTGATCGGCGTCGCGGTCTGCGTCGTCATCCTGATCGTGCTGCGCGACCACCGGCTCCTCCAGCGCTACATCTACCTGACCATGGCGGTCGCGCTGGTGATGCTGATGGCGCCGGCGTTCTTCGGCGCGGACAAGTTCGGCGCCAAGCGCTGGATCATGCTCGGGCCGTTGTCGCTCCAGCCCGGCGAGTTCGTGAAGATCATGATCGTGGTGTTCTTCGCCGGCTACCTGACCGTCAGCCGTGACGCGCTGGCGCTGTCCGGGCGCCGGGTGCTGGGCATGCAGCTGCCGCCGGGCCGACAGCTCGGCCCGATCTTCACGATCTGGGTGATCAGCCTGCTGGTGCTGGTCTTCGAGCGCGACCTGGGCACCTCGCTGATCTTCTTCGGCGTCTTCGTGATCATGCTCTACATGGCCACCGAACGCACCAGTTGGGTGGTCTGCGGCCTGCTGATGGCCGTGATCGGCGCCGGCGTCGTCGGCTCCACCGAGCCGCACGTCAAGGGCCGCGTGATGGCCTGGCTGCACCCGATGGACATCTTCCTGCCGGAGAACAAGCGGCCGCCGGGCCTGATCTCCGACCAGGCCGCGCAGGCCCTGTTCAGCTTCGGCAGCGGCGGGATCGGCGGCACCGGCCTCGGCCAGGGCCACCCCGAGCTGATCGGCTTCGCCGGCAACAGCGACTTCATCCTCACCACCGTCGGCGAGGAGTTGGGGCTGGCCGGAGTGATGGCCGTCCTGCTGCTGTACGCACTGCTGGCCCAGCGCGGCATGCGGGTCGGACTGACCGCCCGCGACCCGTTCGGCAAGCTGCTGGCGGTCGGCCTCTCCGGGGCGCTGCTGCTCCAGGTCTTCGTCGTCACCGGCGGCGTCACCGGCCTGATCCCGCTCACCGGCAAGGCGCTGCCGTTCCTCGCCGCGGGCGGTTCGTCGATGGTCGCGAACTGGGTGATGGTGGCGTTGCTGCTGCGGGTCAGCGACAGCGCACAGCGCCGGCGGGAACCGGTCCGACCGGCACCGCCGCGGCCGGACGCCGACGCCACCCAACGGGTGCCGCGGGTCACCGGCCCCACGCCCGGCACCTGACGGACCCCGCCGCCGGGCGGACGGGACCGCGGGCCGAGCCGTCCGCGGGGCCGCCCGGCGGCTGGCCCACAATGGTGCGGGTGACCGACCTCGACACCTTCTCCGCGCTGCTCGCCCCCGAAGGACAACAGCTCCTGGCCGTCCTGCGGGACCACGACCCGGCGGACGAACTGGCGACCGCCACCCGGCTGCGCCGCGACCACCCCGCACCGCTGGTCTCCGCCGCCCTCGGGCAGGCCCGGCTGCGGCAACGCGCGGCCGCGAAGTTCGGCCCCGACGCGGCGCGGATGTACTTCACCCCGAACGGCGTCGAGCAGTCCACCCGCGCCCCGGTGGCCGCCCACCGCGCCGCCCGGCTCGCCGCGCTCGGCGTGCGGACCCTGGCCGACCTGTGCTCCGGGATCGGCGGCGACGCGCTCGCCCTGGCCCGGGCCGGGATCCGGGTGCTGGCCGTGGACCGCGATCCGCTGGCCTGCGCGGCCGCCCGGGCGAACGCCGAGGCGCTGGGCCTGGCGGACCGGATCGAGGTGCGGTGCGCGGACGTCACGGAGGTCGACACCGCCGGGTACGACGCGGTGTTCGTGGACCCGGCGCGCCGCACCAAGGCGCGCGGCGGCCGCGTCTTCGACCCCGAGGCGTACTCGCCGCCGCTGTCCTGGGCCGTCGAGGCGGCCCGCGCCGCACCGCACGCGGCCTTGAAGATCGCGCCGGGGGTGCCGCACGAGGCGCTGCCCGCGGACGCCGAGACCGAGTGGATCTCCGACGGCGGGGACGTGAAGGAGGCCGTGGTGTGGTTCGGCACCGGCCGGGCCGGCGCCCGGCGGGCCACCCTGCTGCCGGCCGGCGACTCGCTGCTCGGCGCCGGCCTGCCCGATCCCGAGCCCGGCCCGGTCGGCGGCTGGCTCTACGAGCCGGACGGTGCGGTGATCCGCGCCCATCTGGTCGCGGACGTCGCCGAGCAGGTCGACGGGCGTCTGATCGACCCGACCATCGCCTACGTGACGGCGGACCGACTGCGGCCGACGCCCTACGCCACCGCGTACGCGCTCACCGACGTGCTGCCCTTCAACGTCAAGAAGCTGCGGGCGCTGCTGCGGGAGCGCGGGGTCGGCGTCGCGGTGATCAAGAAGCGCGGGTCCGCGGTGGAACCCGAGGAACTGCGCAAGAAGCTCAAGCTCGCCGGGCCGCACGCGTGCACGGTCTTCCTCACCCGGGTCGCCGGCGCGCCGACGATGCTGCTCGGGCACCCCGCCGGAGCGGACGCCTGACGGCGGCTCAGGCCAGGTCGGTCAGGTCCTCGGCGTAGACCTGGGAGAGCGGCTGCGGGCCCACGTACTGCTGGCAGTTGCACCGGCGGGGCTCGTACCGGACCGGCGCGTGGTCCGCGTCCCAGGCCACGGCCGTGGGCACCGTCTCGTGGCAGGTGCCCTGCTTGTCGTGCTTGGCGAGGTGGTGCTCGCAGCCGCAGACCGGGGCGGGCGGCCGGTCCGCCGCCTCCAGGGCCAGGCGCTCCTCGCGGCGGGCCTCGATGAGGGCCAGCTTGCGCCGGTGCCGGGTCTTCAGCGCCTTGCGGGCCGCACCCCGCGCCGCGGAGGCGGCGTAGAAGGCCGGCCCGGTCAGGACGAAGAGATACCACCACTGCACTGCGTCGACCCCCGTCGTCCCCCGGTGCGCGAACGGGGCGGCTCCCCGGCCCCCCGGCCCTCAAGGATAGGACGCCGCACCGGGGCCGCCACGGTCCCGGCCGCCTACGGGTACAGGTTGTCCTTGCTGAGCTCGTGGAAGTGATCGTGGTCGTGATCGTGCGCGTGGCCGTGCCCTTGCCCGTGGTCGTGGCCGTGGTCGTGCGCGTGCGGGTCCGGGACGTGCGGCTCGGTGACCGGCAGCGAGGAGTCCGCGGAGAGGTCCCAGGCGGAGGCCGGGCGGTTGCGGGCCACCATCTCGGCGCCCAGGGCCGCGACCATCGCGCCGTTGTCGGTGCACAGCTTGGGGCGCGGCACCCGCAGTCGGATGCCGGCGTCCTCGCAGCGCCGCTGGGCCATCGCCCGCAGCCGGGAGTTGGCCGCCACCCCGCCGCCGATCATCAGGTGGTCCACGCCGTTGTCCTTGCAGGCCCGCACGGCCTTGCGGGTCAGGACGTCGACGACCGCCTCCTGGAAGGACGCCGAGACGTCCGCCACCGGCACCTCTTCGCCGGCCGCCCGCTTGGCCTCGATCCAGCGGGCCACCGAGGTCTTCAGGCCGGAGAAGGAGAAGTCGTAGGCGGCGTCGCGGGGGCCGGTCAGCCCGCGCGGGAAGCGGATCGCCTCCGGGTCGCCCTCGCGGGCCCAACGGTCGATGACCGGGCCGCCGGGGAAGCCGAGGTTGAGCACCCGCGCCACCTTGTCGAACGCCTCGCCCGCCGCGTCGTCGATGGTGGCGCCCAGCGGCCGGACGTCGGAGGTGATGTCCGGGGCCAGCAGCAGCGACGAGTGGCCGCCGCTGACCAGCAGCGCCATCGTCGGCTCCGGCAGCGGGCCGTGCTCCAACTGGTCGACGCAGATGTGCGAGGCGAGGTGGTTGACGCCGTAGAGCGGCTTGCCGAGGGCGTAGGCGTACGCCTTGGCGGCCGAGACGCCGACCAGCAGGGCACCCGCCAGGCCGGGGCCGGCGGTGACCGCGATGCCGTCCAGGTCCGAGGCGGTGACCCCGGCGTCCTTCAGCGCGCGCTGGATGGTGGGGACCATCGCCTCCAGGTGGGCGCGGGAGGCCACCTCGGGCACCACTCCGCCGAAGCGGGCGTGCTCGTCGACGCTGGAGGCGACCGCGTCGGCCAGGAGGGTGTGACCGCGGACGATGCCGACACCGGTCTCGTCGCAGGAGGTCTCGATGCCGAGGACGAGCGGTCCGCCGCGGGAGTCAGCCATGTTCACGTTCCTTGTACGGAGGGTGCTTCGGAAGAGGTCTGGGTGGGGCGGCGCATCACCAGCGCGTCGACGTTGCCGGGCTGGTAGTAGCCGCGGCGGAAGCCGATCGGTTCGAAGCCGAACCGCTCGTAGAGGCGCTGGGCGCGGGCGTTGTCGACCCGCACCTCCAGCAGCACCTCCTGGCACTCGAAGTCGGTGGCGGCGGCCAGCAGCGCGGTCAGCAGTCGGGCGCCAAGGCCGGTGCCCCACTGGTCTCGGGCGGTGGCGATGGTCTGCACGTCACCGGTGCCGCAGGTCGCGGCCAACCCTCCGTAGCCGAGGATCCGGCCGGCCGACTCGGCGACGAGGTAGCGGCGGTTGGCCAGCGGGCCGCGGGCGTGCGCGAGTTCGGACCAGAACATCCCCGGCGACCAGGCGTCCTCGGGGAACAGCTCGCGCTCCAGCTCCAGCACCGCGTCCAGGTCCCACCAGCGCATCTCCCGCAGTTCGACGGGGCGACCCGGCGCCTCGGGTTGGCCACTCACTGGGGAGTGACCACCTTGTAGTTGGCCGGCACCTGGGCGTCGGGCCGGCGCAGGTACAGCGGGCGCGGCGGGAGCAGTTCCTCGCCGGCGGCGAGCTTCCGGGCCGCCAGCTCGGCCAGCGCGGCGGCGGACTGGTGCGCGGGCCCGTCCCGCAGCACGCCGGTGAAGACGGTGTCGTAGAGCAGCGCGCCGGCCCCCACGGCGGGGACCCCGGCGACCTGCTCGGCGAGGTCGGCGGGGCGGTCCACCGCGGGCTCGGTCAGCCGGGTGCCGGCGTCCGCATAGCGTGCCCAGTAGACCTCCTTGCGGCGGGCGTCGGTGGCCACGACGAAGGGTTCGGTCAGGCCGGAGGCGTGGGCGATGCCGTCCAGCGAGCACAGGCCGTGGACCGGGACGCCCAGGGCCGCACCGAAGGTGGTGGCGGTCACCAGGCCCACTCGCAGCCCGGTGTACGGGCCGGGGCCGACGCCGACGACGACGTCGCTGACCTCGGCCAGCTTGTGTCCGGCCTCGGCCAGCACCCGGTCGACGGTGGGCAGCAGCAGTTCGCCGTGCCGGCGGGCGTCCACCTCGCCGGCGGCGGCGAGGACGCGGGAGCCGTCGTGGAGCGCGACCGTGACGGCGGGGGTGGCGGTGTCAAGAGCTAGCAGCAGCACGCCTTAAAGACTACGGCGCGGCCGGCGGTGCCCCGTCCGGTGCTACCGTCGATCCGCAGTCGGCACAGTCAGCAGCCTCCCCGCCGGTGGCCGGGAGCGGACGGAAAGGTGGCACCGCGGTGCCCTCGAAGAGCAGCACGATCGTCACCGGTCTCACCGTGGCCGCCCTGGTCGCGATCGGCCTGCTCGGTTTCCAGGCGTCCGCGTCCGCCTCCGGCCCGCTGACCCCGGTCCGCGGCAGCGTCCGGACCGCCGACGAGAAGCCGGCCGCCCGCGACCAGCACGACAAGAAGGACAAGCCGCCGGCCCCCGCCCCGGTCCCGGCGCAGTCCGGCAGCGGCAAGCGCGTGGTGTACGGGCTGGGCGCCAAGCGGGTCTGGCTGGTCGGTGCCGACGGCGCGGCGCAGCGGACGTTCGCGGTGGCGCCGAGCACGGTGTCCCCGGTGCCCGGGACGTACCCGGTCAGCTCGCGGTCGGTGAGCGTGACCGGCTCGGACGGGGTGGCGATCGAGCACGTGGTGCGGTTCGCCAGCGTGGACGGGGTGGTCGTCGGCTTCAGCGCGGCGGTCGACGGCTCCACGCCCGCCCCGGGCGGGGCGAACGCGAAGAAGACCGGTGGCATCCGGGAGTCGCGCGAGGACGGCGCGGCGCTGTGGGACTTCGCGGTGCGCGGCGTGAAGATCGTCGTCGTCCCCTGAGCCGGCGGCGCGGAGCCGTCCGCGCCCGCCCGCTTCGCCCCTGTGGGTTACGCGGCGTCGCGTCCCGGAGTGGACGCCCGACCGCCCGGCCCGGCGTTTTTCCCTGACTCGCCCGAGTCGTCGCTTTTCTCCGTAGCGGGCCGCTCCGCGGCGTCCGGCGGCGTGGAGACGGCGTTGGCCGCGGCGCCCGCGGCGAGCAGTTCGTTCATCGTCGGCGGGGTCTTCCGTGCGGTCCGATCGGCGCGCCCGGCCGCCGCGACGGGGGCGTCCGCGCGCCGCTCGGGCGCGGACGGGGGCTGGTGGGGGGACATGGACGCCTCCCGGGCTCCTGGGGCAAGCGACAGCGGTTAGGCTCTACTTAGGCACACCTAACCAGGGCTCTTCCACCCATGTGACCACGCCCGACACCGCGCGCGCAACATCTTGCCGACGGCTTGTCGGAAACTATCGGGCTGCCTGGCCCGATAAGAGCCTGTACGACCCTTTCGTCAGCAGATCTCCAGCTCGGGAAGGCCGGCGTCCGCCCACCGCGCACCGAGCCCGGTGACCGTCACCTCGCGGACGTCGTCCGCGTCGTCCAGGGCCTCCTCCAGGTGACCGGCCCGCCCACCAGGGGCGTCGTCCCCTCCCACGGCCCGCCCGATGACGACGTGCAGCCGGTCCTCCGACAGCTCCTCGACCTTGCCGTCGCCCCACTCGACGACCACCACCGACTCCGGCAGCGAGACGTCGAGGTCCAGGTCCTCCATCTCGTCCAGGCCGCCGTCGAGCCGGTACGCGTCGACGTGCACCAGCGCCGGACCGCCGGTGAGCGACGGGTGCACCCGCGCGATGACGAAGGTCGGCGAGGTCACGGCACCCCGCACGCCCAGGGCCTCGCCCAGGCCGCGGGTCAACGTCGTCTTGCCCGCGCCCAGCTCACCGGTGAGCAGCACCAGGTCGCCGGGGCGCAGCAGCGGCGCCAACCGGCGACCCAACTCCTGCATCTGATCGGGGGACTTGACGGTTACGCGGGCGGTCACGCCAGTGGTGCTCATGCCGCAAATGGTACGGCCCGGACGGGCTGCCGGTCCCGCGTCGGGCCCGGCACCGGCGCCGGGGCCCGGCTCAGGCCCGCGCGGTGCGCGACCGGCGGGCCGCCGCGCTCGCCCGTTCCACCAGCCCCACCAGGTGGTCGTTGACCAGCTCGGGCCGCTCCAGCATCACCAGGTGCCCGGCGTCCGGGACGCACACCAGCTCGGCGTCCGGCAGCACCTCGGCGATGGTCCGGCTGTGCTCGGCCGGCGTGATCAGGTCCTTCTCCCCGGCCAGCACCAGCGCCGGCACCGCGTCGTACGCCACCAGCGCCTCGGTCTTGTCGTGCACCGCGAACGCCGGGAAGAACTCGGCGACCACGTCGATCGGGGTCGCCTCGATCAGCCGCTCCCCGAACCGCGCGATCGCCGGGTCCACGTCCTGCGCGCCGAACGAATAGCGCTTGATCAACCCCGCGAACAGGTCGGCGGTGGCCCGCCGGCCCCGCTCGACGATCTCGCTCTGCCGCCCCAGCGCCTTGAGCACCCCCGGCGCCAGCAGGTGGAACGCCTTCGAGCCCATCGACGGCAGCCCGAAACCCACCTCGCTCAGCCGGCCCGCCGACGTCCCGATCAGCGCCACGCCGACCACCCGCTCCGCCACGTACTCGGGGAACTGGTCGGCCAGCGCCATCACCGTCATCCCGCCCATCGAGTGCCCGACCAGCACGATCGGCCCCTCGGGCACCGCGGCGTCCAGCACCGCCTTCAGGTCCCGGCCCAGCAGGTCGATGGTGACCGGTTCGGTCCCCTCGATCTGCCCGTGGCCGCGCGCCGAGCGGCCGTGGCTGCGCTGGTCCCAGTGCACCGTGCGGACCGCGCCGCGCAGCGCGGCGCGCTGGAAGTGCCAGGAGTCCTGGCCGAGGCAGTAGCCGTGGCTGAAGACGACCGTGGGCGCCGGGGAGCGTCGCCCCAGGGCCGCCGTCAGCCGCTTGTGCAGCCCGGTCCGGGCCTCGTGCGCGGCCCGCGTCTCCTTGCCCGCCCGGCTGCCCCCGGCGGCCCTGCCGCCCTTGGCAGCCGGCCCGGTCGCCACCTCGTCGACCTCGTAGTACAGCTCGGTCCCGTCCTCGGCGAGCGCCACCCCCGAGGTGCCGCGCAGCGTGCCGTACGGGCCCGCCGCGTCCAGCGCCAGCCGCGCCCGGCGCCGCATCCCGCGGCCGACCGTCAGACGCTCTATGGCCACCCCGGCCGCCGCACCCGCCGCGACCACGCCGATCGCCAGGCCCGCGAAGCCCGCCTGACGCCCCGCCTTGGCCCAGTTGCCGGCCGCCTCCGCGGCGGTCTCGACCGCCTGCGCCGCGACCTCCGTCCCGTCGGTCATGCCACGCCCCCCGTCAGCGCCGTGTCACCCTCGCTCCGGTCCCCGGCCTGCGCCGGCACCTCGCTGTCCACGTAGACGCGCGGCACCCGCTTGCCGATCCGCGTGACGATCTCGTACCCGATGGTTCCGGCCGCCCGCGCCCAGTCCTCCGCGCTCGGCTCCCCGCGGTCCCCGGGGCCGAACAGCACCGCCGGCTCGCCGACCTCGGCCTGGTCGCCGCCCAGGTCCACCACGAACTGGTCCATCGCGATCCGCCCGGCGACCGTCCGCCACTTCCCGGCGACCAGCACCGGTCCGGTGCCCGAGGCGTGCCGCGGGATCCCGTCGGCGTACCCCAGCGGGACCAGCGCCAGCGTCGTCTCCCCCGGCGTCGTGTAGTGGTGCCCGTACGACACCCCGTGCCCGCCCGGCACCCGCTTGACCGACGCCAGCGACGCCTCCAGCGTCATCACCGGCCGCAGCCCGAAGTCCTCGGGGGTGCCGAGCTCGGGGCTGGGCGAGACCCCGTAGACGCCGATGCCGGTGCGGACGAGGTCGAAGTGGGCCTCGGGGAGGGTGAGCAGCGCCGGGGTGTTGGCGATGTGCCGCACCTCCGGGCGCAGCCCGGCCGCCTCCGCGACGGCCAGCGCCCGGTGGAACTCCGCCAGCTGGGCGGCGATCGACGGGTGCCCGGGCTCGTCGGCGCAGGCGAAGTGCGACCAGACGCCGGTGACCGCGAGCAGGCCCTCGGCCTCGGCGGCCCGGGCGGCGGCGGTCAGTTCCGTCCACTCGGCGGGCGGGCAGCCGTTGCGCCCCAGCCCGGTGTCGACCTTGAGCTGCACCCGCGCGGCGCGCCCGCAGTCGCGCGCCGCGGCGACGACCTCCCGCAGCGCCCACAGGCCGCTCACCGCGACGTCGACGTCCTGCTCGATCGCTCTGCCCCAGGGCCCGCCGAGTGGACGGAACT
>LIQL01000152.1 GCA_001418405.1 Streptomyces diastatochromogenes | reverse complement strand
GGCGTACCGGGCGGGACGCCGAAACCCGCTCCGAGGTCGACGCCGGATGAGGGAGGAGGCTCCACGACGACTCCTCTCGGACGTGCGCACAGGCTCTCCCAGTAGTTTGCTGCGGTGAGCCCGCCCGCCGCACGTCGAACGGGTGCCTGGCCCGTGCGCACGACGTGCCCGCCCGGTAGCAGACAGTTCTTCGGTGTGGGCCAGAGGGGCGGCCGACCTGTCGGGATGCGAAGGCCAGCAGGCGGGTCACCCTGGAGGTATGGCGCCGNNGGGGCTGTCTGCCGCGGCGCCGGGCTGCACGCCCAGAGAAGGTGACGTACGCATGGACAGTGGGACCAAGGTCCTCGTGGCCGCCGCGTTGGCCGGCGGTTACGTGCTGGGCCGTACCAAGAAGGGCCGCCTCGCCCTGAGTTTGATGTCCACCCTGGCGGGGCGCGAACTCGGACTCGATCCGCGACGCCTGCTGACTGAGGGCGCCCGCCAACTCGGCGAGATTCCCCAGGTTGCCGAACTCAGCGAGCAATTGCGCGGAGAGGTCGTGGATGCCGGACGCCGTGCGGTCTCGGCGGCGGCGACCCGCGGCATCGCGACGCTCGCAGACACCCTGCACGACCGCACGCTGGCCCTCACCGAAGGAGCGGAACCCTCCGAAGAGGAAGCCGATTACGACGAGGGCGAGGAGAGCGACGAATACGACGAGGGCGACGAGGGCGACGAGTACGCGGAGGGCGAGGAAGAACCGGAAGAAGAGGAAGAGGAGGAGGAAGAGGAGGAAGGAGAAGAGGAGGAAGGCGAAGAGGAAAGCGAACAAGAGGAGCGAGCGGCGGCGCGCAAACGGGAGAGGTCGCGACGGCGCACGTCTCGCGGCACGGCCCAGCCGAAGACGGAACGACGCACGCCGAGCACCCGGAAGCGGGAATCGGGCGCGGAAGAGCGGGAGCCGAGCACCGAGCGGCGGAAGGCGAGCCGCAGTGGCAGCGGCACGAGCAAGCCCCGTTCCACGTCCCGGAGTTCCTCCGCCGGTGAAAAGCCGAAACCCGCTGCCAAGAAGACCAGACCCGCGACGGCCAAGAAGGCTCCGGCCAAGAAGGCCCCTGCC
>LIQL01000151.1:12485-12676 GCA_001418405.1 Streptomyces diastatochromogenes | reverse complement strand
CTGGGGGTGGGCGGAGGGCCGGCGTCCGCGAACACCGGCCCTCCGCCCACCCCCAGCACGCCCGTCGCCACCGCGACGACCAGGCACGCCCTCAGCCTCTGTCCCATATCCCCTCACTCCGCAGTCCTCGCGCACGGACACCCCGCCCGCATCCCCGTGGCGCTCGCACGACCGGGCGGCCAACGGCGCAC
>LIQL01000151.1:0-12452 GCA_001418405.1 Streptomyces diastatochromogenes | reverse complement strand
GCACTGCTGGTTCTGCGGCGACGACAGGACGTTGATGTCCTGCACGGTGACCGGAATTCCGCCGATCAGCGAGCCGACGTTCCCCTTGGCAGGCAGGCCGACGCACAGGTCGTTCAAGCTGCCCTGCAGGAGCCCGAGTTGGGTGCTGCGCTTACCGTGCGTCTTGGAGTTCCCGTACACGGACTTGGTGCCGTTGCCGTTGACGGTGCTGGTGCCGTTCTGGTCGCCGATCGCCAGGGCTTCTTGAGCCGCCGCGGCCGAAATTCCGACGAGCGATGCCGCGATCGCCGCGGTCGCCATCATCTTCTTCATCGCGCTAAACCCTTCAAGAGAAGGAACCCCCGGCACGGGAGCCCTGTTTCAACAACACGCCGCGGCCGCCCGAGTTCCGCACCGTCACTCGAATAGATGGTGATCGGACTCCCCAAAAGTCCTACCGCGCGCCACAGGCCCGGGAAATCACAAGGAAATCTCCCGGGCCGCGTACCCATTTTCGGCCGGCATGCCAATGCCCCGGCAACCCCATCAATCTCGCGAGGGCATTGGCATGCATCCCTCCACACACTCCCATAACGAGCCCGCCGAACCCTCGGCGGTCACGAGCGAATAACAATCCCAAAATCGCCGGGGCGGCAAAGAAAAACCCGGGCCGCTCAGATGCGATATCTGAGCGGCCCGGGCGGTGCTCACCCGATCAGCGGTTGTGGACGCCGTTCGCGGAGAGGACCGGGATGTCGTCCAGGATGTGCGACAGCGGCTCGTCGCCCTTGGCCTGGGTGGAGTTCTCGGTGCACTGCTGGTTCTGCGGCGACGACAGGACGTTGATGTCCTGGACCGAGACCGGAACCACGCCGGCCAGCGAACCGAGGTTCGCCTTGGCGGGCAGGCCGATGCAGGGCTTGTTGAGCGAACCCTGGATCAGGCCGATCTGCGGGCTCATGTAGCCGTACGTGGTCGAGTTTCCGAAGAACTGCTTCGAACCATTGCCGTTGACCGACGACGTGCCGTGCTGGTTACCGGTGGCCATCGCCTGGGGGGCGGCGGCTGCGGCTACCCCAACAATGGAAGCAGCCGCGGCTGCGGTCGCCAGAGCCTTCTTGATCATTGTTGATCCTTCGTGTTTCGGGATGCCCTTGAGCCGGGCGATCTGACCAACTCAGAAGGGCACATTTAGTTGTGCTCATTCACTCAAATGAGCTTATTATCCGGATCACCTCTTGCCGACCGGGCATCCCGTCCCAATTTTTGCAGCCGTGATTCACCCTCCGGATCGGGGTCAACCTCGAAAATTCATTGACGCACACAGTGCCGATCCGACGGCTGAGACTTCACACGGCCGCACCGAATTCCCCGGACGATTCCCAGGGGCAGTCACACCGCGGTTCGCCGAACCGTCACTTGCCGAACGGCAGACCACCGAGCAGCGGAAGTTCCTTGGTGGCCCCCGTGGCGCCACCAACGATCTGCTTGGGGTGCTTGGCGGTCTTCTCCGCCCCCCGGACGGTGTCGACCAGCGGCTTTACCTGGCGACCGTCCACGTGCTGCTGGCTCAGCGCATCCGTCAACCCGCCGTTGAGACTCATGTGCGGCGAGGCCATGTTCGGCGAACCGGCATCGGCAGCGAAAGCGGGCACCGCCGCACCCAGCGCCATGACGGAGCCGGCAACGGTCGCAGCAGACTTCGCGTACTTCACTTTCCACTGTCCCTTCTGGTGCGGTGCTCGAAGAATCCACGGCACCAGTGCCGCGTGAGCAGTCACTTCACTGCTCGAACCACCGCATTCTCTCTGCCTAACGAGGGCCGACGCACCGAGAAACTGTGACGTTCCGATTCTCCGGACGCGCTCGCGAATACTTTCGGAGCCGCCTGGAACACGAAGGCGAAGGACCGGAAAACCGTCGGCCCCGGCCGCAACAAAGGCGAGCCGGGGCCGGCCACAACGACGCGGCTGGAACTGTGTCGATCAGACGTTGACGCAGCGGTTGCCGAAGGCCGGGTTCAGGATCCCGATGAAGCTGGCCGTGTTTCCGCACATGTTGACCGGGATGTGAACCGGAACCTGGATGACGTTCCCGGACATGACGCCCGGCGAACGCTTGGCACCGCCCTTGGCGTGCGCGTCGGCGAATGCCGGCGCGGCAGCGCCCACCACCATGAGCGTGCCTGCGGTGACTGCTGCGACCTTTGCGTACTTCACTTTCAGCCCTTCCTGCAGCGGGATCCGTAGCACACACGACCGTCGTGTCGCACGGGCGTGAATCTGCTCGCCCGTAACTCCGCTGCCGATATTGGTAACGATTTCCCGCGCCTCGCGAAACTCCCGAAGGGGGGTTTTCGGAGAAATCGCCCGAATGTCGCAAAGCTTTTGTGGCGCACCCATTCATATAAAGAAAAAACAACACGGAAATTCCAACGGGAGAAGCACTCGCCGAATGCGAATTCCGACCGGGAAGGCACCGGGCATTTTCGTCCCGGCACCTCCTCGAACGTGCCGCAGGCCCGGGGCCCTCAAGGAACACGAGGACCGGCACCCGGACCTGCGACCGGAGTCGCCGACTCAGCGGTTGCCGATGCCGTTGGCCGACAGGGCCGGGATGTCGGACAGGATGTGCGACAGCGCCTCATCGCCCTTGGCCTGGGTGGAGTTCTCGACGCACTGCTGGTTCTGCGGCGACGACAGCACGTTGACGTCCTGGACCGAGACCGGAATGCCCCCGAACAGCGAGCCGACGTCCCCCTTGAGCGGCAGTCCCACGCAGAGCTTGTTCAACGAGCCCTGGACGAACTCCATCTGAGGGCTCATCCGGCCGTGCGTGGTGGAGTTGCCGAAGACGGCCTCGGAACGGTTGCCGTTGACCGTGGAGGTGCCGTGGCGATCACCGACCGCCATCGCCTGCGGGGCGACGGCCGCCGCGACGCCGACCATGGAAGCGGCTACTGCCGTCGTGGCCAGGACCTTCTTGATCACTGTTTACCCTTCTGGAAGCGGAGCGCCCGTATCGGGAGCGCACTGGTCAACTCGCCTCGCGGGGTGCGGTTTCGCGGATTCACCCGAATGCCACGCAATCCATAGACCCATATCACTGCGTCCGCGCGTCAACGCAGTGCGCCGACAGCTCGCTTGGCGGAACCGGTCGACAAGTCGCCTGCTTCGTAGGCGAATTCGGCACGAAAAAGGCCCGCCCCGGAGCGGGGCGGGCCTCAATCACCCGATGGTGATCACTTGTTGATGCAGCGGTTGCCGAACGCCGGGTTGAGCGCGCCGATGATGTCGACGGTGTTGCCGCACACGTTGACCGGGATGTGGACCGGCATCTGGATGAGGTTGCCGGAGAGCACGCCGGGCGAACCCACGGCGGCACCCTTGGCGTGGGCGCCATCGCCGTGCCCGTGGGCACTGGCCACGCCAGCGCCTCCGACGACGGCAATGCCCGCGGCGGCGGACAGGACAACGGCCTTGGAGACAAACTTCACGGTGAACCTCTTTACTGAGCAGCATTCAGGTTTCTGTGCGCGCCGCCTGGAGCGACAAGCAGTTCAACGCAACAAACCGGGCAAAAGTAGCGGCCCAAACGGGTGATAGTTCGCGGTAAGTGCCGTACGGGGCAGATGTGGTTTCCGCGGTGAATTCGTGCGGAGTTCCCGTCCCGGCAACACGCTGCCCGGTCTGTCGTTTCTCACCCGCGCCATCGTCACACGCCGACCGTCACACACCGGTGATTGGCGCCGCCGTCGCGCCGGGGCTCTGTGGCGCCGGAACCCGTGCCGGCGCAAAGGCGCTGGTCAGGCGCATTGTCAGACCCTGGTGCAAGACTCGGGGCATGAGATGGGCGGTTGCGGAGACGGGCGACGGGGGTGTTCGTCTCTGCCCGCTCACTCAGGACGGGCGGCCCGCCGGTCCGGTGGTGCGGGAGTCCTCGCTCGCCGGGGCGGTGCGGTCCCGCCCGGAGGTCGAGCGGTGGGTGTGGCGGTCCACTGCCGAGACCTACCGCCGCCTGTTGGCGGCCGGGGTGCGGGTCGAGCGGTGCTACGACGTAGAGGCCGCCGAGGCGCTCCTGATCGGTCACGAGGAGGGGCAGTCGGGCCAGCCCCACTCGCTGGCTGCCGCCTGGGCCCGGTTGCACGGCCTGCCGGTGCCGGCCGACGCGCCCCTGCGCACCGCCGAGACCCAACCGTCCCTGTTCGAGCCGGGGCCGGTGCCGCTGCCGCCCGACACCGACGAGTTCACCGCCCTGCTGGAGGTCTACGCCGGCCAACTCGCCCGTACGGAGCGGGCCGAGCACCCGGACCGCATGCGGCTGCTGCTGGCGTCCGAGTCGGCGGGCATGCTGGTCGCCGTGGAGTTGTCCCGGACCGGCATTCCCTGGCGGGCGGACGTGCACCGCGCGGTGTTGGACGGGCTGCTGGGCGAGCGTTTCCCGGGTGGGGTGGAACCGCGGCGCATGGCGGAGCTGGCCGACGAGGTGTCGCGGGCCTTCGGGACGGGCGCGCGGGTCCGCCCCGATCTGCCCAACGACATCATCCGGGCCTTCGCCCGCGCCGGGATCGCGCTCTCCTCGACCCGCAAGTGGGAGCTGCAACAGGTCGACCACCCCGCGGTGGCACCGTTGTTGGCGTACAAGTCGCTCTACCGCCTGTACACCGCCCACGGCTGGTCCTGGCTCCAACAGTGGGTGCACGAAGGCCGGTTCCGCCCCGAGTACCTGCCCGGCGGCACGGTCACCGGCCGCTGGACCACCAACGGCGGCGGCGCGCTGCAGATCCCCAAGGTGATCCGGCAAGCGGTGCGGGCCGACCCGGGGTGGCGCCTGGTGGTGGCCGACGCCGCCCAGATGGAACCGCGGGTGCTGGCCGCGGTCTCCCGCGACCAGGGCCTGATGGAGGTCGCCGGCAGCGGCGCGGACCTCTACGCCGACCTGGCGGCCCGCGCCTTCGGCGGCGACCGCGACCGCGCCAAACTCGCCCTGCTGGGCGCCATGTACGGCCAGACCTCGGGAGACGGCCTGAAGCACATGGCCGATCTGCGCCGTCGCTACCCGGCCGCGGTGGCGTACGTCGACGACGCGGCCCGGGCCGGCGAGGAGGGCCGGCTGGTGCGCACCTGGTTGGGCCGCACCTGCCCGCCCGCCTCGGTGGCACCGCCCGACGAGGCGGGCCTGCCCCAGGAGGAGGAACGGCCCGCCGGCTACGGCAGTACCTCGGCGGCGCGCGCCCGCGGCCGCTTCACCCGCAACTTCGTGGTGCAGGGCAGCGGCGCCGACTGGGCCCTGCTGGTGCTGGCCGCGCTGCGCCACGCGATGGCCCGTGCCGGCCTCCGCGCCGAGCTGGTCTTCTTCCAGCACGACGAGGTGATCGTGCACTGCCCGGCGGAGGAGGCCGGCACGGTCGCCGAGGCCGTCGCGACGGCGGCCGCCACCGCGGGCCGGCTCGCCTTCGGCCCGACACCGGTTCGGTTCCCGTTCACCACGGCGGTGGTGGAGTGCTACGCGGACGCGAAATGACCACGGGGGACGGACGGGTGGACGGACCGGCGGGGAGCCTCCGCGTGTCGTCTACTGCCGTCCGGCCCCTTCCGGGAGCAGGCCGCGCGTGAGGCGGGACATCGCGGCGACCAGGACCGCGCGCGGGGTGTCGGGCCGCTCCAGCCACCACAGCGCGAGGCCGTAGAGCGAGCTGCGGATCGCCTCACCCAGGGGCTCCAGTTCGGGCTCGGGGATGTCGGGCGCCACCTCGCGCAGCAGGGCCACGTCCGTCGCCCGTTGCCGGCGCTGGAGTTCGCGGTGGAACGCCTGCACCTCGGGGTCGCCGGTGGTGTCGTGGAACATCATCCGCCAGGTGTACGGGTGGGTCTGCACATGGCCGAACCAGGCGTCGTACATCGCCTCCATCCGGGCGTGCAGAGCGCCTTCGCCGTGCAGCAGTTCGCGCAGCGGTGCGGCGGCCAGCTCGTCGCGGTGCCGTTCCAACAGGACGAGGTGCAGCTCCTGCTTGGAGTCGAAGTGACGGTAGAGCATCGGCTTGCTCAGGCCGGCCTCGGCGGCGATCTCCCCGATGGTGGTGCCCGCGAAGCCGCGCTCCGCGAACAGCCGGGCCGCCGCGTCCTCGATGCGCGTCCTGGCCTCCGCGCGGGCGGCGCGGCTGCGGTCGATCTCGTTCATCGGGCGTCCTCGTGGCTCTCTGGGATGGCGTGCTGCTCGTCGTTCTCGGGCGGCCCACCGGCTGCTGCGGTCCCTGGCGCAACCACCGCCTCGGTGGTGCCGGGCGCGGAAGCGGGGCCCCGCCCGTGCGCGGGAATCCGGCGCATTGTGCCGTGGCGTCCCCCTCGCAATTGTCTCCGCCATGCGGCATACTCGGTCGTGTACCACACGGTATACGCACGAGTAACTTGCTGGTTGGTCACGCGGCGGGACGGACGGGGGTCCAACATGATCATTTCCGTGCACATCGCCGACCTCGGCGTGCGCGCCGCCCGCACCGCCCTCGGTCGACCTCCGCGGCCGGGCGCGGTCCCCGGCCTGCGGTTCGCCACCACCGCCCTCACCGGCGCCCTCGCCGCCGGCCTGCCCTCCCTGCATCCTGGCCGGGCCGCACTGCTCGCCTCGTGGGACGACGACGCCGCCCTGGACCGCTTCCTCGCCGAAAACGCCCTGGCCCGGCGGCTGGCGGGCGGCTGGCAGGTGCGACTGCGGCCGGTGCGGGTCCTGGGCGCGTGGGGTCCAATGCCGGTCGAGACCGACCCGGACGCCGCGCTCGGCGACGAGGACGGACCGGTCGCCGTGCTCACCCTCGGCTCGCTGCGGTTGCGCCGCGCGGTCCCGTTCTTGCGGGCCAACTCCCGCGCCGCCGGGCGGGCCACGGCCGATCCCTCGATGCTCACCGCCGTCGCGCTGGCCAGACCGCCCCGGTTCGTCGCCACGTTCTCGATCTGGCGGACCGTCTCCGCGATGAGCCGCTACGCCTACGGCACCGCACACCCACAGCACAGGGAGACCGTCCGGGAGCACCGCACCGAGCCGTTCCACCACGAGGCGGCGTTCGTCCGCTGCCGGCCCTACGGCGCCCGGGGCACGCTCGACGGGAGCGATCCGGTGGCCACGGCCGCTCAGGACCCGTCACGCCCTAAACTCGCCGGGTAGGGGGCCGTCAACCGACGGGCGGCCGGGATCCGAGCCATTCACGCCATCCGAGCCGTCCGAGCCGCGAAGGGACCAGCGTTGACCGACACCGAAGGGGCTGCCGACGCCCCGGTCGCGAGTGAGGCGCCGGTCACCAAACTGAGCCCCAAGGACCGCCGCAAGCGGATCACCGACCGGGTGCTGGCCGAGGGCCAGGTGAGCATCGAGGAACTGGTCCTGGAGCTCGGCGTCAGCCAGATGACGGTGCATCGCGATCTGGACGCCTTGGAGCACCAGGGCTGGCTGCGCAAGGTGCGTGGCGGGGCCACCGCCACCCCCAGCGCCCTCTTCGAGTCCACGGCGCGCTGGCGCGGCAACGAGCAGGTGGCGGCGAAGGAGGCGATCTGCGCGGCCGCACTGGCCATGGCCGAGCCGGGACAGGCCGTGATCATCGACGACTCCAGCACGGCGCTGCCGCTGGCGCGCTCGCTCTCCTCGCGCGGCGCGTTCACCGTCATCACCAACTCCCTCCAGGTCATCAACGAACTGGCGGAGGAGCCCGACATCCGGGTGATCGCGCTGGGCGGCGAGTACCACGCGGCGTTCAACGCCTTCCTCGGCATGTCCACCGCCGACATCGCCCGCAGCTTCCGCGCGGACGTCGCCTTCTTGTCCACCTCCGCGGTCGACAACGGCCACTGCTACCACCAGGCGCAGGAGAACGTCCTGGTCAAGCGGGCCCTGATGGCCGCCGCCCGGCGCAAGGTCCTGCTCGTGGACCACTCGAAGTTCGGCCGCCAGGCCCTCTACGAACTCGCGCCACTGGCCGACTTCGATCTCGTCATCTCCGATGAACACCTTCCCCAGGAGGAGCGGGACGCGCTTCAATCCCTGGGAGTGCGTTACGAGTTGGCGACGGAGGGGAGCAGACGGGGATGAGCGACGGCAACGACGGCGACCGCAACGTCCACGACGGCGTGGAGCGCATCAACCCTCCGCACCTCGCGCCGCCGACCGGATTCAGTCACGCCGTGCGCATCGCGGCCCCCGGCACACTGGTGTTCCTGGCCGGGCAGACCGCCCTCGACGGCACGGGCCGGATCGTGGGCGACGGCATCGTCGAGCAGTTCGAGCGGGCGCTCGGCAACCTCCTGGAGGTGGCGGCCGCGGCCGGCGCCGCCCCGTCCGACCTGGCCAAGCTCACCGTCTTCGCGGTCGACGTCGCCGACTACCGCCGCCACGCGAAGGAGCTCGGCCGGGTGTGGAAGCGCCTGGTCGGCGGGGACTTCCCGGCCATGGCCGTGATCGGCGCCACCCGGCTGTGGGACGAGACGGCCCTGGTGGAGATCGAGGGCATCGCGGTGGTGCGGGAGGGCCGCACGGCGCCGCGGTAGCGCGGACACTGGTGCGCGCGACCGGGTGAGGGGCGCCCGACCGCGGCGGGACACCCGGCTTCCGCGGGCCGGACCCCCGGCTTCCGCAGCCGGTCCGCGTCCCGACGAGCCCGGTCCCCGCACCCCGCGCCAGCCGGCCCAGGCCAGGCGGCCCCGACCGCGGCCGAGCGGCCCGGCTCCCCGCCTCACTCCCCGTACGTCGCCACCAGCGCCTCGGCGTCCGCCGCGGACAGCGTGATCCCGAATTCGGTGTCCAGCAGGCCCGGAACCTCCTCCGGCGCCACCTCCCGCACCTCCCGCGACCAGTCCGGCCGGGTCAGCGTCAGCTCCCGTCCGACCAACGTGCGGCGCAGTTCGGGGTCCGGCTTCTGCACCACGATCTTGCCGGTGAACGGCGACCGCGGGTGCGTCGATATGTAGTGGTTGAAGACGGCGTAGTCGGCCGGGAAGCGCTGCTCGGTCCCGAAGGCGTACAGGTCGAACCACCCGTCCGCGTGCCGCGACCGCAGCACCCACGCCTCGGACTCCTTCTCGTGGACCAGGCCGAAGGCCCAGGCGCCCTGTGCCTCCTCGACGCCGTCCCGCAGCGGGAGCGGGGCGAGCAGAGCCTCACCGCCGAAACCGACGTCAGTGATCCACTCCGTGCCGGCCAGCTCCACCTTCAGCAGGGCGTGGGTGACCGCGCGGACCTTGTCCTCGCCCATCCGGATCCGGGCGCCGAGCCCGGAGACCCGGAAGCCGAGGCGCTCCAGGGCGGCCGCGTAGAGGAGGTTCTGCTCGTAGCAGTAGCCACCGCGCCGCTGCCGCACCATCTTGGCCTGGAGCGCCTCCACGTCGAGCAGGATCGGGCGGCCCAGCACGATCTCCACGTTCTCGAAACCGATGGCGGCGCTGTGCGCGGCATGCAGCGCCCGCAGCGTCTCCAGGGTCGGTCGGCGGTCGCCCGCGTAGCCGATGCGCGCCAGATAGGCGTCCAGATCGAGCTGCTCGCCGCCCCACGTGGTTCCGGTCATGGTGCCTCTCCCCCTCGTCACGGTGTCCTCCCTGCGGGGAGCCGCAAGGGAGCTTAGGGGACGCCCGCGCAGGGCCGGATCGGCTGTCGGGACGACATCCGGCAGCGGCTGGGCCTAGGCCCCCGGACCGAGGAACGGGGCAGCCGGGGCCGAAGAGCGCGAGGGCCGGGACGCCGGGCCGACGGACCGTCCCGGCCGACCGGCCGACGGACCACCGGCCGCATCCCGGCCCTCCCCGCCCCGACGTCAGCGACGCTGGCGCGCCATCCCCACCGCGTCGGGCTTGAACGCCCAGTTCATCTTGGGCTCCATGGCGAACCGGAAGATCCGCTGCACCGGCGGCGTGCACAGCAGCGTGACGATGGTGCCCGCGATCAGGGTCAGCAGCACCTGCCCCCACGGCGTGTGCAGCCAGTCGTTGTCGTACCAGTGCCAGAAGCGCGAGCCCTTGGCGAGGAACCCGTGCAGCAGGTAGCCGTAGAGGGTGCCCGCGCCCAGCGCCGTGAACCACATGCGGCGGCCCGGCACCCAGGCGAAGAAGCAGGCCACCAGCACCAGCGAGCAGCCGAACATCGCCAGTGTCATCACCACGCCGCTCCACCAGGGAGCGCCCAGTTCCTGCGCGCTGTCGCGGTGGTAGAACCACGCGGCGTTCATCCGCGGCGCGGCCCAGTAGGCGAAGACCAGCGCACCGGCGACCACCGGCAGCGCGGCCATCCGCACCGACCGGCGGCGCACGCGTTGGAAGTGCTCCGGCCGCAGGGTGAGCCCCACGACGAAGAACGGCAGGAACTGCAGCACCCGCTGGAGGTTCAGGTCGTCACCAATCTCCGGCGAGACGGCCGCCAGGACCGCGATGGTCAGCGCGAGCGGCAGCGGCCAACGCACGATCTTCCACAGCGGCGTGGTGAGCCGCCAGATGAAGAGCGCGATCAGGAACCACGTCAGGTACCACGGCTGCAGCAGGGTGATCGGGTACCCGGGATCGTCGTCCGCCCAGCGCTTGAAGAAGGTGTAGGCGACCTCGAAGAGGACGTACGGGACCGCGACGCCGGTGATCAACCGCTGGAGCCGGTCCTTGCGCATGTCGAAACTGCGCGAGAAGTAGCCGGAGATGATGATGAACGCCGGCATGTGGAAGGCGTAGACGGTGATGTAGAGCGCCGCCGCCGACCGGCTGCCGTCGCGCAGCGGCTCCCAGGCGTGCCCCATCGCCACCAGCACGATGGCCAGGTACTTCGCATTGTCGAAGAACGCGTCGCGGCTCTTGGCCGGAGCGCCCTCGCCCGTCGGCCGACCGGTGGCGGCCGCGGTCGGGGCCGCGCGTCCCTTGGCGTGCCGCCGGCCACCTGGCGCACCGCCGGCGTCGGCGTCCTTCTCCGACGGCGTGACCGGGGCGAGGGTGGCCGTGGCCGTCGCCGCACCCGTCCCGTCCGCCCCTGCGGGTGCGCCCGCGGCCGGTGGCGCGTCCTGCGGCATCTGCCGCGGCGCGGGAAGCGGCACCCGCCGCTCGCCGTACGCCGGAAACTCGTTCGTCAAGGGCCCTCCCGGAACGCGCCTGTCGGAGGAGCCGGATGCGGCGGCGAAATGCCGGGCCCCGAAACGGAACCCACAGGCCAAATCCAGCGTCTTAGTTGAATTACGGGGAGTGTGGCGTCGAACATCTCTGGCACCTTAGCCGCGTCGACGGAATCCCGTAAATCCCGCACGGCCAGGGCCGCTCGTGGAGTCGCGCCCCTTCACCGCACCTTCACCGGATGCGGACGAACCCGCGCAAAACACGGGCGGGAGACTACACCCGCACCCCTCGTACGAGCCGCCGCAACTCCGACACACACGAAAAAAACACCCACCCCCGAACAACCCGTCACGTCCGCAACGATTCCCGCACGCATCCCGCCCCGCCGGCGCGCCCGCGCACCGCCTCCGCCCGCTCCCCGAGGCGGGCGACCCGTCGATCGGTCAGTCGATTACGCCTTCCACTCCGCGCCCCCGCACCGCCCGCACGCTCGCCTGCGCCCCCACGTCCCAGGCGTAGATCTCCAACCGCCGTCCGTGCGGCCCGTGCAGGCCGTGCACAACCCGGGCCCAGCGTGAACCGACCTCGGACATACGGGGATTGATCTGGTCGGCGAAGCGCGCATAACGCCGCAGCTTGCTCAACGACGGCCGTCCCAGGATCCCCGTGCGCGCCTCGGGCATCAGCTTGTGCACCCGCTTCACGCACCGCACGCAGAAGCTCTGGATCACCAGCCGGTTGGTGAGGTGCGCGGCATCCAGCCAACCCAGCGACCGCAGTTCGCGCAGCGTCTGGCGCTCGATTCCCGGATACCGCTCGGGCGCCTTGAGCTCCAGCAGCAGGCCCTGCCGATGACTGTCCAACCTGCGCAGATAGTCCGCGAGCGTGGGCACGTGCTCCCCTGCGAACCGCTTCCCGAACCAACTCCCGGCGTCCAGCCGCGCGATCTCCGCCGCGGTGAAGTCCCCCACCCGCCACGGCGCCCGCCCCGGGAACACCTTCGCGACGTTGGTGGTCCGGTTGAGGGTGGTGTCGTGCAGCACGATCAGCCGACCGTCCTTGGTCCGCTGCACGTCGTTCTCGACCCACACCAACCCCCGCCGGTACGCCGCGTCGACCGCCGCGAGGGTGTTCTCCGGCGCGTACCGGGACGCGCCCCGGTGGGCGATCACGAACGGCGCGCTGCCCCCGGCCTGGAGGCTCACGACCTTCCCGCCCCGGGTGGCGAGTTGCTGTCCGTCCGGGCCGGAGGCCAGCGCGGACGAGGCCACGGTCAACGTGACGACGGACGCGAGCGCCCCCGACGCGACCCGCAACGGCCGCCGGAGCCACACCACCCCACGGACCCGCACCGATCGTCGAACCATGCGGGGCCTCCCGGTCACTCGGCCGCAGACGCTGCCGTCTGCG
>LIQL01000150.1 GCA_001418405.1 Streptomyces diastatochromogenes | reverse complement strand
CCAACCCGGCACCGCGGCCGATCAGCCCCGCGCAGCGGCCCCGCGCCGCAGGCGCAAACGGCAACCCCCACGGCGGGACGGCCGACAACGTGGGAAGAAGCCCGCCGCAGGCGACAACGTGGGAAGCCAACCCCTAGGCCGAGGGTCGCCCCAGCGCCCGGTAGGTCCAGCCGGCCTTGCGCCACAGGGTGGGGTCGAGGGCGTTGCGGCCGTCGAGGATGCGGCGTTCGCCGGCTACTTCGGCGAGTGCGGCGGGGTCCAGTTCCCGGAACTCTCGCCATTCGGTCAGGTGCAGGACGACGTGTGCGCCGCGCACCGCTTCCAGGGCGCTCTCCGCGTAGCCGAGGGTGGGGAACAGTCGCTGGGCGTTGGCCATGCCCTTGGGGTCGTAGACGGTGACCTGGCCGCCCTGGAGGTGGATCTGGCCGGCGACGTTGAGGGCGGGGGAGTCGCGGACGTCGTCGGAGTCGGGCTTGAAGGTCGCGCCGAGGACGGCGACGCGCTTGCCGAGGAAGCCGCCGCCGCCGACGGCGTCCCGGGCCAGTTCGACCATGTGGCCGCGGCGGCGCATGTTGATCGAGTCGACCTCGCGCAGGAACGTCAGGGCCTGGTCGGCGCCGAGTTCGCCGGCGCGGGCCATGAAGGCCCGGATGTCCTTGGGCAGGCAGCCGCCGCCGAAGCCGATGCCGGCGCGGAGGAACTTCTTGCCGATCCGTTCGTCGTGGCCGATCGCCTCGGCCAGCTTCACCACGTCGCCGTCGGCGGCCTCGCACACCTCGGCCATGGCGTTGATGAACGAGATCTTGGTGGCCAGGAAGGAGTTGGCGGCGGTCTTCACCAACTCGGCGGTGGGGTAGTCCATGACGACGAACGGCGAGCCCTCGGCGATCGGGGTGGCGTAGACCTCGCGGAGCAGCGCCTCGGCCCGTTCGCTGGTGACGCCGGCCACGAGGCGGTCGGGGTGCAGGGTGTCCCGGACGGCGAAGCCCTCGCGCAGGAACTCGGGGTTCCAGGCGAGTTCGGCGTCGGTGCCGGCGGGTGCGGCGGCGGTCAGGCGCCGGGCGAGCCGGGCCGCGCTGCCGACCGGCACCGTCGACTTGCCGACGACCAGCGTGGGCCGCGTCAGGTGCGGCGCCAGCGCGTCGAAGGCGGCTTCGACGTAGGACATGTCACAGGCGTACTCGCCGTGCTTCTGCGGGGTGTTCACGCAGACGAAGTGGACGTCGCCGAAGGCGCCGACCTCCTCGTAGGAGGTGGTGAAGCGGAGCCGGCCGGTGGAGCCCTCGATGCCGGCGACGTGGCGGCGCAGCAGTTCTTCGAGGCCCGGTTCGTACATCGGGACCTCGCCCCGGCGGAGCATCTCGATCTTCTCCGGCTGCACGTCCAGGCCCAGCACCTCGAAACCCAGCTCGGCCATCGCGGCGGCGTGGGTGGCACCGAGGTAGCCGGTGCCGATCACGGTGATCTTGAGGGCCATTGAGGGGCTCCAGACGTCTGGCGGAATGTGGTGCTGACCGAGCATATCCGCGCACGGAACGCCCCTTCCCGGCCGTGGTGCGCACCATGGGGGGACTGTCGGGAACCTCACCTACCCGCGGCCCCGGGATCCGCCCTAGAATCCCTTCTCAGTAAGGGTTACTTAACGGTAGTTAGCGCTGCCGGCACCTCTTGGGGAGTGAGAGACCTTGGCGGGAACCGCTGATTTCGATCTGTACCGGCCGTCCGAGGAGCACGACATGCTCCGCGAGTCGGTGCGCTCGCTCGCCGAGGCGAAGATCGCGCCGTTCGCCGCCGCGGTGGACGAGGAGGCCCGCTTCCCGCAGGAGGCGTTGGACGCCCTGGTCGCCAACGACCTGCACGCCGTGCACGTGCCGGAGTCCTACGGCGGTGCGGGCGCCGACGCGCTGGCGACCGTGATCGTCATCGAGGAGGTCGCCCGGGTCTGCGCCTCGTCGTCCCTGATCCCGGCGGTCAACAAGCTCGGTTCGCTCCCGGTGATCCTCTCCGGCGGCGAGGAGCTGAAGAAGAAGTACCTGGCTCCGCTGGCCAAGGGCGACGCGATGTTCTCGTACTGCCTGAGCGAGCCGGACGCCGGTTCGGACGCGGCGGGGATGAAGACCAAGGCGGTGCGGGACGGGGACTTCTACGTCCTCAACGGCGTGAAGCGGTGGATCACCAATGCCGGGGTGTCGGAGTACTACACGGTCATGGCCGTCACCGACCCGGAGAAGCGGTCCAGGGGCATATCGGCGTTCGTCGTCGAGAAGGACGACGAGGGCGTCTCCTTCGGCGCCCCGGAGAAGAAGCTCGGCATCAAGGGCTCCCCGACCCGGGAGGTCTACCTCGACAACGTCCGCATCCCCGCCGACCGCATGATCGGCGCGGAGGGCACCGGCTTCGCCACCGCCATGAAGACCCTGGACCACACCCGCATCACCATCGCGGCCCAGGCACTCGGCATCGCCCAGGGCGCGCTGGACTACGCCAAGGGCTACGTCCAGGAGCGCAAGCAGTTCGGCAAGCCGATCGGCGACTTCCAGGGCGTGCAGTTCATGCTCGCCGACATGGCGATGAAGCTGGAGGCGGCCCGGCAGCTCACCTACGCCGCCGCGGCCCGTTCCGAGCGCGTCTCGGCCGGCAGCAAGGGCGAGGACCTGACCTTCTTCGGCGCCGCCGCGAAGTGCTACGCCTCCGACGCCGCCATGGAGATCACCACCGACGCCGTCCAGCTCCTCGGCGGCTACGGCTACACCCGTGACTACCCGCTGGAGCGGATGATGCGGGACGCCAAGATCACGCAGATTTATGAAGGTACGAATCAGGTTCAGCGGATCGTCATGGCGAGGAACCTGCCGTAACTGGCTTTTCGCAGGTCAGCGGCCATTTTCGATGGCTTGCGGGCTGTGATCGGCTTCCGGTCCGTTCAGGCCCGTTTCGGGCCGATCATGGGCGTCATGCTGGGGAAATCCTGGGCTGACGCTGGACGGGAAACCGCCCCTCACCTGCACAAACACAACGGCCCCCGGCACTCTGCCGGGGGCCGTTCGCATGGGCTCTGTCAGGCGACTTCGGCCTGCCCTTCTGTGGGATCGTCTGCGCCGGGCGTCAGCATGGTCGCGATGGCCGCGCGTCCCCGCTGCTCGGCTCCTTCAAAGATGTAGTGGTAGTGCTCGCGCAGCACGTCCGTACTGCTGTGGCCCATCCAGTCGGCCACGTCGTTCTCGGGGACGCCCGCGTACAGGAGCCGTGATCCGTAGTAGTGCCGCATGGAGTGCGGCTTGCAGTACGTCACGTCTCCCTTGTCGAGGGCCACGAGCCAGATTTGCCGGTAGAAGTGCGAGGCGTACAGGTAGCCCGTCCGCGACACGTTCGGGAACAGCAGGCGCTCCGGCCCCCACACCCCGTGGTTCTTGATGTGCCGCCGAAGCTCGAACGCCACGTTGGGCGGCAGAGGAACGAGACGGCCCGGCTCCTCCTCGTCTCGGGCCTTGATGTGTCGCCGCTGTAGGGCACTGTTCTTGCCGGACTCGGATTCGCCGTCCTCGGCGATCTGGAAATCCACACGCAGGACTTCGGCCTTGAAGTCGATCTGATCGCGAGAGACGGCCATGGCTTCACCGATGCGGAGCCCGCAACCGGCCATCAGCCAGAGCACCGCCCGGTAGCGGGCCGGAGCCCCGTCGAGCATCGCCAGGACTTCCCGAGTCGTGAGCCGCCGAGCCTTGCTCTTGTGCTCGCGAATCTCCTTGGCGCGACTGCCCGCGTGCTTGATCTTCTTGCACGGGTTGCGCCCGATGATCTCGTTGACGACGGCCCAGTCCATCATCCCGGAGAAGAACGAGAACCGCTGACGGCGAGTGCGCGCGGACAGCTTGCGGTCCGCCTCCATCCACAAGAGCCACTGCTCTATGTCCGCGACCTTCAGGGACACGATGGAGCGGGCCTTGAAGAACGGCTCAATGGTCGTGTTGAGGATGGACCGGTACTGCTTCTTGGTGCTGTTCTCCAACTTCCTTTGATTCGACCACTGTTCCCAGACGGCCGTAACGGGCTGCTTGCCCAACTTGTCGTCCAGGTAGGTCCCGGCGTCGAGTTCCTGCTCCTTGCGCTTGCGGTGGTCGTCGGCGCGCTTCTTGGTCTCGAAGGTCTTTTGTCGCTGCTTACCGTCCGGGTCGTACCAGTAGGCCGTCCACTTCTTCGGGTCGTCCGTCGATCGCGTTACCCATGCCCTTGCCACGTCTGAGCTGGCCTTTCTCGTGCTCGTTGGGCCCGCCCCCGGTGCGACCAGCCCCTCTGTCTACCTTCAGAATGCACATGGGCAACCCGGGGTTGTCAACACAGGGTCGTCAACCCTGCGTGGTACGGTGTGGGTATGAGGGCAGACGAGAGCGGGCTTGAGGTCGCGCAGAAGCAAGGGGCGTGGGTGATCCGCATGTGGTGGCCGACCGGGCCCATCACCGGGGGGCCGCAGCGCGTCACTATCGAGCAGGCGGACGATGCCTCGGCCCGCGACGTGGCGCGGGGTATCTCCACGACCGTGCTCCGCAGGCTCGACCTCCCCGGCGCGGTGAAGAGCGCGGAGGAGCTTGCCCCGACGGGGCAGGAGGTGCTGACCGACGTTTCAAAGGCGTTGAGCCAAGGCTGCGAGACGGCCCGCGTCCTGCTCGAAAACGAGGGGGTGTCAGAGACGTACCTGGCCATGCTGGCGTTCATCTACAAGGGGATGGCGGACAGCGGCGCTGTGGCCCCTGTGCGTTGGCTGGCGGAGCGCATCGGCCGCAGCACCGAGACGATCAAGAGCCACTTGAAGCAGGCCCGCCGGGACGGCTTCCTCACCACCATCGCGGGCAAAGCCGGTGGGGAACTGACCGACAAGGCCAACACTGTGCTCTCCAGAATTACGGCCGAGCCAGACGCGTAACCGTATTGCCTTTGATTAGAACGACCACAGCCCCCGAGGCCACTCGGGGGTTTTTCTTTGCCGGGAGGGTTAGTTGACCAAGCTGATGACCGTTAACGATGTTGCTGAATTTCTGGGCGTTCCGAAGTCGTGGGTGTACGACAACTGGAAGCGTGAGGCGATCCCTTTCAAGCGGGTCGGACAAGGGCTCCGGGTCCGCCCAAATGACCTCAATCGCTGGCTGGATGAGCAGGGGGCGAAGTGATCGCCCCCTGGGATGAGGAGTACGAGCCGGTAGAGGCCGTGCAGCCGCCAGGCAGGGGGCCGTGGTTCGGGCTGAGCCAGTCGGCGGCTTTCCGGTCGGCACAGATGGACGCAATCGGCTCAGAGCTGAGGCTCTTTCTCTACGCCGTGGCCAGGGCCGACAAGTTCGGTCATGCCGAGTTCGGGCCGGGAGAGTTGGAGCAGCGGCTGGGTATCCAGGCGAGCGGAGTAAGGAAGCAGATAGCCAAGCTGAAAGCGGCAGGGCTGGCCGCCCCGGAGGCGAGTGCGCGGTGCGTACTGCTGGCCTACGAGATACGGGGAGGCGGACACCGTCCGGACGATCCGTTGCAGTGTGGTGAGCACGGGCCGATGGGAGCGGCGACGGCTCGGCGGGAGCCGGTACGGGTACCCGAATCGTCCGGGGCCGCCTTCTGGCTGGACCTGTACCGGTCGGAGGCGGAGGCGGTCCTCACAGGATCGGCGCCAACGCTCTGACCTGCGAAAACACCCTCTCTCCTATAAGCCTGGGCTGGGCTGAACACCACTGCCCCGGCATGTGGAGCCGGGGCCATGTTGAATGAGTTGAGATCAGTTCAGGCCGCCCCTTTGGTGGGGCGGCTTGTTCTGCTTCAGAGAAGTTCTAGATTCTTAGATTTGAACAAGGCGGGCACTCTCAAGGGTGCCCGCTTAGTCATGTCCAGACACTGAACTCTTCGCCTGTAGGCGGTATTCGAATCTCCGGCCTACGGCCGTCGATGCGGTGACCTTGCCTCATCCTTGCTCCGCCGCTGCGTATTTCCCTCCCCGGCCGGGGTGAGGGAGGGAAATTCCTCGCGTCAGAGCGCGGCTGCGGCTGGCGCGGCGGGCCCCTCTCCTCACGTCACGTGACCCCTTGCTGAGGAGAAAAACCATGACCGATCAGAAGCCCATGAGCATCCAGGAAGCCGTCAAGTCCGAGAACAGCTTCGCCATTTCGCAGATCGTTGCCGTCACGGCCCTTGAAATGCTGGTGGGGTTCAAGGGCCTGGCTCACACGGTGCACCGGGATGCCGAGGAAGACTTCCGAGGCGGTGTGGGTGACTCGGTGCGCATCCGCCGCCCGGAGGTACTGAAGGCCGGGAACTTCAACGGCTCCGTGAACAGCATGGTGCAGCCGGTCAAGGACACGACTGTCGAGCTGGAGATCACCGACCATGCCCTGTCGGCGGTCGAGATCACCGACAGGGAAATGCGCTTCGACCTCTACACCTTCGAGCAGCAGATCACGCTTCCCCAGTCCGCGGGAGTCGGTGACTACCTGGAACAGAACATCGCCAACACGATGAACCAGCGCACCGCCGAGGGAGCCCCTGGCTTGATCACCATGAAGGCCACGCAGCCCCGGCACGCGATCATTGACGCGGGCACGGCCCTGGACAAGAGCCGCACGGCGGGCCGCCGTTGGCTGGCCGTCTCCCCGGATGTGAAGAACGTCCTGCTGAAGGACGACAACTTCTCTCAGGTGGCCCAGGCCGGTTCGGATGAGGCGCTGCGCGGCGGCATCATCGGTGAGGCGTACGGCTTCACCGTCGTGTACTCGCCGTTCCTGGCCGACAAGACCGCCGTTGCCTACATCGGGTCCGCCTTCGCCATGGCCGTCTGCTCGCCGCCCGTGGTGCGGAGTGAGTTCTCCGCCTCGGCCGGGCATCAGGGCTACTCGATGCGCTGGCTGATGACCTTCAACGACGACAGCCTGAACCAGCGCTCCATCATGGACGCTTACGTCGGCTCGACCGTCCTGGACGAGCGGCGCTCGGTCGGCATCAAGCTGGCCTAACCCTGGATTAGTTCGGGCCCCTGCCGATAGGTGGGGGCCCGTTCTGTTCACCCTCTGTCGAGCAGCCGGCGCGCTGCTCGCTCACTCCCCGCGACGCAAACCGGAGGACACCTCTATGCCCAGGATGCGTAACCCCAATTCCCCACACTCCCGTTTCCGAGACCAGATCGTTCTACCTCTGGTCCATGAGCTACCGATTCCAGATATGCCCGAAGGGCGGGAATGGACAGATTCCGAACGCGCACTATGGGCGGACCTCTGGCGCACGTCGCAGGCGTACGTGTGGGACGACAGTACCGAGCACGCCGTAGCCGCTCTGGTCGTCTACTGGTCCGCAATCCTCAGCGGTACAGCCTCGAACACACAGCACATGGAATACAGGCACCTTTCCGAATCCCTGGGCCTGACGCCCAAGGGTATGAAGACGTTGGGTTGGGTGATCGCTGATGAGTAAGCGCGCCGCCCTCGCGGCCCGGAACAGCGGCTCCGGAGAGGGGAGTAAGGATCGCTACGGCTACCGCACTCGCTACGACTGGGAAGACTGCCAGCGCAACTGTTCCACCAGCTCAGGGCCCCACGGCCACGCCCCGGACTGCCAGGGCTTCGTCATCCCTCACTGCCCTGCTGGCGGGGACCCCTCGTGTCAGTGCGCTCACTGCGACACCGCACGGGCTGGTTCACCGGACGATTTCGAATCGGATCAGGAACTGTACGAGAGGCTGAACAGGGAGTGAGGGTCGAGGTTCTTCCGAACCCCGTTCTCATTCGTGAAAATTTGATTGGCAAACGTGGTCGGAGGAAGGCACCCCCGGTGGGTCCTATTCACTTCCTAATGCACATTACCCCCACCCTCGTATTCGAGGGGGTAATGTTTCAGTTATCCGTACGTTACTGTTCTGTGATTGACGGTTGGCAGAGTTGATCTCGCACCGCAGCGACGAATGCGGACGGCCGTTAGAGCAGCGCTCCGGCCACTCACTGAGACTTCCCCTGTCACGCCGAATCAAAGGATTGCCGCGCCATGCGTAAGACGGTTCAGGTCATCAGCTACGTAGAGAAGACGATTTGCGATGGCTGCCACGCCAAGAATGGCGTGGAGGCTGAGGCAAGCGACGTGCTGAGCCTTGGGGGCCGCTCCTGGGACTTGTGCGGCTCTCACGCCGAGAGATTCGGTGCATGGCTGGCTGACGCCCTGAACCTACCTGATGCCGATGCCGATGCCGTGCCGGTCGAGGTTGAGCCGTCGCCCGCTGCGGCTGTCGATGACGATGACGACCGGGAGCAGGAGGAGCGGAGCGAGGAAGCGACCGATCCTCAGCCTGTGCTGTCCGTGATGATCTCCGGCGAGGTTGACGGGTACGACTGGGAGGACGCACGCCAGGCAGTCCGCAACCTGGGCTACGAAGTGGTGGGCCGCGCTGATGAGTCCACGGTGCTGCTGATCCTTGGCGAGGGCGGGGAGCGCAACGGTACGAAGCTGCGGGACGCGTCCGAGCGAGGCATCCCGTGCATGGATGTACGACAGCCCGGACGCTTCAAGGCCGCTGTGGTCGCGGGTGAGTTCGTGGGTGGTGACCCGCTTCCTGAGCCCGCCAAGGTCGGCCCCAAGGTCATGTCCGAGCGAGAGCGCAACCGCGCGGTTCGTGCCTGGGCACGGGAGAACGGCTACGTCGTCCCGTCCAAGGGCCGCATCCCGATGCACGTGAAGCACGCGTACGAGATGACACACCGTGACGTGTCTCAGGGAAAAGCAGTCGCGGCCTGAGTGCCGCTCCGCCGGTGGCGGATACGGAGTGTGTCCGCCACCCCGCTCCACCATGCCCGCAGCAACTCACCTTCTGGGAGTCAGGCACCCCATGAACGCCCCCGTCCTGTACGGCCCGATCGGCCGCGCCGTCCGCAAGATCTCCCCGTTTCTCGAAGCTGACGCCCTGGGTGTGTACGTCGCTGCGCTATCGATGTGGTCGGCCGCTATCGGTGACACGGTCAAGGTGTCGTCCCGTGGCTCAGCCCGGCCGGTGCTCCTGTGGTCTGCCCTGGTTGCCGGAACGGGGCGGGGGAAAGGAACCGCTCTGCGGGCCGCGCTTCACATCCTGGACGCTCCCCTGGGCCGCTTCCTGGCCACACACACCACATCCGGGATCACCTCCGGGGCGAGCATGGTCAACCACCTGTGGGAACAGCAGGAAGCAACGACTGATACCGAACACGGCCGGGACGTGCGGACGTTCGTGGTCGAAGAGGAGTGGACCGAGGTTCTGAAGCGGGTGAAGCGCGACCCGTCGTTCACCACCAAACTTCGGGCCGCATGGGACGGGGCGACGCTCCGGAACACCACCAAGGAAGAGGCACAGGAAGTCCGAGACCCAGCCATGGTGCTGCATTCGCACATCACGCCGTCCGACTGGGCCCGGTACATAGGCGAATCTGAAGCGGCGGGCGGATCGTACAACCGTATCTTGCCGTTCCTGCTCTGCTCGGTGCCCATGCTCGATGACGACCGTGTGAGCCTGCCCAAGGTGGACGGTTGGGAACTGTCCGACGCGTACGCCTGGGCCACCTCTCGCACCCGCGTGATCACTCTCTCCGAGGGCGCCCGGCCTCTGTGGCGAGTCGTGCGCCGGTACGCCCGCATCCTGGGCGAAACCCTGCCGGAGGGACAGGCCGTCTTCATTGAGCGAACGGCAGAGCAGACGCTTAGGGTCGCGGCCTGCCTGGCTGCCTCCGAGTGCTCCGAGACGATCACGGACGAGATGCTGTCGGCCGCCTTCACACTCGTACGCCGCTCAGTGCAGGACGCCGTGAGCATCACGGGAATGGGGGACAGGCTGTCCCCCATTCGCAAGCGGCAGCCGCTCAGCCTCGCGGAGAAGGTCCGGGCACGCATCGAGATGCATGGTGGTCGGGCCACTTCGTCTCAGGTCCTCCCGTACGTGGGGGCCACGGCCGCCCAGGTCAAGGCACTGCCCGATGTGGTGGTGACCGTGGACCGTTCGGGGAAGACCGGCAGACCGGCCACCGTTTTCACGCTCCGCAGTGACCATTCCGACCGTTCCGAGGACTCGCATCCGGCCGTTCCGGAACGGGTGGTGCATCGCGCCACGGTCGTCCAGCTCGACGCCTACCGACCGGCACCCGAGCGGGCCCCGGAACCGAAGCAGGGCACTGTGAACCGGTCGGAACCGCTGGGTGCCTCCAACCCCTTCCTCGCTCTCCTTTAGCGCCTCATCGAAGAATGAAAGCCCCCGCAACGGGGGCTTTCATTGCTTGGTCCCACAGACCGAGCGGTACCTACGCCGCTTCCTGCATCTGAGATCTGTGCTCAATCCGCAAGCGCAGCAGCTCTTGATCGCGCAGGTAGCGGACCTCGTCGCGCATCTTGCTCATGACGAACTCGCCGAGAGTGGCGCACAGGTCCATTCGTTGGATGCACACCCCGACCATGAACGGACCGTCCTGCGCGCGGTACAAGCGGATTCCGTAGTAGCCCTCTTCGCAGTCGATGCCGTTGTTGAAACGGCATCCCTCGCAGGTCTCGGGCAGCCGTACGGGCCGAATCGACTTGGCGTAGAGCGTTCGGCCGTCGGGCAGCCGGTAGCGGGTGCGTTGATCCGAGGTGCCTGCCGTGAAGATGTGTCGTACGGGGACTGCTCCCAGGGTGTTCAGAACCTCCCTCATCGCGGCCAGGGAGGCACCGTCATCTTCGAGGCTGACCAGCATCCGGACCACGACATTGCGGCCGTACTCCTCGATGACCCGCAGAACCCTGGACGCGTGGCTGCTGTCCGGAACAACCAGGTTGGCCGAGACCTTCACGCCACTCTTCAGCGCCGAGTCGATCGAGGCATGAAGGGCTGTGATCTTCCGCTCCGCGAGTTTCACCGAACCGAAGCGCGGCGCCTGGACGGCGGCGAGTTCGTCCGCCGTGGTCCCGAACACTGAGAGATTGACGCGGTCGAGCCCTGCCTTCGCGCAGTCCTCCAGCACGGCGGCACCATTCTCGCCGTTCGAGGTGAGCCCAACGGTCAGCCCCAGTTGGCGCGCCCTGGCCACGAGGTCAGGAAGCTTCGGGTGGAGTGTGGGCTCCCCACCCGTGAAGTGAACCTCATTGGTCTCTATCGCCCCTCGCATAGCCGCCAGGGCCAGGGCGAAGTCGGCATCAGGCTCGATCCGCGCGGGAAGGAAGTCCGCCCCGTTGGTGCGCAGGTAGATGGAGACACGTCCCGTCTTGCCGGGTGAGCCGGTGAACTCATCCGGACGCCGCCCGGTGTTGTCGGTGGCGACCGGCGTTCCCTCGTTGTGACAGAACCCGCAGGCCAACCCACAGGCGTCAATGATCTTCACTCGTACTGTGCGGTCCGGCACCACGGAAACTGGCAGGCCGGCTAAGTCTTCCTGGTACACAGCATTCCTCCCACAGGGGTGGGTCTAGTCCGGGAATCGCAGGTCTTTGATCTGCTCAAGATCGATGCCGTACTGGGTGTAGATGCCGACGGTGTTCACGCCGGTGAGCCCGTCCGGGTCCAGGCCGAGAATCTTGGACGTGGCGGTGACGTCCTCGACGCTGTCGCCCTCGATCTCCAGGTACGGAGGAATCAGCGGCCAAGAATCGATCTCAAGCCGCACGCCATCTAGGACGTATGAGGTCCGACGGTTCTCCTGGTACGCCTTCGCGGTAAAGCCCATGAGGTTCAGCAGGGTGTTCGTGTCCTCGAAGCTGGAGACGGTCACTTCCTCCTCATGCGTGCCGTCGATCGCGTCGGAGGTGATGTGCTTGACGCAGAGCGTGACCTCAGAGCCGGTGTCCCGCAGCCTGATCCAGCGTCCCTGCTCGCCGGGGACTACGTCGTACACGTACCGGCGCATCAACCGGTCCGCGATGTGTACGCCGCCACGCTGCTTGATCGTCGCGACGATGGCTCCAACGTCGATGTTCAACGCCCTGGCCTCGAACTCGGTGGTACCCATGGTGTGCTCATCTCTGTCGGGTGGATGTAGCTGAGGAGCCTAGTTCTTCAACACGCCCGAAAATGTGCACGATTGGGGCCTACGGCACGTCGTCTGGCAGCGCTGTCTCCGTGCCCCACCAGACCCGATTCGCCGACCGGAGAACGGGGATGCACTGGCACCCCTAGGTGAACTGCCCTGTAGCCGCCATGATCAGGAAGGCGATGCAGCTGCCCCACACCATGACGGCCAGGATTCCGCCCCAGAACCAACCGTCGCAGGACACCCGCAGCCCGCGTAACGGCGTGATCCTCGGGGGCGTATGGCGGCCTCTGCTCATCGCTTTCCCCCGCCGCTCTGACTCCGGTTGTTGGTGTCCTTGACCTTCTTGGACAGATCCGCGGTGCTGCCCTTTTCCTCCTTCTCGCTCATCACCGCGCCGCCCTAAGAATCTTCGTCAGCTTCCGGGCGGTGCCGATGTTGATGCGGCCGGTGTCGATCAGGTGGGTAAGCGCTCCGTCCTCACCCAAGGGCTTCGGGTCAAGCCGCAGGCTGGGGAACGGCACTCCCGCTTCCTTAGCGGCCTTCCTCAGATCGGTCACTGCCTCCTGTGCGGCCTCGGTGGGGGTGCGAATCTCTGATGTGGCCTCAATCATGGTCTGCCCTCCCTTCGTTGCTCGGCTCCTTGAGCGTCGGGCATCCCGCATGGGCGGCCGAGTGTGATTCGTAGTGGCAAACCGCCCCATCGCCAGAGATGTTGGATGACCCGTGGCATTCGTAGGAGCAAGATGGGCTCATGGGCATCGGGGAACTGATCCGGGAGCTACGTTCGGCGCGCGGCTGGTCGCAGGGGCGCTTAGCGTCAGAAATCAACAACCAGTTCGGAACGACCCTCAGCCGGGAGTACGTGAGCGGCTGGGAGTGTTCCAAGCATGAGCCGGGAGCGTTCTACCTCCGGGCTCTGTCGGCGGTCTTGGACGTACCCCTAGCGGTTCTGGAGAACGAGTTGGAACGGCGTACCTTCCTCACCGATGTTGCGGGTGCGGCTATAGCTCCCATGGTGGCCTCAGACCTGTTGTCCGTAGGGTTCGCCGCCCGGCTTCGTGGCGGCCCGTCTGCGGACGACTGGGAGGGCAAGCTAGCTACCTACGGCACGGATTACATGTCCATGGGAGCGGCCGACATTCAGCGCCGCGTATCCGGTGAGCTTGTTGTGGTGCAGCAGCAGCTCGACACCCCTCGTTTGTGGTCTGTGGCCTCTCGACTCATGACTCTGTATGCCAAGACGTTTCCCGGGTCAGATGGGTCCAAGGCTGTCCACTGGTACCGGATGGCAGCCAAGGCTGCTGACGAGTCGGGGGACGACTCGGCACGGGTGTGGGTCCGGGGCCGGGCGGCTATCGCCCTGGGGTACGAGGGTGCCTCTCTGCCGGTGGCTGACGTGCTCGCCGATCAGGCCATGGCTGTCACCGACCGACCGTCCCTTGGGCTGCTGAATGCGATCTACGGCAAGGCGCACGCTGCTGCTCTCCGGGGCGACCGCGCAACGGCTCTGGAACTGGATGCGCGAGGGCGTCGGATCTTCGATTCGGCCGGGTCGTACGAGCAGACCTCGGACTATGCCGTCCCGTGGTGGCGGCTGCACGTATTCCGGTCCCTGTTGCTGGCTCGTCTCGGTGACGAGAAAGGGGCTGTGGAGGCTCAGGAGCAATCGCGTAAGGAGCTTCCGGAGTCGCTTCCCAGGTTCGCCACTCACCTTGAGCTTCACCGGGGTCTGATGCTGGCCAGGTCCGGCGACCGCACGGGAGGGGTTCGCTACGCGCAGGCCGCGATGGATGCCCTACCGCCTGAGAAGCACTCGCTGACGCTCCGGATGCTCATGGACGAGATCAAGGCGTAAGTTCGCCCCTTCATGACGGTCATGGGGAAATGCTGGGGGAGCACCCCAATAGAGGGGTATATGTGCAGGTCAGGGCGCTACATGCCGTAAAGCACCCAGATCTACGAGGGCACCAACCAGGTCCAGCGGATCGTGATGGCGCGGAACCTGCCGTAGTGCAGGGGCCGCCCTAAGGGACGGGGCCCCGGCCGCAGTTGCGGTCGGGGCCCCGTCCCTTAGGCGGCCGGTCCGGTCAGCTGTCGCCGCCGGAGACGGTGACCGGCTCGTCGTTGTTGAGCTGTTGGACGAGCTGCTTGAGCTTGGCCTGGTCCCAGACCAGGTTGCCGCCGACGGTGCCGGAGATCGGCATGTTCATGGACTTGCCGTTGCCGCTGCTGACGTCCTTCATCGCGAAGAACATCTGGCCCAGGTCCCACAGGCTCATGTCCTTGTCCACCTTCAGCGTGTCCAGGCCGGCGCCCAGCGTCGGGTAGAGCTTGAAGGGGTTGAGGATGGTGCCCGGGGTGGCCGCCTGCTTGGCCACGGCGGCCAGGAACTTCTGCTGGTTCTTGGTGCGCTGGAGGTCCTGCGTGGCGAAGGCGTGCCGGGTCCGGACGAAGGCGAGCGCCTGTGCGCCGGTGAGGGTCTGGGTGCCGGCCTTGAAGTCGGCGCCGGAGTCCTTGTCCTTGAACGCCTGGGGGATGTTCATCTCGACGCCGCCGAGCGCGTCGACGATGTTGGCGAAGCCGGCGAACCCGATCTCGACGTAGTGGTCGATGTGCAGGTGGGTGTTGTACTCGACGGTGCGCACCAGCAGGTCCGGGCCGTCCTCGGCGTAGGTCGCGTTCAGCTTGGTGTGCCGCCCGGTCGCCGGGTACTTCTTGCCGGAGGTCGAGCCGACGTACGAGGGGATCTCGACGTTGGAGTCACGGGGCAGGGATATCAGCGTGGGGCCGTTGCTGCCGTCGTGCAGGATCAGCATCGAGTCGGTGCGCCCGCCGTCGGTGGGGCCGCCGGTGTGCAGCTGCTTCTTCATCTCGTCGGTCATGCCCTCGCGGCTGTCCGTGCCGACGATGAGGTAGTTGGTGCCGTCACCGGTCGCGGGGCGGTCGATGACCTTGCTCAGGTCGACCTCGCGGCGCAGCTTGCCGTCGGCCCAGAAGTAGGTGCCGATGGAGGCGGCCAGCACCACCACGACCAGGGTGATCAGGGCCCACTTGATGCGGCGGCCCCACCGCGGGCGGGGCCGGGCGTCGTAGCCGTCGCCGTAGCCGTCGCCGCCCCGGCCGCGGCCGCCGCCCCCGCCGTAGACCTGGCCGGTGTTGTAGCCGTCGTCGTGGCTCCGGGACTGCTGCGGCGGCACGCTGCCGCCGCGCGGCGAGAGCGAGGGCGGGAGCGGGGGCTCGTTGCGCTGGTAGCCGGGACCTGCGTCGCGCCGTACGTGCGGCATGGCGCGCGCGCCCTCCGGCTCGGCGCCGCTGCCGCGCCCGTACCGGTTGCCGCTCTGGTCGCCGGACCGTCCTTGGGGCCACTCATTCATAGGGGGAAGTGTGCACGCCGCGGGGGTCCGCTCCATAGGGCGGGTACCGGATCGGGCCGCGGCTGTTGCAGAGCTGATGCAAAGCGACGCAGCCCTAACGGGCCATACCCCGAAGGGCCCGACGATTCCGGCGCGACCATCGGAAGCATCCATTCCGGATGGTTCCAGACGTCTGCGAGGAGAGCCATCTCACGCCCGCACCGAGACCTGCGTCACGCCGGGCCGGGGCCGTTCCCCGGCCCGCGCCGTACGGTCCCGTACGGCACCGGCTTACGCTGTTCTGCATGACCGACCTCGCCACCAACAGCCCGGAGGACGGCCCTGCGGGCAAGCCCACCTCCGTCTCCCGCACCACGCTGTCGCACATCATGACCGCGGCCGACACCAACCTCCTCGGCACGGTGCACGGCGGCGTGATCATGAAACTGGTCGACGACGCCGCGGGCGCGGTCGCGGGCCGGCACTCCGGCGGCCCCGCGGTGACCGCGTCCATGGACGAGATGGCCTTCCTGGAGCCGGTCCGGGTCGGCGACCTCGTCCACGTCAAGGCGCAGGTCAACTGGACCGGCCGGTCCTCCATGGAGGTCGGCGTCCGGGTGCTGGCCGAGCGCTGGAACGAATCCACCCCCGCCCAGCAGGTCGGCTCCGCCTACCTCGTCTTCGCCGCCGTCGACGAGCACGGCAAGCCCCGCACGGTGCCGCCCGTGGTCCCCGAGACCGAGCGGGACAGGCGGCGCTACCAGGAGGCCCAGATCCGCCGGACGCACCGGCTGGCCCGCCGCCGCGCCATCAAGGAGCTGCGCGAGCGGCGCGCCGCCGAGGGCCTCGACGACGCCTGACCGCCGCCGCCCGGGCGGCGGCGCTCACGCCTCCTCGGGCGCGGGCGCCGCGGCGGCGACCGTCCGGTCGGGCAGCGCCCGGTGGTGCAGCACCGCCGCGGCCGCCTTCGCCAGCAGCGCCAGCGCCGCCCCGAGGACCGTCCCGGCCGCCGCGCACAGCACGTCGTCGATGTCGGCGACCCGGCCCGCCCGCATCAGCAGCTGCGCCACCTCAATGGCGACGCTCAGCCCCACCCCCAGCAGGAACGCCCCGGCCGCCGACCACCGGGGCGCGGCGCACCGCAGCAGCAGCGGCAACGGCACGAAGAGCGCCGTGCCGGCGATCAGGCGTCGCACCAGCAGCGCCACCTGGTTCGGCTCCAGCTGGGCGCCCAGTTCGAACAGTCCCTCCCCGGGGCGCCACCAGAACGTGGCGTCCCCGGAGCCGATCGGCTGGGTGGGGGCGAGGGTGACCACCAGCGTCAGCAGCAGCCAGGCCGCCAGCAGCACCCGGGCGGTGGTGCGCGGGGCCCGCCGCTGCGGGGCCCGCAGCGCCCACAGCGCCAGGCCCAGGGCCAGCGCCAGCGCCCCGAGCAGGAAGAGGACCACCGTCGTCGGTGTGATGGCCAGGACGACCTGCCACATGCTCCGCACCCACCTTTCCGGACCCCGGACGCCGCAGGCCCGGTGTCAGCCGCAGCTCCACTTGGTGACGAAGACCGTCGCGGTGTGCTCCATGACGCCCCGGATGCACTCGTCCGGCAGCATCTCCACCCGCCCGCTCAGCCGGAGTGTGCCGCCCTGGGTCCGTCCGGTGCCGAACCAGCCGGGGAACGCGGTGATCCGGGAGTTCTTGCGCTGGTAGCCGAGCCGGACCGTGAGCTCGCCGGGCATCGGCTCGTCGCGCCGGTAGACGGCGGTGTAGCGGCCCGGGGCGCCGACCGGCCCGCGCAGGCACAGCCGGCCGCGGACCAGGACGCCGCAGCCGGTCGGCGCGTCCGGGGCCGCCGGGGCCGCCGCCGCGGTGGCCGCGAGGAGTCCCAGCACGGCGACGGCGGCCGCGGTCCGGCCCGCGCGGTGCCGCCGGCCCGGCCCGGCCGGCTGCGGCCCCGGCGCGGTCCGTCGGGGCGCGGGAACGGTCATCGGCACACCGCTTGGTCACCGGTGATCGCCGCCAGCGACCCGGGGGCCGGCGTCGGCTCCTCGGCCCGCACCGGCCGCACCGCCCGGAAGCCCGTCCCGACGGTGAGCCGCATCACCGGCCCCTGCCCGGCCGTCGGCCGCAGCCGGGCGCCGGGCAGCGCCGCGGCCAGCGAGCGCGCCGAGCGGTCCCAGTGGGGGTCGTAGGAGAGCACCGTCTCGGTCGCGGTGCCGTGCGTGGAGTCGCCGGCCACCTCGGTGGCGAAGCCGATGGCGTGCAGCTGCCGGGTGACCTGGGCGGCCTGACCGGGCCGCCCGGTGCCGTTCTCGACCTGCACCCGGACGTGCTCGGGCGGGACGTCCACGACCGGCGCGGCCGGCGCCTTCGGGTCCGGACGGGCCGCGAACGGACGGTCCTCGCGCAGCGCCCGGAACAGCTGCGGCGCCCGGACCGGGTCCCAGCGCACCGTCGAGCCCAGCCCCGGCACGTTCTCGGCCTCGCCGCGCAGCGGCACCGAGGCGAACTCCGACGACGCCGGGCCGAAGCCGCGCATCGCCTGTGCCAGGTCGGCCAGGTCGCCCGCCCCGAAGCCGTCGTCGGCCCGCACCGAGCGGAGCATGGCGTCCGCCACCTCCTTGAAGCGGACCGGGTTCATCAGCACGCCGGACGAGGTGATCCGGTCCAGCAGCGCGGCCAGGAACCGCTGCTGGCGCTGCATCCGCCCCAGGTCGGCGGAGGCGTCGACGTGGCGCGAGCGGACGTACTGGAGCGCCCGGCCGCCGTTGAGCCGCGAGGTGCCGGCCGGCAGGTCCAGCCCCGAGAAGCGGTCCCGCAGCGGCCGCACGGTGCACACCTCCACCCCGCCGACCGCGTCCACGGTCCGCATGAAGCTGGTGAAGTCGACCTCCAGGTAGTGGTCGATGTGCACCTCCGTCATGTGCTCGACGGTGCGCACGGTCAGGTTGGGGCCGCCCTCGGCGTAGGCGGCGTTCAGCTTCAGGGCGTGCCGCGGGTGGCGCCGGCCGTCGGCGTCCTGGTGCTCGGGCACCTCGGCGTACGAGTCGCGGGGCAGGCTGACGACGCTGGCGCGGCTGCGGTCGGCGGAGAGGTGGACCAGCATCAGGGTGTCGGTGCAGTGACAGGGGTCACCGCCCAGGTGGTACTTCTGCTTCTCCTCGTCGGTCAGCTTGTCCCGGCCGTCGGTGCCGACGACCAGGAAGGTCAGGCCGGCGCCGCCGCCGGGCCGGTCGCTGATGCCCTGGAAGGCGTCCACCCGGCTGATTCCGGTCTCCACGCCGGTGACCATGGCGTGCCCCACTCCGCTCGCGGACAGCAGCAGGGCGGTCGCCGCGGCGCTGATCCGCACCCCCCAGCGGGCTCGCTGCGGCCGGCGTCGCAGGCGGCGGCGGGACCGCCGGGGGCGTCGGCCCGGGACGGTGCGGGAGGAGGGGGACGGCACGGTCACGGGCCACCTCCGCGGTGGACGGGGACAGGGGCGGCGGGGCCGCGCGGGCGGGTCCGGCCGGTGCGCGGACGGGTGCGGTACGGAGCCCGTCACGGAACGGACCGGGTCACCGTAAACCCGTACGATCTGCATCAAAACGCCACACACCGGGCGGTCGTCGTCCGGCCACCCGGTTGCCGTCCGACGGGGTCCCCCGTTCGCGGTACCGTGAGGCGGAATACCGCAGTCTCCCGGCGGGCGCTGCCGCCCCGATGGCGGCTCGCCGCGGGCCGTACCCCCGAGGAACCATGCCCCAGCAGCAGCTCCCGGCCGTCTCCGTGATCATGCCGGTGCTCAACGAGGAACGTCACCTGCGCAACGCGGTCCGGCACATCCTGGCGCAGGAGTACGCCGGCGAGATGGAGGTGGTGATCGCCCTCGGCCCCTCCACGGACCGCACCGACGAGATCGCCGCGGGACTGGTCCGCGAGGACCCCCGGGTGCACACCGTCGCCAACCCCACGGGCCGCACCCCGGCCGCCCTGAACGCCGCGATCAAGGCGTCCCGGCACCCCGTCGTCGTCCGCGTCGACGGCCACGGCATGCTCTCGCCGAACTACATCGCCACCGCCGTGCGCCTCCTGGAGGAGACCGGCGCGGCCAACGTCGGCGGCATCATGCACGCCGAGGGCGAGAACGCCTGGGAGGAGGCGGTGGCCGCCGCCATGACCTCCAAGATCGGCGTCGGCAACGCCGCCTTTCACACCGGCGGCGCGGCCGGCCCCGCCGAAACGGTCTACCTCGGCGTCTTCCGGCGCGAGGTGCTGGAGCAGCAGGGCGGCTACAACGAGGAGTTCATCCGCGCCCAGGACTGGGAGCTGAACTTCCGCATCCGCGAGGCCGGCGGGCAGGTCTGGTTCTCGCCGGAGCTGAAGGTCCAGTACCGGCCGCGGCCCAGCGTCAGGGCGCTGGCCAAGCAGTACAAGGACTACGGCAAGTGGCGGCACGTCGTCGCCCGCTACCACTCCGGATCGATCAACCTGCGCTACCTCGCCCCGCCGACCGCGGTCTGCGCCATCGCGGCGGGCCTGGTCGTCGGCGCGGCCGTCACACCCTGGGGCCTCGTCGTCCCGGCCGGCTACCTGGCCGCGATCACCGCGGGTTCGCTGCCGGCCGGCAAGGGCCTGTCGCTGAAGGCCCGCGCCCAGATCCCGCTGGCCCTGGCGACCATGCACATGTCGTGGGGCACCGGCTTCCTCACCAGCCCGCGCGCCCTCGCGCAGAAGGTCATCGCCAGCCGGCGGCCCGCGGTGGTGCCGGCCCCGGCCGCGGAGTAACCGCCCCGGTGCGCGCCTTTCGGGGCGCGCACCGCACGGCGCGGGTGTCGGCCCGTCAGAACGAGTACTGCGGGTTGACTTTCATGCAGGCCGAGGAGTCCTTCTCCGCGTTGAGCGGGTCCGCGCTCTTGGGGGCCTGGTGCGCCGACCCGCCGTCGCCGTCGGCCGCCGGGTACGTCGTGCCGGTCCGCCAGTCGTTCCCGACCACCAGTCGCACGGTGCTGACCGCGGACGACTCCCGCACCGCACCGCTCGGCAGCCCCAGGGCCTTGGCGAGCGCCAGGGCGTCGCCGCGCTGGGCGGCGTCCCGGTAGAGCAGGGTGGTGTCGGCCCGGCTGGTGAGCTGGGAGTCGGTGTGCGCGCTCGTGTAGCCGAGCGCCAGCAGGCGGGCGTGCAGCTCGTTGGCGCGACCGCCGGCCGGGCCGCGCGCGCCGTCGGTGCCGTTCTGCACGACGACGTCCAGCTTCGCCTTGGGCGTCGACGGTCCGGGCTCCGGCTTCTTCTTGGCACCGGCGTCGGCCTTGCCGTCCAGCGCGACGTCGTTGCGCAGCATCGCGAAGGTCGCCTCCGCCTCACCGGGCTTGGGGAGCACGTACTCCTCCCCGGGACCGTACTGCCACGGCATGGTGGCCATCGTGATGCGCTTGGTCGGCACCCGCTGGAGGTCGCCGCCCAGGTCGTAGAGCTTCTTGACCGAGCCCAGCCCGTCGTCGACGGTGAGCGCGCTGGTCGCGGCCTCCGCGAGGTCCCGCAGCTGCACCGGATCGGTGAGCTTGGTGCCCTGCTTGAGCTGCCGAATCATCGAATTCATGTACATGTGCTGGGCCTTGGCCCGGCCGATGTCGGTGTTGTCCTCGAAGCCGTAACGGGTGCGCAGCCACTGCAGGGCCTGGACGCCCTGGACGGAGTGGGTGCCCTTGGTGAGCTTCAGCCCGCTGCCGTGGCCCCTTCTGTCGTGCGAGTAGACGTTGCGGTCGACGCAGACCGGCACCCCGCCGACCGCGTCGGCCATGTCCACCACCCCGGCGAAGTCGACCATCATGAAGTGGTCGATGTAGACGCCGGTCAGCTCCTTCCAGGTGGCGACGGTGCACCCCGGACCGCCGTGCTGGAGCGACTCGTTGATGGCGGCGGTGGTCCGCGGGTAGACGTGGCCGTCCTTGGGGTCGGTGCACTGCGGGATGTCCACCCGGGTGTCGCGCGGTATGGAGATCACCGACATGTTGCTGCGGTCGGCGCTGACGTGCAGCAGCATCTGCACGTCCGCCAGCGGTTTGCGGTCCGCGTCCTGGCGGGCCCCGCCCAGTTCGATGTTCTTCTCGCTGTTCCGGCCGTCCGAACCCACCAGCAGGATGTTCATCGGCGTCTGCCCGAACGCGTTGGGCTCCGGCTTCGCCAGCCCGCCCGGACCGAGGTCCAGCGCCTCCTTGCGGAGGTTGGAGTTCAGGTGCTGGTAGTAGAGGTAGCCGCCGGTCGCCCCGGCCACCAGGAGCACGCCCAGGCCCAACGCGGTCCAGCGCAGCACCCGGCGGCCCCTGCGGCGGCGCGGCGGCCGCCCCGCGTGGTGCGCGCCCGGCCCGTCCTCGGGCGGACCGCCGCCCCCGTCGGGAGCCGGGCCGCCGGAACCCCCCTCGGGGGCCCAGCCCGGCGCGTCCGGGGGCAGCCCCTTGTCCTCGAAGCCCTTCTCCGCCGTCCAGCCGAGCCGCTTCGGCTCGGGCTCCGGCTCCGCTTCCCGTCGCCCCCGACGCTGCCCCTCACCGCGCACACCGCTCTGCGGCATTCGGCCCACTCCCCGTCGTCCGTTCCGGTGCGTGCGGCGGCCCGGCACGAGGGCCGGTGCCGCCGCGGCGCCCGGCGCGAGCTCCGGCTCCGTCGGACGCGGCGGACGCCGGGTCCGCTACGGGGCGCCCGTGCCGGGGCCCGCCGGATTACTTCGCGCAGATGTTCTTGTCATCTGCATTGACGTGCTGAACCCCCTCCGGGGTTTCGGTCGGGGCCTCGATCGGTGAACCCGGGGCGGTGAAGTCCTTGCCGAGCACCAGCTTCATCGGGACCCGCGCACCGGCGTCCGCGGTCGTCTGCTTCAACGCGCTCTTGGGCAGCCCCATCCATTCGGCCAGTGTGGCGGCCTGGTCCGCCTGGTTGGGCGCGTACTCCAGCCGGGTCGCGGACAGCTTCTCCGGAGCGTTGCCGGCGTTGGTCGAGAGCCGCGCGCCCTTGTTGTTCTGGAGCCAGTCGACGGTCTCCTGGGCCGCGCCGAACGGCCCGCCCCCGTTGGTGACGTCGACTCGGACCAGCTCCGGCGGGGCCTTCTTGACCGGTGCGGACTTCTTGCCGCCCTTGTCCTTGCCGGCGTCCTTGGACAGCGTGTGGTCCTGCTGCACCATCTTGAACAGCGGGTCGGCCTTGGCCTCGTCCAGTATCACGGTGGCCTTGTCCTGGGGGTTGTCCAGCACCGGGACGGTGGCGAAGGTGATCTTGTTGAGGTCGACCTTCTTCAGGTCGTTGCCGAAGTCCATCAGCTTCGAGGCGCTGCCGATGCCGGTGTCCACGGTCAGCGCCTTGGTCGCGGCCTGCGCCACGTCGAGCAGCTTGCTCGGGCTGCCGAACGCGCTGGACTTCAGCTTGCGGATCAGCGATCCGACGAACTGCTGCTGGAGCTGAATCCGACTCAGGTCGCTGCCGGTGCCCACCGCGTGCCGGGTCCGCACGAACGCCAGCGCCTGCTCGCCCTTGACGACGTGCCGACCGGCCGTCAGCTTCAGGTGCGACTTGGGGTCGTCGATGTCCTTGCCCGCGCACACCTCGACGCCGTCGACCGCGTTGGACAGGTCCTTGACGGCGTTGAAGTCGGCCATCATGAAGTGATTGACCTTCACGCCGGTGAGCTTCTCGACGGTCCGCCAGGTGCACCCCGGGTCCCGACCCTCCTGGCCCAGGCTGGTGTTGAACCGCACGTGCTGCTGGCCCGGGATGACCTTCGTCGAGCCGTCCGGCTGCTTGGTCGGACAGTCCGGGATGTCGGTGATCAGGTCGCGCGGAATGCTCAACGCGGTGGCGTTGGTGCGGTCCTTGGACACGTGCATCAGGATCGTGGTGTCCGCGTGGCCGACGCTGCCCGAGTCGCCGTAGCCGGCGTCGCCCTTGCCGGTGCGCGCGTCGGTGCCGATGACCAGCAGGTTCACCGGGCCGTCGGTGACCGCGGAGTTCTCCTCGCCGACGTCGACCTTCTTGATGTTGCCGTCGAGCTGTTGGTAGATGACGAACGCCGTGCCGCAGCCGGCGACGAGCACGAAGCCCACCACACCGGCCGTCCAGTACACGAACTTCCGCTTGCCCGACTTCTTCGGCTTGGGCCTGCGGCGACCCGCCGCCGCGCCACCTGCCGCCGCCGCGCCACCCGCCGCCGCGGACCCGGCCCGTTCCGCGGCCCGGCGCGCCGCCCGGCCGCCCGCCGCGGGCTCGCCGGCGCCGTCCTTGAGCCGGCCCCGCTGCACCGGCAGCGGACGGGTGTCGGTGTCGCCGCCCCCCGCGCCCGGATTCCGCGCGGAACGTCTGCCGGGCGCCTTGCGGTCGGCGGGCCGAGCCGGGCCCTGACCCGTCGGGTCAAGCCGCAACTCGTAGTTGCCGGTGTTCGGATCGAACACCCACTGATCGGCGGGGTCGACGTTGTCGTCGCCCGCCTGCCCACGGCCTTGCGCGTCCACGGTGCCTTGAGTCCTCCGTCGGTACCCCGCGGCGCCATCCCCTCAAGGCGCTCGGTCGGTCGATCGCGTAGTAAATGATTCAGTACTTGGTCGCCGGTCAACGGTCATCGGTCAGCTGGTCGAGCGGACCGGATCGCTCACACTATCCGCCCGGTTCAGCGTCGGGCGACGCCCGTGACACATTCCACTTCCCTACAACTGGGCAATCCGCCCATTCCCTTCACGGCGCCGCGGCGCACCGTGCGGCCTTTTTATTCGCAGGCGCCGTGTTCTGCGGTGGTTCCGGGAAAAGCCGGTGGTGAACTCGCGGCGGGTCCCGGCCGACCGGCCCGGTCGTTGTCGACCGCCGTGCCGACCGCCTTGTCGACCGCTTTGCCGAGCGCTTTGCCGAGCGCTTTGTCGTCGGCCGCCGCGGACGGCCGCTGCGGCACCACCGTCACCGATTGATCCTTGCGCAGCCGCCCGAAGAGCCGGTCCGCATCGGGTTGCACCAGCTCATCGCGATTCGGGTCGTAGCGGTAAGCGGTGCGCGGCACGGTCAGGAACTGCACGTGCGCGGTGGGAATGCCGCGCATGCTGCGGACCAATTCGTACAACCCCCGGAGGGAAGCCAGTCCGGCATCGGTCGTGAGGGAACTCGTCGCGGCATCCATCACCGGATACAGCCGCATCGGATTGAGCAGCACACCATTGCTCTGCACTTTCTTCACCAAAGCGGCGAGGAACTGTTGCTGCCGCTCCATGCGTTGGGTGTCGCTGCCGTCGCCCAAGCTCTTGCGGGCCCGTACGAAACCGAGCGCCGCCTCGCCGTCCAACGTCTGCCGACCGGCCGGCAACGCCACGTGCGCCTCGTCATCCTCGATGGGCCGGGCCAGACACACCTGCACCCCGTGCACCGCGTCCACCATGTTCTTGAAGCCCGTGAAGTCCACGATGACGTGGTGATCGATCCGGATCCGGGTCATCCGCTCCACCGTGCGGATCGCGCACGCCGCACCGCCGAACGCGAACGCCCAGTTGAACTGCACCGTCTGCGGCGCCGACTCCGTCCCGTCCGCGCGCTTGCAGTGCGGCACCGCCACCATCACGTCGCGCGGCACGCTGACCGCGGTGGCGCTCTTCCGGTCCGCCGCCAGGTGCAGCAGGATCGTGGTGTCCGAACGCTGGGTGCCGCTGTCCGTCCCGTACTCGCCGTTGTCGCCGCCGCGGTTGTCCGAGCCGATCAGCAGGATGTTCTGCGCGTTCGGCGGGCCCGCCGGCGGCCGCTCCGACTCGTACTTCTCCAGCTCCCGCTCGGTGGCGCTGTCCGAGCGGATGTTGCCGTTGAGCCGGGTCCAGATGGCCCACCCCAACCCCGCCGACGCCACCACCGCGACGGTCAGCACCAGCGCGGCGGCCCGCAGCCAGTGGCGGTGCCGCGGCGCCGGGGTGCGCACCGGCCCGGGCCGGTCGGCCGCCAACCGCCCGACGGGCCGCGCCGGCCAGCCCCGGAACCGTGCCCCGCGCCCACCGCCCTCCGAAGGACGCCGGCGGCCGGGCGGGGTGTCGGGGCTCTCGGTCACGGGGGCGTCCCTCCCTCACGGAAGTCGGCGACACGCTCCCGCCGCCGGGCATCGCCGGGGAGGAGACCGCCGGACCCCGCACCGGGGAGCCCGTACGCGCCGGGCGTACGTACACCGAGCATGACCCCGCGCGCCCGGCCCGGCCCGCCCGGCGGGACTCCCCTCGGCCGGACGGGGGAGCCGACGCCCCCGGCCGGGCCGCCCGTCCTACGGGCGCGGCACCGTGAAGGTGACCTTCTC
>LIQL01000015.1:20745-54823 GCA_001418405.1 Streptomyces diastatochromogenes | reverse complement strand
ACGTGAAACACCGCCCCTCTCCAGGAATGCTCCGCCGCACGGTCGGGGTCAGCCGTAGGTGTCGCCGGGCCCCTTGCTGCCCGGCGCCCGCAGCTGGCCGTACCGACGGGCCGGACCGCCCGGCCCCCACACCTTGATCACCTTGACCGTGCCGTGGCCCAGGTCTTCGTTGAGGCGGGCCACCAGCGTCGGGGCCAGCAGCCGCAGCTGCGTCGCCCAGGCCGTCGAATCGCACTGGACGGTCAGGACGCGGGCCTCCTCGTCGTACCGCTGCGGCTCGCAGTGCTGCGCCACCTCGGGCCCCACCAGCTGCGGCCATCGGCCCATCACCCCACCGACCGCCGCCGGGGTCTCCCAGCCGCGTTCCGTGATCAGGCGGTTGATCGCGGCGCCCAACGGCAGCGGGTCCCGGCCGTCCGCCCGCGCGCCCGAACGCAGTCCACCGCGCCGGGCCTGCTTCTTCTGCTGCACGGCGGCTCCCCGGGCCCGCGCCTGTTCCTTGGCGGCGACCAACGCCTGACGGGCCAGGTCCACGCCGGACAGCTCCGGCGTCTTGGGGCGCTCCGGCTGGGGCTCGGTCACCGTTCCACCTTCTCCACGAGGCCCCCGGAGACCGCGTACCGCGCCCCGACCAGCACTCCCGGCACGTCGTCGTCGACCGCCGCGGTCACCAGCACCTGCTCGCCCGGCGCCACCAGCTCCGCCAGCCGCTCCCGGCGTCGCGCGTCCAGCTCGGCGAAGACGTCGTCGAGGACGAGCACCGGCTCGTTGCCCTCGGTCCGCAGCAGCTCGTACGACGCGAGGCGCAGCGCCAGCGCGTACGACCAGGACTCGCCGTGGCTGGCGTAGCCCTTCGCCGGCAACTGCCCCAGCTTCAACAGCAGATCGTCGCGGTGCGGCCCGACCAGGGTCACCCCGCGCTCGATCTCGTTCTTGCGGGCCTCGCCGAGCGCCGTCAGCAGCACGCCGTACAGCTCCTCGCGGTTCGAGGCGGCGGCCATCGCCTCGCCCGCGGAACCGCGGTACTCCAGCCCCAGCGGTCCGCCGCCCGGCGCCAACTGCTCGTACGCCTTGTCCGCCAGCGGCCGCAGCGCGGCGATCAGGTCGAGCCGTTGGGCCAGCAGCTCGGCGCCGGCCCGGGCCAGGTGCTGGTCCCAGACGTCCAGCGTCGACAGGTCCATCTGCCGACCGCCGTGCCGCCGTGCCAACGCCGCCGTCTTCAGCAGGGTGTTGCGCTGCTTGAGGACGCGGTCGTAGTCCGCGCGCACGCCCGCCATCCGCGGCGAGCGGGCGGTGATCAGTTCGTCGAGGAACCGCCGGCGCTCGCCGGGGTCGCCCTTGACCAGTGCCAGGTCCTCGGGCGCGAACAGCACCGTCCGGACGATGCCCAGCACATCACGCGGTCTGACCTGCGACGACCTGTTGATCCGGGCGCGATTGGCCTTGCCCGGGTTGAGCTCCAGCTCCACCAACTGCTGCCGTTCGCCCTGGACGACCGCGGCCCGGACGATCGCGCGGTCCGCCCCCATCCGCACCAGCGGCGCATCCGAGGAGACCCGGTGGCTGCCGAGCGTGGCGAGGTAGCCGACCGCCTCGACCAGATTCGTCTTGCCCTGCCCGTTGGGCCCCACGAACGCCGTGACGCCCGGGTCGAGCGGGACCTCGACCCGGGCGTACGAGCGGAAGTCGGCGAGCGACAGGTGCAATACGTGCATGACTACGCGCCGACCTCCCCCGGCTGCTGAGCTGGTTGTGCTTACTTCTTGTTCTCGACCGCGTGGCCACCGAACTGGTTGCGCAGCGCGGCGATCATCTTCATCTGCGGGGAGTCGTCCTGGCGGGACGCGAAGCGCGCGAAGAGCGACGCCGTGATCGCCGGCAGCGGCACGGCGTTGTCGATCGCGGCCTCGACCGTCCAGCGGCCCTCGCCGGAGTCCTCGGCGTAGCCCCGCAGCTTGTCCAGGTGCTCGTCGTCGTCGAGGGCGTTGACCGCCAGGTCCAGCAGCCAGGAACGGATGACCGTGCCCTCCTGCCAGGACCGGAAGACCTCGCGCACGTCGGTGACCGAGTCGACCTTCTCCAGCAGCTCCCAGCCCTCGGCGTAGGCCTGCATCATCGCGTACTCGATGCCGTTGTGGACCATCTTCGCGAAGTGGCCCGCGCCGACCTTGCCGGCGTGCACCGAGCCGAAGTCACCCTCGGGCTTGAGGGCGTCGAAGATCGGCTGCACCTTGGCGACGTTCTCCTTGTCGCCGCCGTACATCAGCGCGTAGCCGTTCTCCAGGCCCCAGACACCGCCCGAGACGCCGCAGTCCACGAAGCCGATGCCCTTGGCCGCCAGCTCCTCGGCGTGCTTCTCGTCCTCGGTCCAGCGGGAGTTGCCGCCGTCCACGACGAGGTCGCCGGGCGAGAGCAGCTCGGCCAGTTCGTCGATGGTCGACTGGGTGGCGGCGCCGGCCGGGACCATGACCCAGACCACCCGCGGGCCCTTGAGGCCGTCCACGAGGGCCTTGAGGCTGTCCACGTCGGCCAGGTCGGGGTTGCGGTCGTATCCGATGACGGTGTGGCCGGCGCGGCGAATGCGCTCGCGCATGTTGCCGCCCATCTTGCCGAGACCGACGAGACCGAGCTCCATCACAGACCCTCTTTGCACATAGTCGTTGCTGTTCGTACCCGAGTCCGAGCCTACGCCCGAGACCCCGTGCACAGCTGTGGGCTCAGCCGCTCATCAGGGCCGCGTCAGCCAGTCGCCACAAGGGCCCCGGCGCACGGCCGGGGCCCGCTCGGCACGAGGGCCGTCCGCCGGTGTCAGCCCGAGAGGCGGACCGGCATGATCAGGTACTTGTAGGCGTCATCGGCCTCCGCGTCCTTGGCCGGGCGGCCGCTGAGCAGCGCCGGCTTCGTCGACGTGGTGAACGCCAGCTGGGCAACCGGGGAGTCGATGGCCGACAGGCCCTCCAGGAGGAAGCCCGGGTTGAAGGCGATCGAGATGTCGTCGCCGTCCAGGTCGGCGTCGACCCTTTCCACAGCCTGTGCATCGTCGCTGGAGCCGGCCTCCAGGATCAGGACGCCCTGCTCGAAGCTCAGCCGCACCGGGGTGTTCCGCTCGGCGACCAGCGCCACGCGCTTGACGGCCTCGACGAAGGGCGCGGTCTCGATCACCGCGACGGAGTTGAACTCCGTGGGGAAGAGCGTGCGGTACTTCGGCAGGTCGCCTTCGAGCAGACGGGTCGTGGTCCGCCGGCCGGCGCCCTCGAAGCCGATCAGGCCCTCGCCCTGGCCGGAGCCGGAGAGCGCCAGGGTGACGGTGTCGCCGCTGCTCAGGGACTTGGCGGTGTCCAGCAGGGTCTTGGCCGGGACCAGGGCGACCGAGGAGGTGTCCGGGTTCTCCGGCTTCCACAGGAACTCGCGGACCGCGAAGCGGTAGCGGTCGGTGGAGGCCAAGGTGACGGTGTCGCCCTCGATCTCGATCCGCACACCGGTGAGCACGGGGAGCGTGTCGTCACGGCCGGCGGCGATGGCCACCTGGGCGGCGGCGGCCGCGAAGACCTCGGCGGAGACGGTGCCGGTGGCGGTGGGCATCGTCGGCAGGGCCGGGTACTCCTCCACAGGCAGGGTGTGGAGGGTGAAGCGGGAGGAGCCGCAGACCACGGTCACCCGTACACCGTCGGTGGAAATCTCCACCGGACGGTTGGGGAGCGCGCGGCAGATGTCGGCGAGCAGCCGGCCGGAGACGAGGACGGTGCCCTCCTCTTCCACGTCGGCATCGACCGAGACCCGCGCCGAGACCTCGTAGTCGAAGCCGGAGAGGCTCAGTGCGCCGTTGTCCGCCTTCAGCAGCAGGCCCGCGAGGACGGGCACCGGCGGACGGGCCGGGAGGCTCTTGGCCGCCCAGGCCACTGCCTCCGCGAGTACATCGCGCTCCACCCGGATCTTCACCGGAAACCGCCTCCTGCTGTTGCTGGCTCTCGCCCTGCTGGCTCTTCGTCGTCGGCTGAGTTGCCGGAGACCAGTCTGACGCACGCCGTCGATGGTCGGTGCGGCTCGGGGTCAAGTCGGCTCGATGGGAGCGGCGCGCTCCGGAGACGAGTTGTGCACAGGGCCCGGTTCCGAACGAATTCCCCGGTAGATATCCGTGGTCGTAGTAGTAGGGCCTGTGGAAACCGTGGACAACTGCCTTTGCGCAGGTCAGCACCGATTTTTTGTCCACCGCGCCTGTGGGTGGAAGCCGTGGATAAGCGGCTCCGGCTGTGGACTGCGCGAAGTTCTGCACACCCCATGCACAGGGCCAGGGCACTTCTCCCCAGTGCCGTCCCCAGGAATACCCACGTTCCCCACAGCCCAACCCACCACCTTGGTGTGACCGCTTTCACTCGGCGCGGTGAGAGGTGGTGTTGCGTTGCCGAACAGTGGACAGCGGTGTGGAGAAGCTGGGGATCGCTGGGGAAAACGGCCTCTGACCTGTGGGTAGCCGGTGGACAAGTCCTCTTGGTCCCTGTGGACGAAAACTCTGTCCACAGGCTGTGGATTACGGTTGGCCACAAATCCACAGCCGGTTGACCTCGTCCGATGATCCGTCAGCAGGCCGGCCTGTGGATCCCACAGGGATAACTTTCCCCTCCCCAGGTTGTGGACGGAAGATTCTTGCCCAATCTGTGGAGAGAAGCCGTGACCTGGCCAGGAATCGAACAGAGCTGACGCGCTCCACAGGTTTGGGACGGCGGCGGAGGGGCCGCGAACCCAGGCGACCGGCCCGTGGACCGGCCCGCGAACCACCTCACGACGCCGTCCACCGCCTGCGTCAGCGCCTGCGTCAGCGCCCTCCAGCGCCCTCGGGCACCTCCCCGTCTCCTTCGGTCCTGTACGGCGACGTCACGACGAAGGGCGCCCCGGGAGCGGGTCCCGGGGCGCCCTAGTGGCGGTGGCGGCCTGCGGCAGGCCGCCCGTCAGCCGTTCTTGATGCGGTTGGTCAGCTCGGTGACCTGGTTGTAGATGGAGCGCCGCTCGGCCATCAGCGCGCGGATCTTGCGGTCGGCGTGCATCACGGTGGTGTGGTCGCGGCCGCCGAACTGTGCGCCGATCTTCGGCAACGACAGGTCGGTCAGCTCCCGGCACAGGTACATCGCGATCTGGCGGGCCGTCACCAGCACCCGGCTGCGCGAGGAGCCGCACAGGTCGTCCACGGTCAGCCCGAAGTAGTCGGCGGTCGAGGCCATGATCGCGGTCGCGGTGATCTCCGGCGCGGTGTCCTCACCGCCGGGGATCAGGTCCTTCAACACGATCTCGGTGAGCCCCAGGTCCACCGGCTGCCGGTTCAGCGACGCGAACGCGGTGACCCGGATCAGCGCGCCCTCCAGCTCGCGGATGTTCCGCGAGATCCGGGACGCGATGAACTCCAGGACCTCCGGCGGCGCGTTCAGCTGCTCCTGCACCGCCTTCTTGCGGAGGATCGCGATCCGGGTCTCCAGCTCCGGTGGCTGGACGTCCGTGATCAACCCCCACTCGAAGCGGTTGCGCAGCCGGTCCTCCAGGGTGACCAGCTGCTTCGGCGGCCGGTCACTGGAGAGCACGATCTGCTTGTTCGCGTTGTGCAGGGTGTTGAAGGTGTGGAAGAACTCCTCCTGCGTCGACTCCTTGCTCGCCAGGAACTGGATGTCGTCGACGAGCAGGATGTCCATGTCCCGGTAGCGCTTGCGGAACGCGTCCGCCTTGCCGTCGCGGATGGAGTTGATGAACTCGTTGGTGAACTCCTCGGAGCTGACGTACCGCACCCGCGTGCCCGGATAGAGGCTCCGGGCGTAGTGCCCGATGGCGTGCAGCAGGTGGGTCTTGCCCAGCCCCGACTCCCCGTAGATGAAGAGCGGGTTGTACGCCTTGGCCGGCGCCTCGGCGACCGCGACCGCCGCGGCGTGCGCGAAGCGGTTGGAAGCGCCGATCACGAAGGTGTCGAAGAGGTACTTCGGGTTCAGCCGCGCGGTCGGTTCGCCGGGGCCGGTGGCCGGCGCGGGCTGCGCGGCGAGCGGGCCGGGCGCGCCACTGGGCGCCGGCAGCGAACCGGGACCGCCTGGCCGACCACCGGGCCCCGGCGGCGGAAGCTCGGAGTGGTCGCGGCGCTGCTGCTCATAAGGGGAGCGCGGGCCGTCCGAGGGCCGCGGACCGCCGCGGTCCGGTCCCTGCGAGCGGTAGTCGTTCTGGTGCTGCTGGAGATGGGCGGGCGGCGAACCGTACGGCTCGCGCCACTGCTCCGTGGACGTCTCGCGGTCGGGGTAGCCGCCGAGGTGCTGTTGCTGCCAGCCGTACTCCTCGCGGGGGCCGACCGCGTCGGTGCGGGAGTGCTGCGGCCACGCACCGGGCTCGTGCCGGTGCTGCGGGTAGTCGGGGTAGGCGGGACGGACGCTGGGCAGGTCGTCGCCCTGGTGCCCGTAGCCCTGGCGCGAGTCGTGGCGCCCGTCGTAGCCGTCGTACGCCTCGTGCTGCGGCTGTTGGTGCGGCTGTTGGTGCGGGGCGTGCTGCTGGTGCGGTGCGGGTTGCGGGGCCGGGGGCTCCTCGGAGGAGTCGTCGACGGTGATCGCGATCCGGATCGGTCGTCCGCACTCGTGGCTGAGGGCCTCGCCGATCAGCGGCGCCAGCCGACCCTCGAGCACGCCCTTCGCGAACTCGTTCGGCACGGCGAGCAGCGCGGTGTCCGCGACCAGCGCCAGCGGCTGGGTCCGCTTGAGCCAGTCCTGGTCCTTGGGCTTGAGGCCGTCGGCCTCGGACCGCAGGAGGTGATCGAGTACGCGTGGCCACACTGCGGCAAGATCGGCAGGTACGTCAGCCACAGGGCACGCTCTCTCACAGTCCCACGAATGTGTGATTCTCAGGACGGGCGGGAAGGAAATGGAGTTCAGCCACGGTAGTCAGGGCGGGCCTGGGGATTCAAGTTGTTGTCCACAGGCTGTGCATAGTGTGTCCTGGCGGGGGCTCTCCGCACCGTTCCGGAGCTGGTTTGACCGAATGGCGTAGCCCCGCGTACCGTGACCAGGTCGAGTTGTCGATGGCTGCTGCCGCCTGCCTCCGATGGGCAAAGATCGCGCTCTCGTGAGCGTGTAGCGGTGCACTCGGGCGTGGCGAGCTACTCGTGGGCGCACGGTGACAGCCAGTCGACGCCCCACAAATCTGTCTCTCTGAGACAACAAGTTTCCTGGAGCCCCCGAGTGAGCAAGCGCACCTTCCAGCCGAACAACCGTCGTCGTGCGAAGACCCACGGCTTCCGCCTGCGCATGCGGACCCGTGCCGGCCGCGCGATTCTCGCGTCGCGCCGTAGCAAGGGCCGCGGCCGCCTGTCGGCCTGAGCAGCCTGACCTAGGTCCATGACGTGCTGCCTACCGAAAATCGGCTGAGGCGGCGCGAGGACTTCGCGACCGCGGTACGCCGGGGACGCAGGGCCGGCCGCCCGCTCCTCGTAGTGCACTGTCGTAGCGGCGCAACGGACCCGCACGCAGCTGGGGGAAGTGTTCCCCCAGCGCGTGCGGGTTTCGTCGTGAGCAAGGCCGTTGGCGGAGCCGTCGTCCGCACCAAGGTCAAGCGGAGACTGCGCCATCTCGTGCGCGACCGGCTGGACCGGCTGCCCGCCGGTAGCCTGGTTGTGGTACGGGCCCTGCCCGGCGCGGGTGAGGCGGAGTACGACCAACTGGCCCGCGACCTGGACGCCGCCGTCGAGCGGCTGCTGGGGGCGCCGAAAGGCTGCAATCCCACCGGGGCGGTGACCGACGGCGGCCGAGCCGCTGGCCCCGGGAAGCCCGGACGGGACCCGGGAGGGAGCGCACAGTGAAGTACCCGCTGCTGCTTTTGATCAAGATCTACCAGTGGACCATCAGCCCTCTGTTGGGCCCGGTCTGCAAGTACTACCCGTCGTGCTCGCACTATGGCTACACGGCCATCGACCGGCACGGCGCGGTGAAGGGGACTGCGCTGACCGCCTGGCGCATTCTGCGGTGCAACCCGTGGTCGCTCGGTGGCGTCGACCACGTCCCTCCCCGGAAGCGTCCGGTTTGGCATCAGCGGCTGAGGAGCCGTCTGGGCGGGCCCACCGTCCCTGAGCCTGTCGCCCAGCCCGAGACTCAGCCCAACGCCCAAGGAGCCTGATTCGTGGACACGATCCTCAGTCCTCTTTATTACGCAGTTTCCTGGATCATCGTCCAGTTCCACTCGTTCTACAGTTTGATCTTTGATGCGAACAGTGGAGCTGCGTGGGGTCTGTCCATCGTCTCGCTGGTGGTGCTGATCCGTATCTGCCTGATCCCGCTCTTCGTGAAGCAGATCAAGTCGACGCGGAACATGCAGGCGCTCCAGCCGAAGATGAAGGCGATCCAGGAGCGTTACAAGAGCGACAAGCAGCGCCAGTCCGAAGAGATGATGAAGCTCTACAAGGAGTCGGGCACCAACCCGCTCTCGAGCTGTCTCCCGATCCTGGCGCAGTCCCCGTTCTTCATCTCCCTGTACCAGGTCCTCAGCCACATCGCGCAGAACAAGACCGTCGGCTTCATCGACCCGACGCTCCTGGCGAGCGCGCAGAAGGCGCACATCTTCGGTGCGCCGCTCGCGGCGAAGTTCATGGACAGCGCGGAGAAGATCCAGAGCCTCGGCGCTTCGGTGACCGACGTCCGCGTGGTCACGGTCATCATGATCGTCCTGATGTCGGCGTCGCAGTTCTACACCCAGCGCCAGCTGATGACGAAGAACGTCGACCTGACGGTGAAGACGCCGTTCATGCAGCAGCAGAAGATGCTGATGTACGTCTTCCCGGTCATGTTCGCCGTCTTCGGCATCAACTTCCCCGTCGGTGTCCTCGTCTACTGGCTGACCACCAACGTGTGGACCATGGGCCAGCAGATGTTCGTCATCCGCCGCAACCCCACCCCGGGCAGCAAGGCGTTCACCGAGCGTCAGGAGCGGCTGCGCGCCCAGGGCAAGCTGGTCGAGAGCCCGGCCGAGGTCGCAGCGAAGGAGGCCGCCGAGGAGGCGCGCCAGAACCGCCAGCAGCCCAAGCGGCAGACCAAGGCCAAGCGTCAGGGCGGTGCCGGTGCCGGTACCAGTGCACCGACCGGGTCCGCGCAGAACCGCACGCGGGCGAGTTCTGCGGCGGGCAGTAGCGAGGCTTCGCAGGACGCCAAGGAAAAGGGTGGTACGCCCGCCAAGGGCGGCGCCTCCGGATCCCGCAACACCAAGTCCGGGCAGCGCAAGGGCCAGCAGCGCCCCAAGCACCCGTCCAAGAAGTAAGAAGGAGTCCTTACGTGACGGACACGACCCCTGGCGCCGAGGGCACCGACACCCTTACCCGCTTGGAGCAGGAAGGCGAGATCGCCGCCGACTACCTCGAGGGCCTGCTGGACATCGCGGACCTCGACGGTGACATCGACATGGACGTCGAGGCGGACCGCGCCTCGGTGTCGATCATCGGCGACTCGGACAGCCGCGATCTGCAGAAGCTGGTGGGCCGTGACGGCGAGGTGCTGGAGGCGCTCCAGGAGCTGACGCGGCTCGCGGTGCACCGTGAGACCGGCGACCGCAGCCGTCTGATGTTGGACATCTCCGGCTTCCGGGCGCGCAAGCGCGAGGAGCTCGCCAAGGTCGGTACGAGTGCGGCGGAGGAGGCCAAGAGCACCGGCCAGCCCGTGAAGCTCGACCCGATGACGCCGTTCGAGCGCAAGGTCGTGCACGACGCGGTGGCCGCGGCCGGCCTGCGGAGCGAGTCCGAGGGCGAGGAACCGCAGCGCTGCGTGGTTGTGCTCCCGGCCTGACGCCTCGCGCTCAGTCTTTCTTTGGCCCCGTCTGCTCGCAGGCGGGGCCAAAACTTGTCAGCCTTCTGTGTTATCCCCGGTCGTAACGCCGGGTTCCCGGCAGGAAAAGCAGTCCAGAGGAAGGGCGGTTCCCGTGACCGAGGCATCAGCGGAGCTCCCTCCCGCGCCGAAAACGGCGCAGGAGGTATTCGGCGAGCGCTTTCCGGAGGCCGTGCGGTACGGCGAGCTGCTCGCCGATGCGGGCGTGAAGCGCGGGCTGATCGGTCCGCGCGAGGTGCCGCGGCTGTGGGAGCGGCACCTGCTGAACTGCGCGGTGCTTTCCGAGGTGGTCCCTCAGGGCGTCTCGGTGTGTGACGTGGGTTCGGGTGCCGGGCTGCCCGGCATTCCCCTGGCGCTGGTGCGCCCGGACCTCAAGATCACGCTCCTGGAGCCGCTGCTGCGGCGGACGAACTTCCTTCAGGAGGTCGTCGAGCTGCTCGGACTGGACCACGTCACGGTGGTGCGCGGCCGTGCGGAAGAAGTCATGGGCAAGCTGCCGCAGGTGCACGTGGTGACCGCGCGGGCCGTCGCGCCGCTCGACCGGCTGGCCGGCTGGGGAGTGCCGCTGCTGCGTCCCTACGGCGAGATGCTGGCGCTCAAGGGCGACACCGCGGAGGAGGAGCTCAAGTCGGCCCGTGCAGCGCTGAGCAAGCTCGGTGTGGTGGACACCTCCGTTGTGCACGTCGGCGAGGGTGTGGTGGATCCGCCGTCGACCGTGGTGCGCGTCGAGGTGGGAGAGAGCCCCGGTGGGGTGCGCTTCGCCGCGAAGCGGGCGAAGGCGGCGCGTACCAGCCGGGTGTCGCGGGGGCGCCGACGCTGATGGTGGGCTGAGGAAGGGGCCTTGATCTGCTGGTCCGTGGTGGGCATAGGCGTCCACGGAATAGCAGAAAGGGCGAATTCCGCAGGTGCCCCAAAAAGCCACAAGACGGAGTGTCGCGGCTTATTCGGACGCGGCGCTGGCATCGTGTTTCACGTGAAACGTCGTTCTCTGCTGCAAGGGATCATCAGCCGCGGTCGTGCGGCTGCCGAGCCGCACGACCGGAAACCCACACGGGTCACGAAAGTATCCACAGGGGCGGGTTCATCCACAGGAGAACGGACCTCACTGGTTCGCGATACCGAAAGCATGGCAGGCTCTCACCATTGTGAGCCTGATGTCGAGGAGAGTGAATCCTTGCGGTCCGACGCCAACATCGCGGGACCGATGACCGATCCGGTCCCCGGTCCCCGCAACGAGTCGTTCGGGGACGACGTTTCACGTGAAACGCCGCCCCTGATGGACAACACACCGGTAGGTCGCGCAGCGCAGCTGGCGGTAGGGGCCATGGGCCGCGTAGGCGAGGGGTTGCCCCGTCCCGAAGCGACCCGCGTCATGGTGGTCGCCAATCAGAAGGGCGGGGTCGGCAAGACCACCACCACCGTGAACCTCGCGGCGTCACTGGCGCTGCACGGAGCTCGGGTGTTGGTGATCGACCTCGACCCGCAGGGCAATGCGTCGACAGCCCTGGGGATCGACCATCACGCCGAAGTGCCCTCCATCTACGACGTGCTGGTCGAGAGCAAGCCGCTCTCCGACGTCGTGCAGCCGGTGGTGGAAGTGGAGGGGCTTTTCTGCGCCCCCGCCACCATCGACCTGGCCGGTGCTGAGATCGAGTTGGTCTCGCTGGTGGCACGCGAAAGCCGGTTGGACCGCGCCATCAAGGCGTATGAACAGCCCCTGGACTACATCCTCATCGACTGCCCGCCCTCGCTCGGCCTGTTGACCGTCAATGCGTTGGTCGCCGGCGCCGAGGTGCTGATTCCGATCCAGTGCGAGTACTACGCGCTCGAAGGTCTGGGGCAGTTGCTACGGAACGTCGAACTGGTGCGGGGGCATCTCAACCCCAAGCTCCACGTCTCGACCATCCTGCTCACCATGTACGACGGACGTACCCGTCTTGCCTCACAGGTTGCCGACGAGGTGCGCAGCCACTTCGGCAATGAGGTGCTCCGGACGAGCATCCCCCGCTCGGTACGCATCTCGGAAGCGCCCAGCTACGGACAGACGGTGCTCACCTACGACCCGGGATCCAGCGGTGCGCTCTCCTACCTCGAAGCAGCCAGGGAGATTGCGCTCCGGGGGGCTTCCCCGCAGCCCGGAGAGCAGGGCCTGAGTGTGAACTACCAAGCACAGCACACCATCTCGGAGGGGACTCAGTGAGTGAACGACGCAGGGGGCTGGGCCGCGGGCTGGGTGCGCTGATCCCCGCCGCACCGCAGGGCACGGACCAGTCCGGGCCGGCGGTGGGACGGGGAACCACGTCACCGTCGTCCGGACCGGTTCTGGCACCGGACCGCGGAGTGGCGGCCGCCAAGGTGGCCTCGCTGCCGACGCCCGGTGTTTCACGTGAAACAGAGGCGCCGGCGGGTACACAGAGCGCAAGCGATCTTCCGGTTGAGGTGGCCGGCGCGCACTTCGCCGAAGTGCCGCTGGATGCCATCCGGCCGAACCCGCGGCAGCCGCGCGAAGTCTTTGACGAGGACGCCCTCGCCGAATTGGTCACCTCCATCAAGGAGGTGGGCCTGCTCCAGCCGGTCGTGGTCCGTCAGACGGCGCCGGGGCGCTACGAGCTCATCATGGGTGAGCGACGCTGGCGAGCCTGCCGAGAAGCCGGGCTTGAGAAGATCCCGGCGATCGTGCGCGCCACCGAAGACGAGCGGCTGCTGCTCGACGCGCTGTTGGAGAACCTGCACCGGGCTCAGCTGAACCCTCTGGAAGAGGCCGCTGCCTACGACCAGTTGCTGCAGGACTTCAAGTGCACCCATGACGAGCTGGCCGACCGGATCGGGCGTTCGCGACCGCAGGTCACCAATACACTCCGGCTGCTGAGGCTGTCGCCTTCGGTGCAGAAGAGGCTCGCAGCAGGAGTCCTCTCCGCGGGACACGCCAGGGCTCTGCTGTCGCTGGACGATCCGGAGGAGCAGGACAACCTCGCGCGCCGGATCGTGGCGGAGGGGCTGTCGGTCCGATCCGTCGAGGAGATCGTGACGCTCATGGGGTCGAGCCCCACGAGCGCCGGCAAGGCGAAGAAGCCCCGGGCGGGTGCTCGGGTGTCCCCCGCGCTCACCGGCCTGGCTTCCCGGCTGTCCGACCGCTTCGAAACCCGGGTGAAGGTCGACCTTGGCCAGAAGAAGGGGAAGATCGTCGTCGAGTTCGCCTCGATGGAGGACCTGGAACGCATCCTCGGCACCCTTGCTCCGGGCGAGGGCTCCGTCATGGGAAGCGCGTCGGCCGACGAGGGCGCCGACGAACAGTGACCTGACGTGTGAGGCTCGGGGCGAGCCGTGTTCCGGAAACTGATACCGGAACACGGCTCGCCCTTTGCTTTCTGGCAGTACCCGCGCCCATAAAGGGTGGATACGATGCGATCGGGTATGGCACGCATCCACGTGGAGAGACCTCACATCGAGGAGAGGGCCATGCGATCAGTGAGCCGCACCGGACTGCTGGTGGCGGGGTTCGGCCTCGCAGCCCTCGGAGGGTTCGTTGGTGGTCTGCTCAGGGAGCAGGTGGCGCTGACAGCACTGCGCGGTGCGGCAGGCGAGGGAAGCGAGGACCTGGTTCCATGGGCCGTCGGCTCGTACCGCTCACGCTGGACAACCTTCCAGATCTCCCCAAGCGCTGTCGCTCCTGCGTCTTCTGGGAGCTCGACCCCGTCAGCGGCGAGGCCGCGGTAAAGGCGGGACGTCCAGAGCTGGAGAAGGAAGCCTGGATCTCGGCGGTCCTGCTGGAGTGGGGATCGTGCGGGCGCGTCGTCTACGTCGACGATGTGCCGGCTGGATTCGTCATGTACGCCCCGCCGGCTTACGTCCCGCGCTCCACGGCCTTCCCCACCAGCCCGGTGTCACCGGATGCGGTGCAGTTGCTGACGGCGTGGCTGACTCCTGGCTACCAGGGGCAGGGGCTCGGGCGGGTGATGGTCCAGACGGTGGCCAAGGACCTCATCCAGCGGGGCTTCAAGGCGATCGAAGCGTTCGGTGACGCGCGCTGGGCCGAGCCGGCGTGCGTGCTGCCCGCCGATCATCTTCTGGCCGTGGGCTTCAAGACCGTGCGCCCGCATCCCCGGTTTCCCCGGTTGCGGCTTGAGCTACGAACCACGATCTCGTGGAAGGAAGACGTCGAGCTCGCGCTGGACCGTCTGCTCGGAGCCGTGCAGAAGGAGCCCGCGCTCCGACCGTTGTAGGCGACCGCAGCGATGTTTCACGTGAAACGTGACGTCGTGCCTCAGGCGAGGAAGTCGGCCAGGTCGCGCTCGATGGCGGCCTTCGGCTTGGCACCGACGATGGTCTTCACGACCTCGCCGCCCTGGTAGACGTTCATGGTCGGGATCGACATGACGCCGTACTTGGCGGTGGTGGCCGGGTTCTCGTCGGTGTTGAGCTTGGCGATGACGATCTCGTCGTGCTCGGCGGCAATGGCCTCCAGGGACGGGGCGATCTGGCGGCACGGGCCGCACCAGGTGGCCCAGAAGTCCACGAGAACGGGCTTGTCGCTCTTGAGGACGACCTCTTCGAAGTTGGCGTCCGTGACGGTCACCGTGGCGCCGGCCATGGCAATCTCCTTACTGGGTGGGTGATGGGAAAAGCTGTGTGGTGTGCGGGTCAGGCGGAAGCGGTCTTCTCCGGCTCGGCCGTGGCCTCGCCGTCGGAGAGCGCCGCGAGGAACCGCTCGGCATCGAGGGCCGAGGAGCAGCCCGTGCCAGCAGCGGTGATCGCCTGGCGGTAGGTGTGGTCGACGACGTCACCGGCGGCGAAGACGCCCGCGAGGTTCGTGCGAGTGCTGGGCGCATCGACCTTGAGGTAACCCTCGTCGTCGAGGTTCAGCTGACCCTTGAAGAGCTCGGTCCGCGGGTCGTGGCCGATCGCGATGAAGAGGCCGGTGACCGGAAGCTCGGAGGTCTCGCCCGTCTTGACGTTGCGCAGCGTCAGGCCGGAGAGCTTGTTCTCGCCGTGGACCTCGGCGACCTCGCTGTCCCACACGAACTTGATCTTCGGGTCGGCGAAGGCACGCTCCTGCATCGCCTTGCTCGCCCGCAGCGCGTCGCGGCGGTGGACGACCGTGACGGACTTGGCGAAGCGCGAGAGGAAGGTGGCCTCCTCCATCGCGGTGTCGCCGCCGCCGATCACGGCGATGTCCTGGTCCTTGAAGAAGAACCCGTCGCAGGTCGCGCACCAGGAGACGCCACGACCGGACAGCTCGTCCTCGCGCGGCAGGCCGAGCTTGCGGTGCTGGGAGCCGGTGGCGATGATGACCGCCTTGGCGCGGTGGACCTTGCCCATGGTGTCGGTGACGGTCTTGATCTCCTCGGTGAGGTCGACCGAGACGATGTCGTCCGGCACCAGCTCGGCGCCGAAGCGTTCGGCCTGGGCGCGCATGTTGTCCATCAGATCCGGACCCATGATGCCGTCGCGGAAGCCGGGGAAGTTCTCCACGTCAGTGGTGTTCATCAGTGCGCCACCCGCGGTGACGGCGCCTTCGAAGACGAGCGGCTTCAGGGACGCGCGGGCGGTGTAGAGCGCTGCGGTATAGCCCGCGGGCCCGGAGCCGATGATGATCACGTTGCGGACGTCGCTCACGGGTGTCTTCCTTGTCTCTGCCGACGGCTTGCTGGGGTCTCGGAACTCTCACCCCACCCAACGGATCCTAAGGGGCGAGCATTCCCGGAGTGCCACAGCGCACGTGCCGGCGTTCAGTCTCGTCGATACGAGTGGGTCAGGAGGACCTTCCCCGGAGCCGGCGGACTGCTGGAGATGCAGGAAGCGGTGACGACGTAGGCAGACACGCTCTTCGGGTCGGACGGATGCGGCAGCACCACCAGGAACGAGTCCTTGCCCTCATAGACGCTGCGCGTGGCGGCCAGCGGCTTCTCGGGGCGGCCGATGCCCTGGCGTACACACGACGGGACGGTGTCCGACTCGCCTCGGAAGGGTGTCTCGGGAGAGCTGCGGGTGCCGATCTCCGGTGCTTGCTGAGACTTCTTCGTGGCAAGCAGCTTGTGGACGTCCGTCCCGAGCGTCGCGACAGTCAGTCCCGACGGGGATTCTCCTCGGGCTGAGGCGGAACTGTTCTGCCTGGTGGCTTGAACGCCGCCGCTGCCGCCGCTCTGGATCAGCAGCCCACCGACGCTGAGCACCGCAGCGGCAGCCGCCGAGCCGAGCAGAACCCGTGGCCATCGTCGGGAGCGTGACGTACGACGCCCTGGCGTTTGGCGGCCGGGCCCAGAGGCGCCGCGGGCTCGCCTGCCCGGCGGTGCGGACGGGTTGGTACGGGCGGCTGCCTGCCCGCTGCTTTCACGTGAAACAGGGGAGGGCGCGGCCGATGTTTCACGTGAAACCGGCACCGGTTCGGTCGATGTTTCACGTGAAACGGAAGCGTGGCTCGGCGATGTTTCACGTGAAACGAGAGGCTCGCCCTCGGAGGTGACGGCATCCAGGAGCGCCTCGGCGGCGAGGGCGGCATCGATGCGCTCAGCGACATCGGCCGGCATCCGCGTCGGACCGGGGAGCGTGCCAAGGAGCCCTCGGATCTCGTCCAGGGACACTCGTACGTCTTCGCACAATGCGCAGCCAGCCAGGTGGTCCTCTAGATCCGCGGTGCGTGAGGGGGAGAGCAGCCCGTCCGTGAGATCGGAGATCTCGGAGACCTCCGGGTGCTCGCCCGCGCCGGTTGTCGACGTCACGCTCGCCCACCTCCGCCCTTCACGGCATCTGTGCCCTTCGGTCCTGCCGTCGGTGGGACGGATGGCCCCTGCGCCCGGTTCCTTCCCCCGGTCGCGGGATTGCTACCCCCGCCGTCGCCGCGCAGATGGGTGACCAAGGGCAGGAGCCGAGCTCGGCCTCGTGAGCAGCGGCTCTTCACCGTTCCGGTCGGTACGCCAAGGATCTCGGCGGTCTCCGCGACGGAATATCCCTGCATGTCGACGAGTACGAGCGCGGCACGCTGTTCCGCGGGGAGGGTCCGCAGCGCGACGAGGACTTCGCGGTGGAGGTCTTCCCGTTCCGCCGGGAGTGCCGCGGATTCTTCGGGCTCGAGGAGCTGTTCCAGTCGCTCTGTTTCGGCGACCGGTGAGGTGCGGCGCGAGGCTGCCTTGCGGGCCCGGTCGAGGCAGGCGTTGACGGTGATGCGATGAAGCCAGGTCGTCACGGCGGATTGACCGCGGAACGAGTGTGCGGCGCGATAAGCGGAGACGAGTGCGTCCTGGACCGCATCAGCTGCCTCTTCGCGATCACCGAGGGTCCGTAAGGCCACGGCCCACAGCCGGTCGCGGTGGCGCCGGACGATCTCCCCGAACGCGTCGGGGTCACCTTTCACGTGCAGCGCAAGGAGATCAGCGTCGGTTGGTGTTGAAGCCTTGTCGCTGTCGGTGGACACGGGCCCCCCGGCCGTAGCTGTCTGATCTCGGTCCCATTGAAGCCCGCCCGATGACGAATGTAAATGCTGGGAGAGACACCTCGGTGAGCGGAGATGATCTACGCGCGCAGAGGGGCGTGGATACGGGAGCCGGTGCGGCCTTGCGGCCGTTCGACTGCCGGATCCACGCCCCTCGGGGAGTGCGCGTGCTCAGCTGGTGAAGGACACCTCGGTCACGCCCTGCTTGTAGCCGGCGCCGCTGTAGGTGTCCTGCGGTGAATAGGGCATCGCTGTGATCCACACGACGACGTAGCGCGTCTTCGCGGGGGTCTTGAGCGTGACCTTGGCCGTTCCTCCCGAGGTCTTGGCCGTACCGAGCTCCTGCATGGAGCTCAGCGGCTCGGACGGTGAGAGGGAATCGGCCGCGTAGAGCGTCACCGTCGTGTGGTCACCGGTGTAGTGCAGCCCGATGGACGCGGTGCTTATCCGCTGCTTCGAGCCGAGGTCGTAGACCAGCCCGACGCCCTTCTTGAAGGCCGGGTTCAGATCGGGGCCCTCGCGGTAGCTCTTGCTGCGCCAGTAGGTCGAGGGGTCCCTGTCGTAGGTGTCCCGCGCCTCGTCGGGGTGCTGCGGCTGCCCGTCCGGGTAGTACTCGGCGCCGTCCACGATCTTGATCGCCTTGCCGTCGGGCTTCGTGGCGCCGCCGGCGGTCTGCGAGTTCCCCGGACTGTCCTGGTCGTTCTCCCGCTTCAGCAGGGTGTCCGCCAGCTGCCAGCTGCCCAGGCCCAGCGCGGCGATCAGGAGCGCGGACACCGACCACTTCAGCGCCTTGCCGGTGCGGCTCTGGAGCGGGGGCGGCGGCGCGGCGACGGGCTGTGTCGCCTGCACCGACTGACCGTTGTGCCCCCGCGGCTGGCCGTAGGAACCCTGCTGGTATCCCGTGCGCTGGTACGGCGGCGGAGTCGAGAACGCGGTCTCCGGCGGACGGATACGCGGCATCGCGGCGACCGCCTTGGCCAGCTCGTCCGGCGTGGTGCACGCCGGCTCCTGGCGGGACGCGGTGGCCCCGTCGTTGACCAGGGCCCGCATGGCGAGCTCGGACAGCCCCCGGTGCACGCCCGCGCGCACCTGGTCCGGCGCGATCAGGCCGACGCCCTTGGGTAGGCCGGTCAGACCGTAGGCGTCGTTCTCGTAGGGCCAGCGTTGGGTGAGGGCGGCGTAGAGCAGCGCGCCGATCGCCTCGGTGTCCGTGCGCTGCGGGTGCTCGCAGCAGATGCCGCGCAGCGCCGCCATGACGGCCAGGCCGCGGATGCGGTACTGCCCGGACTCCGTGCGCAGCACTGAGCTGGGGGTGAGGCGCAGGTGGGACAGGCCCTCGCGGTGGGCGGCGGCCATGGCCTGCGAGACCTGGCTGACGAGCTGGTAGGCGTCGTGCGGTTCGAGCGGCCCGTTGGCGAGGACCGTCGCCAGCTCGGTGGCGTCCGGCAGCCACTCGTGGACGACGTAGACCAGGTCGTTGTCCTCGACGGCGTCGAGGACCTGGACGAAGCGTGGGTCGCCGAGGAGGGCGGAGGCCCGGGCGGCCGAGAGCACCGGACGGGCCCTCGGGTGGTCCGCGGGCAGGACGTGCACGCCCACCGCCCGGCGGAGCTTCTCGTCCACGGCGCGCCAGCTGCTGAATCCGTCCAGACGGGTGACGCACTCCTCGAGCCGGTAGCGTCTGGCGAGCTTGTGGCCGCTGTGGAGTTCGGGTGGCTTGGAGTCGGTCGCTTCGGCACCCTTGTCGTCGGTGCCTGCAGTGTCCGTTTCCGTGCTGGATACCTTCTCGGCCTCCGCACCGTCGTCCGTGGCCTGACCCGCCTTGGCGGTCAGCGGCTCTTCGCCGCTCGTGTCGGCCACGTCGACGGCAGCCGTGCTCCGTTCCGCCACCGTCGTTCCTGCCTCCCCATCCGTTGCAGGCTCAATGAGCCAAGACAATTGTGCCCACAGTCCGCCACTATGCACGACACACGGTGGCAGTCGATGGTTGTGCCCGGTCAGCGTCCTAGCTTGGATCTGACCATGCCGACCAGGGCGTTCAGCTCCTCGATCCGCATTTTTCGGGCGGCGAGGTAGAAGACGGCCAGAAGTGCGGCGGCGCCGCCGATGAGGGCGGCGAGTGATCCGACGAGTCCGGTGCCGAGCGCCTGCATCAGGACGTACACCAGGGCGCCGGAAACGATCGTGGCGGGGACGCTGGCGCCGGCCAGCCGCGCATAGGTCCGCACCACGTGTGCGGTGTCCAGGTCGCCGTTCATCCGCTTGCTCAGCCGGCGCCAGGCCACGCCGACGCCGATCACGTACGCCAGGCCGTAGGACGCCGCCATGCCGATCACGGCCCAGCGGGCGGGCAGGAGCAGGAAGCAGAGCGCGGAGGCCGCGGCGTTGACGCCGGCGACGATCACCGTGTTGTAGAAGGGGGTGCGGGTGTCCTCGTACGCGTAGAAGGCGCGCAGGACGACGTACTGCACCGAGAACGGGATGAGGCCCACGCCGAAGGCCATCAGCATGTAGCCCATCGGGATGCCGGCGCCGGACGAGCCGTAGACCAGCGTGCACAGCGGGATGCCGAGCGCGAGGAATCCGAACGAGATCGGGACGATCGCCACGGCCGAGGTCCGCAGGCCCTGGGAGATGTCGTCCCGGACGGCGCCGGTGTCGCCGTCGTGGGCGGAGCGTGCGAGCCGGGGCAGCAGCGCCGCCATGACGGAGACGGTGATGATCGCCTGCGGCATGTTCCAGATCAGCTGGGCGCTGGCGTAGGAGATGAAGCCGGTGCCCGGGTGGCCCTGGCGGTCCGCGGTGTTTCCGGCCCAGGTGGAGAGCTGGGTGACGACCAGGACGCCGGCCTGGTTGGCGAGGACGAACAGGACCGTCCACTTCGCGAGCTTGGCGGCCTTGCCCAGGCCGTGGCCGCGCCAGTCGAACCGGAGCCGCAGCTTGAAGTCGGCGTCCCGCAGGTACGGGATCATCGCCAGCGCCTGGACCACCAGGCCGAGGAGGGTGCCGATGCCGAGCAGGCGGATGCCCTCGTCGGGGATGGTGGTGACGCCGATGTGGGAGGTCTTCGCCGTGCCGTAGACCCAGATGAACAGGCCGAAAGTGGCGATCATGACGATGTTGTTGAGGACCGGGGTCCACATCATCGCGCCGAAGCGGCCGCGGGCGTTGAGGATCTGCCCCATGACGACGTGCAGGCCCATGAAGAAGATCGTGGGCACGCAGTAGCGGGTGAAGGCGACCGCGACCTCGTTGGCCGCCGGATCCCTGGAGATGTCGAACGAGACCAGCTTGACCAACAGCGGTGCGGCGAACACCGCCAGTACGGTCAGGACGCCCAGGACGACGACGACCAGGGTGAGGAGTCGGTTGGCGTACGCCTCGCCGCCGTCTTCGTCCTCCTTCATCGCGCGGACGAGCTGCGGGACGAAGACGGAGTTCAGGCCGCCACCGATGGTCAAGATGAAGATCATGGTCGGCAGCTGGTAGGCGACCTGCCAGGAGTCACCGAGCACCGCGCCGCCGAGCGCCGCGACGATCAGCGCCGAGCGGACGAAGCCGGTGAGCCGGGACACCATCGTGCCGGCGGCCATCACCGCGCTGGACTTCAGCAGTCCGGAGGCGCGGCCCCCGGACTGCTTGCCGGCCGCCGCCACGGGGGCGGGCTCCGGCTCGGGCTCCTCGGTGAGCTGCTGCGCCACCGGCTCCGGGCCGGTGGGGGACGCCACCGGCGCCTGTGGGGCCTGCGGCCCATGCGGGGCCAGGGGGGCCACGGGGCCCGGCGCGGGGTGCGGCGGCTGGTAGGGCTGCTGCTGGTCGCGGAAGAGGTGGGCGAACGCGTCCCGCTCGGGCTGTTCGTCGGCGCCCTGAGCCTTCAGTGCGTCGCCTCCGGCCAACTGCATCGTCGTGTCGGGATCGCCGTACGAAAGATCGTGGGTCGGGGCCCGGGGCCCCGTGGGCGCCGGCGCCGGCCACTGCTGCGGGCCGGGCGGCTGCTGGTACAGGGGGTGTGCGGGCTGTCCCGGGGACGGCGGGGGCGCGGCCTGGCCGTAGCCGGGCTCGGCGGTCGGACCCTGGCCCGTCGGGGCGGGCGACGCGTACGGGTCGTTGCGGTAGGGGTTCTGCGCGTAAGGGTCCTGGGCGTACTGGTCCTGGTCCGCAGGGGGCGGCGGCGTCGGAGGGACCGCCCCCGAGGGATCGCCATGGGCGCCCCGGCCGCGGTCACCGTCGTACGGCGCATTCATCGCTGCCCCACCTCATCCGTCGCCGGCCATCCGGCCCCGTCGTCTATCAACGGTCCACTTTCTCACCTGAGCCGGACGGCCCGGACTTCTCCGAACCGGTGTCCGGCGTGGGCTCACCCGGCTGCCCGGGGGCGTCGCCGCCCGTGCCTCCGTCGTCGTCGCCCTTCTCGTCGGCGGCGGAACCGCCGTTGTCCTCGCCGTTTTCCTCGTCGTCGGTCTCCTCGGCCGCCGCCCGCTTGCGCTGGAGGTAGATCCGGACGCCGGCGAGCACCAGCAGGAGGACACCGCCGGCGATGACGAGCATCACAGTGGCGGTGATCTCGGTGACATTCACGCGGAACGTCATCGGCTCACCGTAGGGCTTGCCGTCCGCGGTGTAGAGCTGAGCGGTCACCCAGGCCAGACCGTTGGCGTTCGCGGTGGTCTCGAACTTGAACGACTGGCTGTGCCCGCCGTCCACCTTGATCTGCTGGCTCTTGCCCACGTCCAGACGGTTGGGCTGCGACGAGGTCAGCCGCAGGGTCAGGCCCTGGACGCCCTGCAGGAGGTTGTTCTGGACCGTCACCGGGATCGTGGCGCTGCGCCCGGAGAGCGTCGCCTCCGACTTCGGAATCAGGCGGACCTTCTTGGTCAGGCCGCCGAGGTAGCCGCGGACCGAGGTCCGGAACGCGGCGGCCCCCTTGTCGTCGCCCCGCCATGACGTGGACATCTCCCGCATTATGGCGTTGCCGAAGGGGGTGACCACGCGCTCCGGCTGGGCCAGGATCACCTGGAAGTCGTCCAGCGCGGTCTGGGTGTCCTCGATCTGCTGGAACGCCTCGATGGGGAGCTCCTCCCGCCGCAGGAACGACGGGTAGGCGGAGCGGCTGGGGATCTGGCGGTTGGCGTTCGGGTCGGGCTTGGCCTTGGCCGCGTCACCGAGCTTCGTCGGCTGGACCCAGCTGGCCTGCTCCAGGTTCCGCAGCGCGCTGGCCATCGCCTGGGCCTGGGGCGCCGAGGGCATGCGCTGCGGCGCGACGACGACGCTGCGCTGCTGCTCCGGGTTCTCCAGGCCGATCATCTGAGCCTCGGCGAGGAATTCCTGGATCGCCAGGCTGGCGTTCCCGGACTTCGACATGTCGCCTTCGAAGGCCCGGGAGAGCCGGGTGTCGGCGACGATGGCGGTGTTGCCGCCCCCGATGGGCCGGGCGGCCGTCGGGGTGTAGGAGAGGCCGTCGTCCCGCAGGCTGTCGCTGCGGGTGATGACGTTGTGGGCACCGGCCGACGTGGCGACGTCGACGATCGAGGAGTCGATGGCGCCGTTCACCGGCCAGGTGAAGTCGGTGCGCGGCTTCACGCCCAGGATGGTGTCGACCGTCTTCGAGGCGAGTTCGGTGGCCGGGCCGAGGTGGCCGAGCGCACTGGGCACGCTCTTGCCGTGGTGCGCGAGCGAGGCCAGGTCCGGGTCGCCGAACGGCAGGGCGACGACCTCGTGCCCCTTCACGGCGTTCTCAAGGTCGTTGAGCCACTGCATGGCGACGGCCTGGTTCTTGCCCATCGGGCCGTCCGGGCCGTGCACGCGGTACGTCTTGGTCATCGCTTCGACGGACGCGAGCAGGTCCGGATCGATGACGAAGGTCACCGGGAGGTTCTTGCCCAGCTCGATCATCTTCTGCAGCCGGCCGCCCGGGGCGATCTCCGCCGCCAGGTCGTCGTTGCGGAACACCGGAGTCTGCTGGGCGTCTGCGCCGGTCTCGGCCGTCAGGTGGGTGGTGGAGATCAGCGGCCACAGGTAGGTGAGCTGGGTCTTCTTCGCCGGGGCGGCGTCCTGCCAGGGCAGGAAGGTCCGGTCGATGCCGAGCACCTGGTCGTACGACGAGCTCGACGTGTGTCCGGACAGGGTGATCCCGAGCGGGTAGACGCCGTCGGCGCTGAGGCCGAGGTCCTTGACCGGGACGTTCACGGTGTAGGTCCGGCTGGCTCCCGGGTCCAGTCTGTCGACCTTCTCGGTGTGCTTGGCGATCTCCTCGCCGTCGGCTCCCGGCTGGTACCCGGTGCGTTTGGTCACAGCCTCGATGGAACTGCGGTCGTTCAGCGCGGCCCCGCGGTGGAGCCCGACGTGGGCGCCGGTGATGGGGTTCTTGCTGTCGTTGGTCAGCGTGCCGGAGACGGTGACCGTGTCGTCCTTGCCGGGCGCGGCCGGGGACATCGCGTTGATCGTGACGCTGACCGGGTGGGAGCCGGCCGAGTCGGCCCTCGCCGTGGCCGCCTGCGGGAGCTGCAGCGACGCCACGAGCAGGGGCACTCCGGTGAGCAGCGTCACGGTCCTTCGCAGCCACCGGCCACGCGGCCGTTCAGTCGCCTGGAACCCTGCCGCATCGGCCACGCGCTCGCCCGTCCCTCGTCGTGATCAGTGGTCGTCGGAATGTGCGTCCACGAATGGTAACGAGGCCCGGCGCGCCGTAGTGCCGCGGACTGCGCCACATGATCACTACGCCGGAAATCCGTGTGCGCTTGTCCCCTTTATTAACGTGACGCCGGGTGCCGCGCGGCCACGTACCCTTTTCTGTTGTGCCGAACGCCAACGATGACTTCCCCACCCCGCAGCCCGAGCGGACCCCGCAGCAGACGGACGCGCTGAACCACGTGCAGCGCCGTGCCGTGAGCGAACTGCTGCGGGTGTCCCCCGTCGCGGACGACCTGGCCCGCCGCTTCCAGGAGGCCGGTTTCACGCTTGCCCTGGTCGGCGGATCGGTCCGGGACGCGCTGCTCGGCCGGCTCGGCAACGACCTGGACTTCACCACGGACGCCCGGCCGGAGGACGTGCTGAAGATCGTCCGGCCGTGGGCGGACGCCGTCTGGGAGGTCGGCATCGCCTTCGGCACCGTCGGCTGCAAGAAGAGCTCGTTCGACATCGAGATCACCACCTACCGTTCCGAGGCGTACGACCGCACCTCGCGCAAGCCGGAGGTCTCGTACGGCGACTCGATCGAGGACGATCTGGTCCGCCGGGACTTCACGGTGAACGCGATGGCGGTGCTGCTCCCGCAGAAGGAGTTCGTCGACCCGCACGACGGTCTGGAGGACCTCGCGGCCCGCGTGCTGCGGACGCCGGGGACGCCGCAGGAGTCGTTCTCCGACGATCCGCTGCGGATGATGCGGGCGGCGCGCTTCGCCGCCCAGCTGGAATTCGAGGTGGCGCCCGAGGTCGTCGAGGCGATGACCTCGATGGCGGAGCGCATCGAGATCGTCTCCGCGGAACGGGTCCGTGACGAGCTGAACAAGCTCATCCTGGCTCCGAACCCGCGCAAGGGGCTGCGACTGCTGGTCGACTCCGGGCTCGCCGACCGGGTGCTGCCCGAGCTGCCCGCACTGCGCCTGGAGAGCGATGAGCACCACCGTCACAAGGACGTCTACGAGCACTCGCTGACCGTGCTGGAACAGGCCATCGACCTGGAGGACGACGGGCCCGATCTGGTGCTGCGGTTGGCGGCGCTGCTGCACGACATCGGCAAGCCCAAGACGCGGCGCTTCGAGAAGGACGGTCGGGTCTCCTTCCACCACCACGAGGTGGTCGGAGCGAAGATGACCAAGAAGCGCATGACCGCCTTGAAGTACTCCAACGACATGATCAAGGACGTCGCGCGGCTGGTGGAGCTGCACCTGCGCTTCCACGGGTACGGCACCGGAGAGTGGACGGACTCCGCGGTGCGCCGCTACGTCCGGGACGCCGGCCCGCAGCTGGGGCGCCTGCACAAGCTGACCCGCTCGGACTGCACCACCCGCAACAAGCGCAAGGCCGGCGCCCTGTCCCGCGCCTACGACGGGCTGGAGGAGCGCATTGCGCTGCTTCAGGACCAGGAAGAGCTGGACGCGATCCGCCCGGACCTGGACGGCAACGCCATCATGGAGATCCTGGGCATCGGTCCCGGCCCGCAGGTCGGCAAGGCGTACAAGCACATGCTGGAGATGCGGCTGGAGCACGGCCCGTTGGAGCACGAGGCCGCGGTGGCGACTCTCAAGGAGTGGTGGGCCGCCCAGAGCTGAGTCGACCGAGGCTCGCGTGGCCGTGAAACCGACGATGTTTCACGTGAAACGGGGCGCAGTGCCATGGGGCGGGGTTTCACGTGAAACATGCCGGTAGCCGACCGGCCGTTTCACGTGAAACCCCGCCCCTGGGCGTTCCCGCGCTACTTCAGCGGCTCAAGGCAGAGCACGAACCGCGTGGTGGAGGACCGGCGGTGGCGCTGGATCTCCGAGTAGGCCTTGGTGTTCTCGGAACAGAGCGCGGTGTCGGTGGTGTCGGGGTGGACGGCCTGCACCTTGTACGTGGCCTCCGCCGTACCGCAGTCCACTACCTTGAGATCGGGCTTGATCTCGTTGCCCTCGTTCTTCATGCAGTTGCCGACCTCGGCGGTATCGGCGTTGTCCCAGGAACTCACCCAGGCGATGCCGATGACGATCAGGCCGACGACCGCGACGACCCCCTTCAGGATCGCCTTGGGGGAACGGGAAGGCCGGGGGTTCTGCGGTGGAACGGGCGCCCCACCCTGCATGTAGGGCTGCTGCGGCGCCGGGGGGAAACCCGGCTGCGGCTGCTGGCCGTAGGGAGGCTGTGGCTGCTGCGGGTAGGCGTACCCGCCTTGCGGCGGCGGCCCGGCCTGCGGTTGACCGCCCGGGGGCGGTCCGTACGGGGCTTGAGGCTGCTGCGGATAGGGCGGCTGGCCGTACGGTTGTTGTCCGTACGGCTGTTGTCCGTATGGGTTCTGGCCGTACGGGTTGTGCCCCTGCGGCGGCGTGGTCATGGGAATTCCCCCGAAATTGGTGTGCCCGGAAACGAGGTGTCCGGGCGCGTGGATCAACGTCCGTAACGTACCGGCTCCGGCGACGGCGTCGCACGGGCGAGGGTTCCCGCTAGGGGGAAGCCGCGCTCAACGGCGTCCGAAGCGGATCAGCGCCGCGGCGACCAGGGCGTAGAGCGCGGCGACCACCACGACCAGTACGGCGGACCGGCCGTCTGGTGGCAGCATCAGGGCGGCGACTGCGGCGGCGCCGACGAAGGCGACGTTGAACAGCACGTCGTAGAGGGCGAAGATGCGGCCGCGGAAGGCGTCGTCGATGGACGACTGGACCACGGTGTCCGTGGTGATCTTGGTGCCCTGGGTGCCCAGGCCGAGGACGAACGCGGCCGCCAGCATGGGTGCCGGGCGGAAGAACAGTCCGAGTGCGGGCGTGAGGACCGCGCCTGCCACAGCACAGCAGGCCATCCAACCGAAGGGTGTGAACCGGCCGACCGCCCACGGGGTGACCACTGCCGCCGCGAAGAATCCGGCTCCTGACACGGCGACGGTCACTCCGAGCAGGGCCAGGCCCTCGGACGTGGTGTCGGACCAGGCGTACCGGCACAGCATCAGCACCATCACCGTCAGCGCGCCGTAGCAGAAGCGGACCAGCGTCATCGTGGTGAGCGCGCCCGCCGGGGTGGGGCGTGCGGCGAGGTGCCGGAGCCCTTCCGCGAGTCCCCGCACCGTGCTCAACAGGGCTTCTCTGACGTGCGGTTGCAGGACCGTGGGGTCGGGGCCGAGCAGTTGCGGTGTCATCCGCAGGGCGGTGAGGGCGGAGCAGAGGTACAGCAGCGCGGCGAGCAGGACCACGACTCCGTCGAGGTCCGCACCGGCCAGCCGGATGGCGAAGGCGAGCCCGCCGCCCACCGTCATGGCGAGCGTGCCGGCCGTGGGTGCGAGGGAGTTGGCCGTCACCAGTTGCCGTCCGCCGTCGACCACACGGGGCAGGGCGGCCGACAGCCCCGCCAGGACGAAGCGGTTGACGGCGGTCACGCACAGGGCGGAGACGTAGAAGAGCCAGTCCGGGACCTGCATCGCGATCAGGGCCCCGGTGAGCACGGCGAGCACGGTGCGCAGCAGGTTCCCGTACAGCAGGACCTGGCGCCGGCGCCAGCGGTCCAACAGGACACCGGTGAACGGCCCGAGGAGGGAGTACGGCAGCAGCAGGATCGCCATGGCGGAGGCGATCGCCTCGGGAGACGCCTGCTTCTCGGGCGAGAAGATGACGAAGGTGGCGAGCGCTGCCTGGAACACGCCGTCGGCGGCCTGGGAGAGGAGCCGTGCGGCCAGGAGCGAACGGAAGTCGCGTAGCCGGAGTAATACGCGGAGAGCGCGCACAGCATGCATGAGGCACAGCCTCACACAGGCCGCCGGCCTCCGGGAGGAATACCCGGAGGCCGGCGGAGAGGGGTGGGGCGAGCGGTCAGCGCTCGACCTCGCCACGGATGAACTTCTCGACGTTCTCCCGCGCCTCGTCGTCGAAGTACTGCACCGGCGGCGACTTCATGAAGTACGAGGAGGCGGAGAGGATCGGACCGCCGATGCCCCGGTCCTTCGCGATCTTGGCTGCGCGCAGCGCGTCGATGATGACGCCCGCGGAGTTCGGGGAGTCCCAGACCTCGAGCTTGTACTCGAGGTTCAGCGGGACGTCGCCGAAGGCGCGGCCTTCGAGGCGGACGTAGGCCCACTTGCGGTCGTCCAGCCAGGCCACGTAGTCGGACGGGCCGATGTGGACGTTCTTCTCGCCGAGGTCCCGGTCTGGGATCTGGGAGGTGACGGCCTGGGTCTTGGAGATCTTCTTGGACTCCAGGCGGTCGCGCTCGAGCATGTTCTTGAAGTCCATGTTGCCGCCGACGTTCAGCTGCATCGTGCGGTCCAGGATGACGCCCCGGTCCTCGAACAGCTTGGCCATGACGCGGTGCGTGATGGTGGCGCCGACCTGCGACTTGATGTCGTCACCGACGATCGGCACGCCGGCCTCGGTGAACTTGTCCGCCCACTCCTTGGTGCCGGCGATGAAGACCGGGAGGGCGTTGACGAAGGCGACCTTGGCGTCGATGGCGCACTGGGCGTAGAACTTCGCCGCGTCCTCGGAGCCGACGGGGAGGTAGCAGACCAGCACGTCGACCTGCTTGTCCTTCAGGACCTGGACGACGTCGACCGGGGCCTCCGGGGACTCCTCGATCGTCTCGCGGTAGTACTTGCCCAGCCCGTCGAGGGTGTGGCCGCGCTGGACCCGGACGCCGGCGTTCGGCACGTCGCAGATCTTGATGGTGTTGTTCTCGCTGGCGCCGATGGCGTCCGAGAGGTCCAGGCCGACCTTCTTGGCGTCGACGTCGAAGGCCGCGACGAACTCGACGTCACGGACGTGGTAGTCGCCGAACTGCACGTGCATGAGGCCGGGCACGCGGCTGTCCGGGTCGGCGTCCTTGTAGTACTCGACGCCCTGTACCAGCGAGGCGGCGCAGTTGCCCACGCCGACGATGGCTACGCGAACCGAACCCATTCCGGTTGCTCCCTGTGTTCTCGATGAGGGCCTGCCGGGCAGGGCCTCATGTGGTGGTGTCATTCGGACGGATCCGGCCGGGAACCACCCCGGTGCCGGGGCAGGCCGCCCGTATCTGCTGACTGGTCGTTCTCGCCCTGCTCGGTGGATTCCGGAGCGCGCTGATCGCGCCCGGCTCGCTCGCTCTCGATGAGCTCGTTCAACCACCGCACTTCGCGTTCCACGGACTCCATGCCGTGCCGCTGCAGTTCGAGGGTGTAGTCGTCCAGCCGCTCGCGGGTCCTGGCCAGGGAGGTGCGCATCTTCTCCAGGCGCTCCTCCAGCCGACTGCGGCGGCCTTCCAGCACGCGCATCCGCACGTCCCGCGACGTCTGACCGAAGAACGCGAAGCGGACACCGAAGTGTTCGTCCTCCCATGCCTCCGGTCCGGAGTGGCTGAGCAGCTCTTCGAAGTGCTCCTTGCCCGCCGGGGTCAGTCGGTAGACGATCTTGGCGCGGCGTCCGGTGAGCGCCGTGGCGGGAACCCCGTCGGGGTCACCGCCCGTTTCCTCCACCAGCCAGCCGTGCGCGACGAGCGCCTTGAGGCAGGGGTAGAGGGTGCCGTAGCTGAACGCCCGGAACACCCCGAGCGAGGTGTTGAGCCGCTTCCGCAACTCGTAACCGTGCATCGGGGATTCCCGGAGCAGGCCGAGGACGGCGAATTCGAGGATGCCCGAACGCCTGCTCATCCTCCGCCTCCTAGGCCCTGTGCGGTCTTTATCTCGTGCTGATGTATCGACTCGATACATCCAGACGATAGAACGGTGCCCAGGGCGGAACAAGTGGTCGGACGGTGAACGGCGTCACATCACTTATTCGTGCGAGCCAACCTGACTGTTTTGGAGTGAATTTCAACACTGGGCAGGTTTTGGCCGTGCGTAGTCTGTGCGGCATGCAGACTGCCGGGAACCGTGGGCCTACACGTGACGTCCCTGACCTCGGCGTAGTGCGGCCCGCGCGTCAGGAACGGGTCGTGCTTCGGGGGGATCTGAAGACAACTACCGCCTTCAGGCGACGAGAGAGCGCGCCTGCCCGAGGAGTATTCGTTCCATGAGCGAGCACCGTCGCAAACCACCCCAGCCGCAAGGTGGCGGGCGTGCCGCTGCCAGACGCGCCGCACCACCCTCCGGGCGCCGAGCGGCCCCTCCGCAGGGTGCCGGCGCCGGGGCCACGCCTCAGCCGCCCCAGCCGCGGCCGGGTGGGCGTGCCGAGGCCCGCCGGGCCGCCCAACGCGGCGGCCGTCGGCGAGGATCCGACACCGCGGCGATGGCGTCCGGCGGTGGTGCCGGGCACGGCGGCGGCCGCCGTGGCGGAGGCGGTGGCGGAGAAGGAGGCCGGGGGCGCGGTCGGGGCGGAGGCAAGCCGCCCAAGAAGCGTTTCATCGACTACCCGCGCGCCAACCACACCGGCTGGCGGAGGTGGATGCCCTCCTGGAAACAGGTGGCCAGCATGTGTGTCGCCGTTGCCGGCCTGGTCGTGGGGGTGGCCGGCGTCGGCCTCGCACTGGTGCAGGTGCCCGACGAGAACAAGGCCGCCAGGTCGCAGAACAACGTCTACCTCTGGGCCAACGGCAAGACCATGGCCCGGGACGGCGAGACCAACCGCCAGGTGGTCGGGATCAGCGAAATCCCGCTTTCCATGCAGGAAGCGGTCATCTCGGCTGAGAACGCCTCGTTCCGGAAGGACCACGGCGTCGATCCCATGGGCATCCTCCGCGCGCTGTTCAACATGGCGCGGGGCGGCGACACCCAGGGTGGCTCGACCATCACTCAGCAGTACGTGAAGAACGCCATGCTGAGCCAGGAACAGACCCTGGACCGCAAGTTCAAGGAACTCTTCATCTCGGTCAAGGTCGGCTGGCAGCAGTCGAAGGACGAGATCCTCCAGGGCTACCTGAACACCAGCTACTTCGGTCGGGGCGCCTACGGGATCCAGGCCGCGGCCCAGGCCTACTACGGCAAGAACGCCTCCCAGCTGAACGCCAGTCAGTCCGCCTTCCTGGCCTCGGTGCTCAAGGGCGCGAACCTGTACGACCCGGCCGGCGGCATCGGGGCGAACGCCACCCCGGCGCTGAACACCGCCCGCGCCAAGGAGCGCTGGTCGTGGATCCTCGACCGCATGGTGGCGAACAACCACCTGTCGGCGGCGGAGGCGTCCAAGTGGAAGACCGAGGGCTTCCCCATGCCGCAGAAGCCCAAGGCGGGGGCCAGCAAGGGCGGCCAGGTCGGCTACCTGATCGACGTCGCCAAGAAGTACGTCCTCAAGCACACGGACATCAGTGAGGCCCGCTTCGACAAGGGCGGCTACACGATCCAGACGACCTTCGACGAGAAGAAGACCAAGGCGCTCGCCGCCGCGGTGCAGACGGTCAACGACCGGTACATCAACCTGAAAAAGCGGCCGGAAAAGGACAAGTACGTCCAGTTCGGTGGTGCTTCGGTGGTGCCGGGGGACGGCAGGATCGTGGCCCTGTACGGCGGTGAGGGCTACGACAAGGGGCATTTCAGCAACAACGCCGACACCTATGGCGTGCCGGTCGGCTCGACCTGGAAGCCGTTCGTCCTCGCCGCGGCGATGAAGTACGGCAAGGTCGGCAGCGGCCAGCCGCTCTCGCCGGACAGCAAGTACAACGGCGACGACCACCTCAAGGTGAGGAACCCGGACGGGACGTACGTTCTCAAGAAGGACAACACGCCCTTCTACCAGGTGAACGAGAGCGACTTCCCCTGGGGCTACATCTCCTTGCGGAAGGCGATGGAGCAGTCGGTGAACACCCCGTTCGTCCAGCTCGGCATGGACGTCGGGATGGACAAGGTGCGGGACATGGCGCAGGCCGCGGGCATCTCGCCGGCCAGCTTCGACCGGAACCTCAACCCGTCCTTCGCACTGGGCACCTCCACGCCGAGCGCGATCCGCATGGCCGACGCCTACGCCACCTTCGCCGCCTCCGGGACGCAGGCGGAGCCCTACTCCGTGACCAAGGTCGTCTCCGAGGGCAAGGAGCTGCCGGGCTTCGAGAAGCCGAAGCCGCAGACGGCGATCGACTCGAACATCGCCAACAACATCACCGACGTGCTGGAGAACGTGATCCAGAACGGTACGGGCAAGGCGGCCAAGAAGCTGGGGAAGCCCGCCGCGGGCAAGACGGGCACCACCGACGAGAACAAGTCGGCCTGGTTCGTCGGCTACACCAAGCAGCTGTCGACGGCCATCACCATGTTCCGTGAGGACGCGCAGAACCCCCGCCAGCTGTCCATGAACGGCGTCGGTGGCTTCGACTCGATCCACGGTGGCGCACTGCCCACCGAGGTGTGGACGCAGTACATGCTGGAGGCGATGAACGGGCTTGCCTCGGAGCCCTTCCCGCCGGCCCAGTCGATCGGGCAGGTCATCAACGAGTCCGGTATGCCGACGCCCAAGCCGACGCCCACGCCGACGCCGACGCCCACTCCGTCGGACACACCGAGCAACACGGCCTCCCCGTCGCAGACCCCGACCGCAACTCCGACCGAGACCTGTTCTCCGTGGGACGTCCGTTGCAAGAACCACGGGGGGAACAACGGCGGCGGCAATGGCGGTGGCCCCGGTGGACCGGGCGGTGGCACCGGTGGTTCGCCGCCGGCGACGCCCGATCCGACCGGTGGTGGGAACAACAGCGGAGGTGGCATCTTCGGCGGCCCCACGGGCTCTGAAAGCAACTGAGCGTTTCACGTGAAACGGTGCCGACGTTTCACGTGAAACACGGCACCACGAAGCCCCCGACCCGGACGACCGGGTCGGGGGCTTCGTCGCGTTCGTCCCCGGTGGGTACGGCAGGATGGGGCCATGACGAGCCTGCGACAGGACGAGCCCGTACGGCCGACGCGACGGGATGAGGTGGCGGCGGCCGGCAGCGAGCTGATCGGCGGGCCGATCGGCCGGCGCGCGCTGCTCGGGGCGCACTGGCTGTCGCCGGTGCGGGTCGTCGCACTCGTCGCCATCGGGATGTTCGCGCTCGGCATGGTGCAGAAGCTGCCCTGCTACAACGGCGGCTGGTTCTTCGGCGCCACCAGTCAGTACGTGCACGCCTGCTACTCGGACATCCCGCACCTCTACTCGGGCCGGGGGTTCGCCGACGGCCTGATCCCCTACTTCGACAAGCTGCCCGGTGACATGCAGTACCTGGAGTACCCGGTGCTGACCGGGCTCTTCATGGAGGTCGCCTCCTGGCTGACGCCGCACGGCGGCACGATCCAGGACCGGGAGCAGATCTACTGGCTGGCCAACGCCGGCATGCTGATGGTCTGCGCCGCGGTCATCGCGGTCTGCGTCGCCCGTACCCACCGGCGGCGCCCGTGGGACGGGCTGCTGGTCGCCCTGGCACCGGCGTTCGCCCTCACCGCCACCATCAACTGGGACCTGCTGGCGGTCGCGCTGACCGCGGCCGGGATGCTGCTGTGGTCCCGCAGCCGGCCGCTGGCGGCGGGCGTCCTGATCGGGCTGGCGACCGCGGCGAAGCTGTACCCGGTCCTGCTGCTCGGTCCGCTGCTGGTGCTGTGCTGGCGGGCGGGGGCCTGGCGCGCGTACGGGCGGGCCGTCCTCGGTGCGGTGGTGTCCTGGCTGGTGGTGAACCTGCCGGTGATGATCGCCCACGATGCCTCCGGCTTCCACATCCGGGAGGGCTGGGCGAAGTTCTACACCTTCAGCCAGGAACGGCCCATCGACTTCGGTTCGGTCTGGCTGCTGATCTCGCAGCGGACCGGCAACCCCCTGGAGAACGCCAACCTCTACGCGTCGCTGCTCATGGTCGTCGGCTGCGGAGCCCTCGCGCTGCTGACCCTCTACGCCCCGCGCCGACCGCGTTTCGCACAGCTCGCCTTCCTCGTGGTGGCGCTGTTCATCCTCACCAACAAGGTCTACTCGCCGCAGTACGTCCTGTGGCTGATCCCGCTGGCGGCGCTGGCCCGGCCGCGCTGGCGGGACTTCCTGATCTGGCAGGCGTGCGAGGTCATGTACTTCCTGGGGATCTGGATGTACCTGGCCTACACCGGCAGCGGAGACAAGCACCAGGGACTGCCGCCCGAGGGCTACCAACTGGCCATCGCACTGCACCTGCTCGGCACGCTCTACCTCTGCGCCGTGGTGGTCCGGGACATCCTGCTGCCGGAGCGCGACGTGGTCCGTAGGGACGGCGACGACGACCCCTCGGGGGGCGTGCTGGACCGCAGCCCTGACGT
>LIQL01000015.1:0-20723 GCA_001418405.1 Streptomyces diastatochromogenes | reverse complement strand
GCCCTGACGTCGGTCTGCAGCCGGACGGACGGCTCAGCGGTCCACGATGCGGTCGTACTGCGTGGTGGTGTGCCGCAGGTGGGCGATCAGTTCCTCGCCGACCTTGGGCTCGGGGGCCTCCGACGGGACGAACAGGATCGACACCTGCATGTGCGGAGGCTCGGCGAACCAGCGCTGCTTGCCGGCCCAGACGTACGGCGCGAGGTTGCGGTTCACGGTCGCCAGGCCGGCGCGGGCCACGCCCTTGGCGCGCGGCATCACCCCGTGCAGCGCCTTGGGGGACTCCAGGCCGACGCCGTGCGAGGTGCCGCCGGCCACCACGACGAGGTAGCCGTCCGAGGCCGCCTTCTGCTGGCGGTAGCCGAACCGGTCGCCCTTGGCGACGCGCGTGACGTCCAGCACCGAGCCGCGGTACTCGGTGGCGTCGTGGTCACCGAGCCACAGCCGGGTGCCGATCCGCGCGCGGAAGCGGGTCTGCGGGAACTGCTGCTGGAGGCGGGCGAATTCCTGGGGCTTGAGGTGGCTGACGAACATGGTGTGCAGCGGGAGACGGGCGGCACGCAGCTGGTCCATCCACCCGATGACCTCGTCGACCGAGTCGGTGCCGTCGGCGCGGTCCAGCGGCAGGTGGATGGCGAACCCCTCCAGCCGGACGTCCTCGATGGCCGCGGCCAGCTTCGGCAGGTCCTCCGGCTTCACGCCGTGCCGCTTCATGCTGCTCATGACCTCGATGACGACCCGGGCGCCGACCAGTCCGCCCACGCCCTCGACCGAGGAGACCGAGCGGATCGCGCGGTCGGGCAGCGGCACCGGCTCCTCACCGTGCCGGAACGGGGTCAGGACCAGCAGATCACCACTGAAGTAGTCCTTGATCTGGGCTGCTTCGTAGGTCGTGCCGACCGCGAGGATGTCGGAACCGAGCCGGGTGGCCTCGTCGGCGAGGCGTTCGTGGCCGAAGCCGTAGCCGTTGCCCTTGCAGACCGGGACCAGCCCGGGGAACTGCTGGAGAACGCTCTGTTGATGCGCCCGCCAGCGTGCGGTGTCGACGTAGAGGGTGAGCGCCATGGCCGGCCCGGAACCTTTCTCGTGGCTGGGGTGTGTCAGGAGTGCGGTGGAGCGGTCAGCGGCGCGACATGTAGATGTCGAGCGCCTTGTGCAGGAGCTTGTTGAGCGGGAAGTCCCACTCGCCGAGGTACTCCGCCGCCTGCCCGCCGGTGCCGACCTTGAACTGGATCAGGCCGAAGAGGTGGTCGTTCTCGTCCAGCGAGTCGCTGATGCCGCGCAGGTCGTAGACGGAGGCGCCGAGCGCGTAGGAGTCCTGCAGCATCCGCCACTGCATCGCGTTGGAGGGGCGGACCTCGCGGCCGATGTTGTCCGAGGCCCCGTAGGAGTACCAGACGTGCCCGCCGACGACGAGCATGGTCGCGGCGGAGAGGTTCACCCCGTTGTGGCGGGCGAAGTAGAGCCGCATGCGGTTGGGGTCCTCGGAGTTGAGGGCGGACCACATGCGCTGGAAGTAGCCGAGCGGACGCGGCCGGAACTGGTCGCGCTTCGCGGTGATCTCGTAGAGCCGCTGCCATTCGGCCAGGTCCTCGTAGCCGCCCTGGACGACCTCGACGCCGGCCTTCTCGGCCTTCTTGATGTTGCGGCGCCACAGCTGGTTGAAGCCCTTGTGGACGTCCTCCAGCGCGCGGTCGGCCAGCGGCACCTGGAAGACGTAGCGGGGCTGCACGTCGCCGAAGCCGGCGCCGCCGTCCTCGCCCTGCTGCCAGCCCATGCGGCGCAGGCGGTCGGCGACCTCGAAGGCGCGCGGTTCGATGTGGGTGGCCTCGACGTCCCGCAGTCGCTTGACGTCGGGGCTCTGAATGCCGCCCTTGATCGCGGTGGAGTCCCAGCGGCGGATGATGACCGGCGGGCCCATCTTCACGGAGAAGGCGCCCTGCTGCTTGAGGTGGGCGAGCATCGGCCGCAGCCACTCTTCGAGATTCGGCGCGAACCAGTTGATGACCGGGCCCTCGGGGAGGTAGGCGAGGTAGCGCTTGATCTTGGGCAGCTGGCGGTAGAGGACCAGGCCGGCACCGACCAGCTCGCCGGACGCGTCGAACCAGCCCAGGCTCTCGGACCGCCACTCGGCCTTGACGTCAGCCCAGGCCGGGACCTGCATGTGGCTCGCCGCGGGCAGGCTCTGGATGTATGCCAGATGCTGCTCTCGGCTGATGGTCCTCAGGGTCAGGCTCATGCGGGGCGCTCCTCGGCTGGTGTGTCCCCATGGTCGGGGCTCCGGCTCTCGCGCCGAAGCCTACTGTGACCGGGGAGCGCCCCGTCTGGGCCGTACGGGGCCGGGCCCCGTATGCCGCAGCGCGGTGGTCTAGCCGACCACGCCGCCGAAGAGACCGCCGTGTGCGAGACCGAGGTAGAAGCCGACGCCGGCGGCGCCGAGCCCGATGATCAACAGGAAGCGTTCAGCCGTCGTCGAGGAGATGTACTGGCCCCACAGGCCCGTTCCGATGCCGATCAGGCCCACCCAGGAACTGACCAGGTGCAGGCCGGGCGAGAGCGCGCTGAAGGCGGCAATCGCACCGAGTACCAAGGTCACGACCGCGAGAGTGTTCTCCACGGGATGGGATTGGCCGTCGCTGTTGAGAAGCGCGAGCAGATTTCGCTGGGTCCGTGCTGCCTGTGCCATGCGGCACCTCCACTGACAGGGCGGCGCACTGTAACGCCGCTCACACCCGTTGTGTTCCAGATTGAGGGGTCCGCCGGGCGGATTTCAACCGGAAGCGCGGAGGCAGGTACTCTGTACGGTCTGCGCACATGTCTGCCCGGATTCTCCGGCGGGCCGGGCGCGGAACGCATCACGACCCTCCTGCCACGGAACGACCGTGGCCGCTGAGTCCAAAGGAGGTGGGTTAACCATGCGTCACTACGAGGTGATGGTCATCCTCGACCCCGATCTGGAGGAGCGCGCTGTCGCCCCCCTGATCGAGAACTTCCTCTCCGTCGTCCGTGAGGGCAACGGAAAGGTCGAGAAGGTCGACACCTGGGGCCGTCGTCGTCTCTCGTACGAGATCAACAAGAAGCCCGAGGGCATCTACTCGGTCATCGACCTGCAGGCCGAGCCTGCGGTCGTCAAGGAGCTCGACCGTCAGATGAACCTGAGCGAGTCGGTTCTTCGGACCAAGGTCCTCCGTCCCGAGACCCACTGAGCGCGTACGCGTCCAGCGGTAATCGGGTTCGAGTAGCAGCAACACCAGCAGCCAGCAGCACACCCGCCGAGAGGTTCCCCTAATGGCAGGCGAGACCGTCATCACGGTCGTCGGCAATCTTGTCGACGACCCCGAGCTGCGCTTCACCCCGTCCGGTGCGGCGGTCGCGAAGTTCCGCGTCGCGTCCACTCCCCGCACCTTCGACCGCCAGACCAACGAGTGGAAGGACGGCGAGAGCCTGTTCCTGACCTGCTCGGTGTGGCGTCAGGCGGCGGAGAACGTCGCCGAGTCCCTTACGCGGGGTACCCGCGTGATCGTCCAGGGCCGCTTGAAGCAGCGGTCGTACGAGGATCGCGAGGGCGTGAAGCGCACGGTCTACGAGCTCGACGTCGAGGAAGTGGGCGCGAGCCTGCGCAACGCCACGGCGAAGGTCACCAAGACCAGCGGTCGTGGCGGCCAGGGCGGCGGCTTCGGCGGCGGCCAGGGCGGCGGTCAGCAGGGCGGCGGCCAGGGTGGCGGCGGCTGGGGCGGTGGCCCCGGCGGCGGTCAGCAGGGCGGCGGCGCTCCGGCCGACGACCCGTGGGCGACCGGTGGTCCTTCTGGCGGTGGCCAGGGCGGCCAGGGTGGTCAGGGCGGCGGCGGTGGCTGGGGCGGCGGCTCCGGCGGCGGCTACTCGGACGAGCCGCCCTTCTAGGTCCGGGCGATGCGTTCGTCCGCCGGCGTTTCACGTGAAACGGCTCGTTTCACGTGAAACGAGGTCGGCGAACGGCCTGGGGCCTTGAGGGCGTCAGCACACACTTCTTGAACTCACTGGAGAGAGACAATGGCGAAGCCGCCTGCTCGCAAGCCTAAGAAGAAGGTTTGCGTGTTCTGCAAGGAGAAGATCTCCTACGTCGACTACAAGGACACGAACCTGCTGCGGAAGTTCATCTCCGACCGCGGCAAGATCCGTGCCCGCCGGGTGACCGGCAACTGCACTCAGCACCAGCGTGACGTCGCCACGGCCGTGAAGAACAGCCGTGAGATGGCGCTGCTGCCCTACACGTCCACCGCGCGATAAGGGAAGGGTGACCGACAAATGAAGATCATCCTCACCCACGAGGTCTCCGGCCTCGGTACCGCTGGTGACGTTGTTGACGTCAAGGACGGGTACGCCCGTAACTACCTGGTTCCGCGTGGTTTCGCGATCCGCTGGACCAAGGGTGGCGAGAAGGACGTCGCGCAGATCCGTCGCGGTCGCAAGATCCGCGAGATCGCCACGATCGAGCAGGCCAACGAGGTCAAGGCTCAGCTTGAGGGCGTCAACGTGAAGCTGGCCGTCCGGGCCGGCGACGCGGGCCGCCTGTTCGGCTCCGTCACCCCGGCCGACGTCGCCTCGGCGATCAAGGCTGCCGGTGGTCCGGACGTCGACAAGCGTCGCGTGGAGATCGGTTCGCCGATCAAGACCCTGGGCGCGCACCAGGTCTCGGTGCGTCTGCACGCCGAGGTCGTTGCGAAGCTCGGCGTCGAGGTCGTCGCCGCCTGAGCGCAGCTCGCAGCAGCACGCTGAAGGGCCGCACCCCGCCACGGGGTGCGGCCCTTCGCGTTGAACGGGGGCACGGGGCCGAGGCTCAGTCCTCGTCCTGGGCGCGCTTGTAGAGATGGGCGATGTCCTCGTCGAAATACGAGGCGTAGGAGACGTCGTCCTCGTCGCCGCCGCCCTCGTGGCCGCCGAGGATGCCTATGACCGTGCCGGTGTGGCTCTTGGGGTCGTAGTCGGCCAGCCAGGGGCTGCCGCTGGTGCCGCCCTCGAAGTCGGTGCACTGGATGCGCATCTGGGTGTCGCTGAACTTCGTGGTGCGGTTCTGGCAGGAGATCGGGGTGTCGCGGCTGGTGGGGTAGCCGGTGATCTTCACCTGGTTGTCGAAGCCGCGGTCGATGCCGAGGGTGTTGCCGCCGAGGACGTCCTGGATCTCCTTGCCCTGCTTGGCGTCGAGGACGAGGAAGGCGACGTCGAGGTCCTCGTCCTGCGACTTCGCCCAGCGGTCGTCGACCACGACCTTGTTGACCTTCCACAGGCCGGTCGGCTCGTCGCCGTTGCGGTAGTCGGGGGCGAAGACCAGGTCGTCCACCGGCTTGCCGGCGTCGGCGTCGAAGGCGCAGTGGGCCGCGGTGATCAGCATGTTCCGGCCCGGGCTCTGCACCACACTGGCGGTGCAGAAGTGGGAGCCGTGGTCGTCCTTCTCGAAGACTGTGCCGATCCGGGCGTTCTCCTCCGTCCTGCGCGGTGTGTAGGCGTTGCCGTTCTTGGGCGGGGCGCTGGCCGAGGGGTCTTGATCCTCGGGCTCGTCGCCGGATGCGCCGGACGCGCCGGACGTGCCGTGACCGGTGTGGCTGCCGGTGGTTCTGCTCGGGTGGGACTCCTCCGCCGCGTAGCCCACCACTGCGGCTGCCCCCACGATGACGAGCGTCAGGGGCAGGACGGACTTCCTGGCAAGCGAGCGCACAAGGTCATTATCTGCACGGGTCCGGGATTGGCGAGGTGGTTCACCGGGAGGCCCCCGTCACAATCCACCGACCGGACCGGGTGCGCAGCCACAGTGTGAGCATCCGGGTGGTCATCATCAGGGCCATCGCCCACCACAGGGCGACGAGGCCGCCGCCGAGGGCGGGGACGGCCAGGGCGGCCGGGGCGAAGACGGCGAGTGTCACCACCATCGCTCCGGCGAGGTAGGGTCCGTCCCCCGCGCCCATGAGGACGCCGTCGAGGATGAAGACGATGCCGGCGACGGGCTGGGTGATCGCGACGACCAGGAGCGTGGTGAGCAGCGGGGACCGGACGGCGGGGTCGGTGGTGAAGAGCGGGACGAACAGCGGTCGGGCCAGCACCACCAGCACCCCGAGGACGATGCCGGAGGCGATGCCCCACTGGACCATGCGGCGGCAGGCGGCACGGGCACCGTCCTGGTCGCCGGCCCCGAGGTAGCGTCCGATGATGGCCTGGCCGGCGATGGCGATGGCGTCCAGGGCGAAGGCCAGGAGCTGCCACAGGGACAGGACGATCTGGTGGGCGGCGACGTCGGCGTCGCCGAGCCGGGCGGCGACCGCGGTGGCGATCATCAGCACCGCGCGCAGCGAGAGCGTCCGGATCAGCAGCGGGACGCCGGCCTGCGCGCAGGCGCGGATCCCGGCGGCGTCCGGGCGGAGTGAGGCACCATGGCGACGGGCGCCGCGGACCACTACGACGAGGTAGACCGCGGCCATGCCGCACTGGGCGATGACGGTGCCCCAGGCGGAGCCGGCGATGCCGAGCCCGGCGACGTAGACCAGTCCGGCGTTGAGGGCGGCGTTGGCGGTGAAGCCGCCGATGGCGACGTAGAGCGGGGTCTTGGTGTCCTGGAGGCCGCGGAGGACTCCGGTGGCGGCCAGGACGACCAGCATCGCGGGGATGCCGAGGGCGCTGATGCGCAGGTAGGTCGTGGCGTACGGGGCGGCGGCCGGTGAGGCGCCGAAGGCTTCGACGAGCCAGGGGGCGGTGGGCAGGACGGTGACGATGACGGCCGCGCCGAGGAGGAGGGCGAGCCAGATACCGTCCATGCCCTGTCGTATCGCGGAGGAGAGGTCGCCGGCGCCGACCCGGCGGGCGACCGCGGCGGTGGTGGCGTAGGCGAGGAAGACGAAGACGGAGACGGCGGTTGTGAGGAGGGCGGCGGCGACGCCGAGCCCGGCGAGTTGGCGGGTGCCCAGGTGACCGATGACGGCGCTGTCGACCATGACGAAGAGCGGCTCCGCGACGAGGGAGCCGAAGGCGGGCAGCGCCAGCGCGACGATCTCGCGGTCATGGTGGCGGAGGGCGCGCCGGGGCGTCGCGGGGGCCTGGGTCATGAGGCGCAATCTAATCGTCCACAGGTAAGAGATGCAACCGTCTTGTGGTCCTTACTTTACGCTGCGTGCCGGTACCGTCCGCGTGGCGTTGGCAACGATCATGAACAGGTTGCCGAAGTTTTTCTCCCCCACAGCCTATGGATGAAGAAAGTGCAGGTCAGGGGGGTGGGGGTGGCGTGATTGTGTGCTTGTCCACAGAAGTTTCCCCCAGCCCGTGCACAGGATCCGGGGACTTCTCCACAGCTATGGGGCGGTCATCCACATGGCCTGTGGATAACCAGATTGGCGGACGGTGCGCGCGGGCCTACCGTGGTCCGGCACCCGCCGCCTGTTCCGGCCATGAGAACCCGTCCGAACTCGACGCGCCGTAACCGGAGTCGGGCGTCTCGAATGTCAGGGCTGTGCCGTAAGAAAGAACCGCACAGCAAGGTCCGCGTCGCGGACGGGAGGAGGTGCCGGGGTGAGCATTCCCGAGCCCATGGACGACCCCTGGGCGGACTCCGGTCCCAGCGACCTGCTGCCGGCCGCCCGCTCCCGACGCGGTGACGGCAAGGGACGGGGCCGCGGCGACCGTGCGGAGCGCGACGAGGACGGCGGGGGCTCCTGGCCCGGCGGTTTCGAGCGGGTCCCGCCGCAGGACCTCGACGCCGAGCAGTCCGTGCTCGGCGGCATGCTGCTGTCCAAGGACGCCATCGCCGACGTCGTCGAGGTGCTCAAGGGGGACGACTTCTACCGTCCCGCCCACGAGCTGATCTTCCAGGCGATCCTCGACCTGTACGCCAAGGGCGAGCCGGCCGACCCGATCACCATCGCGGCCGAGCTCACCAAGCGCGGCGAGATCGGCCGGGTCGGCGGCGCCTCCTACCTGCACACCCTGGTCCAGTCGGTACCGACGGCCGCCAACGCCGAGTACTACGCCGAGATCGTCCACGAGCGGGCCGTGCTCCGCCGCCTCGTCGAGGCCGGCACCCGGATCACGCAGATGGGATACGCGGCCGACGGCGACGTCGACGAGATCGTCAACAAGGCCCAGGCGGAGATCTACGCCGTCACCGAGCAGCGGACCAGCGAGGACTACCTGCCGCTCGGCGACATCATGGAGGGCGCGCTCGACGAGATCGAGGCGATCGGCTCGCGGCAGGGCCAGATGACCGGTGTGCCGACGGGCTTCACCGACCTCGACGCGCTCACCAACGGTCTGCACCCGGGGCAGATGATCGTGATCGCGGCCCGTCCGGCCATGGGTAAGTCCACGCTCGCGCTGGACTTCGCGCGGGCCTGCTCGATCAAGAACAACCTGCCGAGCGTGATCTTCTCGCTCGAAATGGGGCGCAACGAGATCGCGATGCGCCTGCTGTCCGCCGAGGCCCGGGTCGCGCTGCACCACATGCGGTCCGGCAGCATGACGGACGACGACTGGACGCGGCTGGCGCGCCGGATGCCGGACGTCTCGGCCGCCCCGCTCTACATCGACGACTCGCCGAACCTCTCGATGATGGAGATCCGCGCCAAGTGCCGGCGGCTGAAGCAGCGCAACGAGCTCAAGCTCGTGGTCATCGACTACCTCCAACTGATGCAGTCCGGTGGTTCGAAGCGGGCCGAGAGCCGTCAGCAGGAGGTCTCGGACATGTCCCGAAACCTCAAGCTGCTGGCCAAGGAGCTGGAGCTGCCGGTCATCGCGCTGTCGCAGCTGAACCGTGGCCCCGAGCAGCGCACGGACAAGAAGCCGATGGTGTCGGACCTGCGTGAGTCCGGGTCCATCGAGCAGGACGCCGACATGGTCATCCTGCTGCACCGCGAGGACGCCTACGAGAAGGAATCGCCCCGGGCCGGTGAGGCCGACCTGATCGTGGCGAAGCACCGTAACGGTCCGACCGCGACCATCACCGTGGCGTTCCAGGGCCACTACTCACGCTTCGTGGACATGGCGCAGACCTGAGCCGGGAGACTGTAGGTTTCCAGATCCCGTGGCCACTTTCCATCAGTGATGGCCGCGCTGTGGCCAATTGGCCACGGGGATGGAAATCATGCTCCGTGGATCAGTAATTCCCCTCTTCGTCTACAGGACCGCCTGGCCGTCGTCTGAGTGCGTGGCAGGGGCAGGGCCCCAGCGTTTCGGTGGCCAGTAGGGCTGCCTCGGAAACCGCCGGGTTGGTGGTCCGATGGGTACAGCGGCGGTGGCCGGGCCGGTACGGCTGAGTGTCCGGCAAACTCAACTGGGCAGCGTGACTGGGGACCACATGCCGAGCCACTGCTCGGCGCCCCAGGCCTCGAACCGCTCTACTTCGGTGAACCCCAGCTTCGCCGCAAGGCGCATCGAGGCGACGTTGGCGGTCTGGGTGGTAAGCACCACTGGCTCGCCGGGAAGCGCGTCGGCGAGCCAGTCGAGTGCCGCTGCGCACGCCTCGGCGGCGTACCCGTATCCCCACGCCTGCGGCATGAACAGGTAGCCGAGATCGGCCTTCCCTACGGCAGCCGGGCGATGGTGCCCGGTTGCTCTCCTGAGCAGGATCTGGCCGATCATCGCCCCGCCGAGATCGACGACGAAACTCCCGCGCCACTGCTCGGGCACCTCGGGCGTCTCGCGCTCGAGTTCGTCACGCCGTCGGGGGCCGCCGAGGTAGGTGTGCACCTCCGGCGAGGCAAGCAGCTCGATGAACGCCGCACGGTCCCGGGCCTCGGGCTCACGGAGCACGAGCCTCTCGGTCCTGATCGGCTCAGGCGGCCAAGCCACGGGTCCCAGATCTTCCATCCGTGCACGCTAACAGGTGGTCAAACCAACCGAACCGGAAAGCCAGGCGCCACAGACGCCCCCGGGCCCGCGCGCCGGGGAAGATGACACGCACCATGGGAATACGGCACTGACACGATGCCGAAACGGTGCGCAAAACCGCAGGTCTAAAGAGTTGACGGTAAATCAGGTAACGGGAACCTGCAGGGGCCGAGCGAACTCAGTTCGCTTGGGACTCTTGGAATCCCACCACGGCCGCGCCGTGCTCGTGCGCCCACTCGGTCAGCACGGCGATGGGCTGCACCAGTGTCCGGCCCAGGTCCGTCAGCACGTACGCGACCTTGCCGGCCTCGGCGTGGCGGTCGACCAGGCCGTACCCCTGCAACCGCCGCAGCGTCTGGGTCAGCACCTTCCGCGAGATTCCGCCGATCAGGTCGACCAACTCGCCGTGCCTGCACGGTTTCCGGCTCAACGCGAACAGCACGACCACTGCCCACTTGTCGGCGATGATCTCGATCGCCAGCCGAGCCGGGCAGTCCGCGAGGAAGACGCTGCCGGAGTACTCACGCATGCCCCGACCGTAGCCCGCCGCCAGGAACCTGGAGGTACCTACCGCCTCACTAGCGTCCACGACGGAAGCTACCGAGCAGGGGGAACCCATGAGGGCAGAGACCGAATGGCCGGGCGGGCGGAAGGTCGTCGCGCTGGTCACCGTCGCGTTGGAGCTGTGGTCACCAGGGCACTGGCCCGCCTATGCGCCGATGGCCGCGGCGTGGCCGCTGCCCGGCGTCGACGACACGCACAGCACCTCCTGGGCGGAGTACGGCGTCACCACCGGCATCTGGCGGCTGCTCGACGTCCTCGGCGACCTGCCCGCCACCGTCGGCGTCAACGGACTGGTGGCCGAGCGGCACCCCGAGACCGTCCTGGCCGTGCACGAGGCGGGTCACGAGATCGCCGCACACTCCTGGGCCCAGGACGTGGTGCCCGCGCTGCTCGACGTCGATGCCGAGCGGACCAACATCCGTCGCTGCACCGACGTCCTGCGCCGCGTCACCGGCGTGCGCCCGACGGGGTGGATGAGCCCGCGCGCCACCGGTTCGCGGCACACCGTCGATCTGCTCGCCGAGGCCGGCTACCGCTGGACCGGCGACCACGGCGACCACGACCTCCCGCAGGTCCTGTCCACCGCTCACGGTCCTCTGGTCTCCCTCATGCACAGCGACCACTCCGACGTACGGGACGCCGCGGCCGGCCCGTACGCCTACCGCGACCTGCACCGCGAGCTACTGGACCAGATGCTCGCCGCCCCCGGCCCAGGCGTCTTCCATCTGACCGTCCACGCCCACGTCGCAGGCCGACCGCTCCTCGCGGGCATGCTCGGCCAGATCCTCGACCACCTCCGCGCGTCCGGCGACGTCTGGGTCGCCACCCACGCCCAGGTGGCCGAACACGTCCTGACACACCAGGGAGGAACGCCATGACCCACGTCCTCGTCGTCGGCGGCACCGGAGCCATGGGCAGGCACGTGATCCGACGCCTGTTGGCCACCACCGACGCCACCCTCACCGTGCCCACCCGCCACCCGGAGTCCACCCACGCCACCGAACTCGCCGCCACCGCCCCCGACCGCGTGCGACTGGTCCGTTCCGACGCGGCGGCCCTCGACGTCCTGATGGGGCAGGCCGACCGCGTGTTCGCCAACACCGACTTCTTCGCGACGGGCAGCGCCGTGGGTGAGTACCGGCAGGGGCTGCACTTGCTGGCCGCCGCGGAGCGGGCCGGCGTGGAGCGTTTCATCTGGTCCTCGTTGGACAGCGCGGTGTCCCTGACCGGCCGCCCCGTCCCGCACTTCGACAGCAAGGCCGCCGTCGCCGCCCACATCGACCTGATGCGGTCGGAGGAAATGCTCCGAAAGGAGACCGACGGCTGGTACACGGACCACGTCTCGGTACTGACCACGGCGCCGTACTTCGAGAACCTGCGGGACCGGCTCACTCCCCGACCGGACGGCCGGGGCGGCCTGACCTTCAGGCTCCCCCTCGGCGCCGCCCACTACCCGCTCGTCGCCCTCGACGACATCGCCTGGTTCGCCTGCCATATGTTCGACAACTGGCAGTCCTGGGGCGCCCGCGACCTCGCGGTGATCGGTGACAGCCTCACCGGCGACGCGATCGCCGCCACCTTCGCCCGGGTCACGGGCGTCCCCAGCACCTACCTTCCGATGCCGCACGACGAACTGCGCGCCGCCGTACCCGACTTCGGCCACGACTACGCGGCGATGTTCCAGTTCTTCGCCGACCGTGATCTCTACGCCCGGGACCGGGACCCCAACCTCCTGCGCCGCCTGCACCCCGACCTGATGACCTTCGAGGACTGGCTGCACCACACCGGATGGACGGGATGACCACCCACCACGTCACGTCCGAACGCGGGCCCGCACGACACGGCTCGTCGCTCCGGACCGGGGCCGACGCCGGCCGGCGCTCCCGCTGCGGACGGTCCGCACGCGGTGCTCAACCTTCTGGCGGTGAGGCGTCGTTGATCAGGTGAGGGGCGTCGAACGCCCGTGGCAAAATCAGCGGGTGCAGATCGGGATGCTGGGCCCCTTGGAGGTGCGCACGGCGGACGGCGGCTCGGCCGACGTGCCGGGCGCGCGGTTGCGCGGACTGCTGGTCGCCCTCGCGCTCAGGCCGGGGCGGGTGGTCCCGAAGGCGTCGCTGATCGACTGGATCTGGGGGGAGCAGCCGCCCGCCGACGCCACGAACGCGCTGCAGCGCCTGGTCTCCCGGCTGCGGAAGGTGCTGCCGGGCGGGACGGTCGAGGGGCACACGGACGGCTACCGGTTGGCGGTCGAGCCCGACGCCGTCGACGCCGTGCGGTTCGAACGCCTCGTCACCGAGGGGCAGGTCCGTACCGAGGACGCGGCCCGACGGGCGGGGCTGCTGCGCGAGGCCCTCGGGCTGTGGCGCGGTGCGGCCCTGCAGGACGTCGGTCTGCAGGACAGTGCCGCGTTCGACGCGGCGGTCGGGCGGCTGGAGGGGTTGCGGCTGACCGCCACGGAGGAGCGGGCCGACGCGGACGTCGCCCTCGGGCGCGGTGCGGAGGCGGTCACGGAGCTGACCGACCTGGTGGCCGCGCACCCGGTACGCGAGCGGCTCGTCGCCGCGCTGATGCGCGCCCTCGCCGCGGCCGGCCGCGACAGCGAGGCGCTGCTGGTGTACCAACGCGCACGGGAAGCCCTCGCCGACACGCTGGGCGCCGACCCCTCACCGGAGCTGTCCGCCGTGCACGTCGCGCTGCTGCGCGGTGAGTTGGGGCGGCGCGAGGAGAGCCGCAGGACCAACCTGCGCGCCGAACTGACCAGCTTCGTCGGCCGGGACACCGATGTCGCCGCGGTCCGCGGGCTCGTCGCCGAGCACCGGCTCACCACCGTCATCGGACCGGGGGGCGCCGGGAAGACCAGGCTGGCCACGGAGACCGCGCGCACGCTGCTCGGTGATCTGCCGGACGGGGCGTGGCTGGTGGAGCTCGCCGCCATCGGCGTCGACGGCGATGTGCCGCAGGCGGCGCTCGCCGGACTGGGGCTGCGCGACACGCTGCTCGGCGGGGCCCCGCACGCGGAGCTGACGGACCGCCTGATCGCCGCGGTCCGCGAGCGGGAGGCGCTGCTCGTCCTGGACAATTGCGAGCACGTCATCGAGTCGGCGGCGGTCTTCGTCCACCGGGTGCTCGGGGAGTGCCGACGGCTGCGGGTCCTGGCGACGAGCCGGGAACCGCTCGGCATCACCGGGGAGGCGCTGTGGCCCCTCGAACCGCTGGCGCTGCCGGCGACCGACGCGGGCCCGGACGGGACCGCGAACTCCCCCGCCGTCCAACTGCTGCGGGACCGGGCCGGGGCGGTGCGCCGGGACCTTGCGGTCGACGCCCAGGCGCTGGCGACGATGGGGCGTGTCTGCCGTGCCCTGGACGGCATGCCACTGGCCATCGAACTGGCCGCGGCCCGGCTGCGCACCCTGTCCGTCGATCAGCTCGCCAACCGGCTCGACGACCGGTTCCGCCTGCTGACCAGCGGCAGCCGGACCGCGCTGCCGCGCCACAAGACGCTGCGCGCGGTGGTCGACTGGAGCTGGGAACTGCTGACCGACGCCGAGCGGACGGTGTTGCGCAGGCTCTCGGTGTTCTCCGGCGGGGCGAGCCTGGAAGCGGCCGAACGGGTCTGCGCCGGCGACGGGGTCGAGCCGGAGCTCGTGCTCGAACTGCTCACCGCGCTGGCCGAGAAGTCGCTGCTGCTCGCCGAGGGCGCCGGCACGCCGCGCTACCGCATGAGCGGCACGATCAAGGAGTACGCCGGGCACCGGCTCGCGGAGGCGGGGGAAACGGACCGGGCGCGCCACGCACACCTGGCCCACTTCACCGAGCTCACCGAGACCGCGGAGCCGCACCTGCGCCGGGCCGAGCAACTCCACTGGCTGGCCACGCTGGAGGCCGAGCACGACAACATCGGCGCGGCGATGCGCGGTGCGCTCGCGGCGGGTGAGGCGCAGGAAGCGATGCGGCTCGCGGCGGCCGCGGGCTGGTACTGGTGGCTCGCCGGGCACCGGACCGAGGGCAGGGAGCTGATCGCCGCGGCCAGCCGGACGCCGGGCGAGGTCACCGACGAGGTCCGGGCCATGGCGTACGCCTTCATGGTGCAGTTCGTCAGCTCCGGACGGGGCGACGAGCACCAGGCCGCCGAATGGATCCACAAGGCGTACCGGTCCAGCCGGCGCAGTCGGCGCCGCTCCCCGTTGCTGGGGCTCGTCGCCCCGCTGGAACGCATGCTGCGGGCCCCGGAGACGGCGTTGTCCGCGTTCGAACCGCTCCTCGACGACGCGGACCCCTGGGTGCGTGCCATGGCCCGGCTGCAGTCGGGCAAGATGCGGATCGTGCACGGGCTGGGCGGGACGGAAGCCGACGCCCACCTGGAGAAGGCGCTCGCCGAGTTCCGCTTGCTCGGCGAGCGGTTCGGGATCTCGTTCGCGCAGTCCGAGCTGGCGGACCGGATGGCGGCGCGCGGCGCGTTCGCCGGTGCGTGCGCGCACTACGAGCAGGCGATCACGGCGGTCACCGAGGTCGGTGCCACCGAGGACGTCATCCGCATGCGGGCGCGGCAGGCGCAGCTGTACTGGCTGTTGGGCGACGAGGACACCAGCGCGGCCACCCTCGCCGAGGCGCAGCGGTGCGCGGAGCGGGTCACCTGGCCGGACGCGCTGGCCGAACTGGCCCTGTCGAAGGCGGAACTCGCCCGGTGGGGCGGCAACACCGAGGAGGCGCGGGACCAACTCGGCGTCATGGCGGCCTTGCTGGGTGACGAGGCGGACGCGGCGCAGATCCGCGCGTTGACGCACGACCTGCACGGCTACCTCACCGACGACCTCGACGAGGCCCGGGCGCACCGCGCGGCGGCCTGCGCGGCGGCGGCCGAGGCGGGGTACGCGCCGCTGATCGCGCAGGTGCTGGTCGGGGTCGCGGACCTGGCACTGCGCCGCGACCGGCCGGAGCAGGCCGTGCGGCTGCTCGCGGCGAGTACGGACGTGCGGGGGCTCCAGGACCACTCCCACCCGGACGCGGCCCGGATCGAGCGGGCCGCGCGGGACCGCCTCGGCGACGCGCGGTTCACCGAGGTGGCCCGGGAGGGCACGGGGACCGGCTGGTCCCAGCTGGTCGAGGACGCGCTCGTGCCGTGACGGAGCGGAGCGTCCGCGGCGCGGGGCCAACGGCATCCCGGCGGACGGTTTGACCTTCAGGTTGGTCGAAGTCCGAGAATCGCGGCCATGAACGAGGACGGCGAGCTGTGGGGCATCGGCGCGTTCGCCCGGCGGGCGGGACTGACGCCGAGCGCGCTGCGCTTCTACGACGACTGCGGGGTGCTGCGACCGGACCGGGTGGACGCCGCAACGGGGTACCGGCGCTACGGGTCCGGGCAGGTGGAGCGGGCGGTGCGCCTGCGCCACCTGCGGGCCGCGGGGCTGCCGCTGGTGGACGTCGAGACCGTGCTGGACGGCCCCGAGGCCGCGGCCCGGGACGTGCTGCGGGCGCACCTGGAGCGGACCCAGCGGGCGGCCGAGGAGGCACGCGCCGTGGTGGAGGGCTTCCTGCGGGAGGCGTCCGCGGAGCCGGCGGACCACGGGGGAACCGCGCGGGCGCGGGTGGACGGGGCGGAGCTCGCCAGCGCGGTGCGGCAGGTGGGACCCGCGGCGGCGGTCGGCGCGCTGGCCGCGGAACACCCGGCGCTGGGCTGCGTGCTGCTGGAACTCGTCGACGGGGAAATGCGGTTGGTGGCCACGGACCGCTACCGGCTGGCGGTGCGGGCGCTGCGGCCGGAGGCCCACGAGGGCGGTCCGCGGCGGCTGCTGCTCGCGGCGGACACCGCGCGCCGGATGGCGCAGTGGGCCGTGCGGCGGCGGTTGGTCGAGGTGGGGTTCCCGGCCGTGGCGGACGGTGCGGACACCGCACGGGTGCGGCTGCGCAGCGGGACGGAGAGCTGGGGCACGGGGGACGTCGGCGTGGGCGAGCCGAGGGAGTTCCTGGACTACCGGCTGATGCTGACGGGGCTGGCGGCCGTGCGGCACCGGGTGATCGTGGACCGGGCGGCGCTTCGGGACGCGGTGGCGGACCGGGGCGGCGCGGCGGTGTCGTTGGCGGTCGGGGCGGAAGCGGACGGCACCGCAGAAGGGGTGCTGGAGGTGTCGGGAGGGGAGGCCGGGCCCGACGGGTTGCGGGCGATCCGCACCGGCCCCGGACTGCGGATCGCCTTCGACCCGGCGGTCCTGGTGCCGGCGCTGGAGGCGGGGGTGGGGCCCGACGTGCTGCTGGAGATCGCGGCGCCGGACCAGCCGGTCGTCGTCCGCTCGGCGGACCAGGGGAGTTTCACGATGGTGGTGATGCCCGTGCGGGACCGCTGAGGGCGGGTAGCGGAGAGCCGGCGCCGGCACGGCGAGGGACGCGGGAGCGGTACGGACGCCCGGGGCGGGCGTCGACGACGGCTGAGGGAGGAAGCGGGCGGATGGATCCGGAACTACCGGTGGTGCGGCTGTGCGTGGCGGGCATGCAGGCCGAGGCGGAGGGGCGCGCCGCGGCGGCGCGGGAGCTCTTCCAGCAGGCGTGGGACGGTGCCCGCGACGACTACGAGGCGTGCATCGCCGCGCACTACCTCGCGCGGCACCAGCGCTCGCCCGCGGAGACGTTGCGCTGGAACCAGGAGTGCCTGGACCGTGCCGACCTGATCGGGGACGAACGGGTGCAGGGCTTCTATCCGTCGCTGTACGTGAACATGGCCACCGCGTACCGGGAACTCGGTCGACTCGCCTGTGCCCACCGGTACTTCGTGCTGGCGGCGGACCGGGCGGTGGACGTGCCGGAGGGACAGTACGGGGACTGGATCCGGTTCGCGATCGCGGAGGGGTTGCGGGACACCGCGGGCGCCGCTGCCGCGGAGGGGGACGCGGAGGCAACGCGGCGAGGACGTGTCGACGTCGGGGTCGAAGGGCCGGTGCGGGAGTTGCTGGCGCGGTGGTGCGAGCGGGGCGACCTCAAGGCGTTGGGGCTGACGTTGCCGGCGTATCTGGGCTACCTCGGGACGGCCGGGGACCGGGTTCGGCTGCGGAGCGCGCTGCACAGAGTGCATGCGGCGCGCTGGCTTCCCGACGAGGAACAGACCTAGGTGGAGCGGGCGATGGGGGCCGTGGACGTGACGTGAGGGCGCACCCCGCGGCGGTGTTTCACGTGAAACGACGGGCTGAGGGAGGCGCGTCGTTTCACGTGAAACCGGGCCCGGTTGCTGCTGGGCGTCGTACCACGGCTCAGGTGAAGCGCCCGGCGGCGTTTCACGTGAAACACGGAGGCGCCGTTGGCGGTGGCCGCGGCAGGATGGCGGGCGTGGCGGGCAGCCGCTCGCCGCTGCCATGGGCCGGCCGAGCCGGCTCTGCCGGGTGGAAGTCGCGTTGAGGAGCGTCATGACGGTCGTGGAGTCCGTGGAGCCGCAGGGGCCCGAGTCGAGGGAGAACGGGTTGCGCGAGGTGGTCCCGCGCGGCGGGGCCGTCGTGGACTCGGTCGAAGACCACCGGGAGCTGATGCCGCAGACGCGGCGGGCGTTGCTCCGGCGGTTGGCCATCGCGCAGGCCGAGGGGCGGGCGCCGTCGATGATGGGGGCGGTGGTCCGCGGGGGCGAGGTGGTCTGGACGGGGGCCCGAAGCGCGGTGGACGGAGAGGTGCCGCACGGGGACGTGCAGTACCGGATCGGCTCGCTGACCAAGAACTTCGTGGCCGTGCTGGTGCTCCGGCTCCGGGACGAGGGGCTGGTGGAACTCGACGACCCCATCGGGAGCCACCTCGCGGACGTCCCCGTGCCCGAGGCGAACATCGCCCAACTGCTTTCGCACAGTGCGGGGTTGGCGGCCGAGTCCCGTGGTCCGTGGTGGGAACGGACCGCCGGTGAGCTGCGGCCCGAGCCGACCGACCTGTTCGGCGAGGGGGCACGGCTGCACCCGGCGGGGCGCCGGCACCACTACTCCAACCCCGGCTTCGCGGTCCTCGGGGCGCTGGTCGAACGGCTGCGGGGCGGGACGCCGTGGGGCGAGGTGCTGCGCCGCGAGGTGCTGGAGCCGCTGGGCATGACGCGGACGACCCTTCAGCCGGAGATGCCGCACGCGGGCGGTTGGGCGGTCCACCCCTGGGCCGAGGTGATGCTGCCGGAACCCGCGCACGACACCGGACTGATGGGGCCGGCCGGGCAGCTGTGGTCCACGACGGAGGACCTGTGCCGATGGGCGGTGTTCTCGCTCCGGGGCGACGAGCGGGTGCTGAGCAGGGCGAGCCTGGCCGAGATGCAGACCCCCGCGGTGCCGCCGGAGGGCGACGGCTGGGACGCGGGCTACGGCTTCGGGACGCAGCTCGTCTGGCGGAACGGACGCCGGCTGGTCGGGCACACCGGATCGATGCCCGGCTTCCTGGCGGTGCTGTGGGCCGATCCGTCGGAGGACACGGCGGCGCTCGCGCTGGCGAACTGCACCTCCGGCGTGCCGATCGCCGCGGTGGCGGCCGACTTCCTGGACGCCGTGGCCTACCACGAGCCGCGGATCCCGGAACCGTGGCGGCCACTGCCGGGCGCGGTGGACGAGGAGCTGTTGGCCCTGACCGGACCCTGGTACTGGGGCGCCAGCCCGTTCGCGCTGAGGCTGACCGGCGGGCGGGCACTGGAGCTGGTCACGCTGTCCGGCAACGGCCGCACCTCGCGCTTCCGGGCCGAGGCCGATGGGACCTGGACCGGGCTGGACGGCTACTACGCGGGCGAGACGCTGCGGGTGGAGCGGGCCCCGGACGGTACCGTCAGCCACCTCGACCTGGGGACCTTCGTCTTCACCCGGGGCCCCTACGCGCCCGCCGGGCCGGTGCCGGGCGGGGTGGACCCGGAGGGTTGGCGGGGAGTCTGACCGGGGCGTGCGCACCGACCGCGGGTGCCGGCGGGCCCGCGGTCGCATGGTGGTAGGGCCGAGGCCCGGCGTCGGGCGCTCGGGGCCGTCCGGCCAGGTCGGAACGGGCGGACGTACAGTCGAGCCAGACGTCAGGAGCCGCCGCAGTGCGCGGCTCGCTACCGCTGGAAGGCCACTGTGACTGCCGTGACTGCGAACGCCGACACCCCGGTTCTGCTCGATCTGCCTCCGCTCGACGCCGCCCGTTTCGCGCGGATCGAGGACAAGGTCGCGGCGCTCATGCGCACCCGCTGCGATGTCGTCACGACGCAGGGCGAGGCGCTGCTGCCCCTGGAGGCGTGCATCCGCTCGGCGGTACGGCCCGGCAGCACCGCCCTCAACATCATCACCGGCCCCTACGGCGAGACGTTCGGTGGCTGGCTGCGCTCCTGCGGAGCCGAGGTGGTCACCATCAGCGCGCCGTTCACCGGAGCGGTCACCGCGGAGCAGGTGGCGGACGCGCTGCGGGAGCACCCCGAGATCGACTTCGTGAGCCTGGTGCACGCCGAGGCGGCGACCGGCAACACCAATCCCGTCGCCGAGATCGGTGCGGTGGTCCGCGAGCACGGTGCACTGCTGATGCTCGACGCGGTCGCCTCGGTGGGTGCCGAACCGCTGCTCACCGACGAGTGGGGAGTGGACCTGTGCGTCATCGGCGGGCAGAAGGCGCTGGCCGGTCCGGCCGGGGTCTCCGTGGTGTCGGTCAGCGCCCGCGCCTGGGAGCGCATCGCGGCCAACGAGCAGGCCCCGCGCCGCTCGTACCTCTCGCTGCTGGACTGGAAGGAGCGCTGGGTCGACGCCGGGCGCACTGCCCTGCCGCACGCCCCGGCACAGCTGGAGATGCTGGCGTTGGAGCAGGCCGTGGACCGGATCGAGGCCGAGGGGCTGGAGACGGTCATCGTCCGCCACCGGGCCGCCGCCGCGGCGGTGCGGGCCGGCGTCGCGGTGCTCGGCGGCCCGGTGCCGTACGTGATCCGGGACGAGCATGCGGCGCCGGCGGCCACCACGCTCCGCACGCCGGCCGGGGTGGACGCCCGTGAGGTGGTCTCCGCCGCGCTCGCCGCTGACGGTGCGGTGCCGGTACAGGCCGCTGCCGGTGCCCTGGCGGCGGAGATGATCCGGGTGAACCACTACGGGCGGGCCGCGGACCGCGCGGTGGTGCTGGCCTCGCTGGCGGCGCTGGCGGCCGGCATGCGGGCGCTGGGCGTGGCCGTGGACGACGAAGCCGCGGCTGCCGCGGCCGGTGCGGCATGGGACGAGGCCGTCGCCGCGGCCTGAGCCGTGCCGTTGCGCTGACCCGCTGACCCGCTGACCCGCTGACCCGCTGCCGGAGGCGGGTTCGGCCGGAGGACGCGCCCACGACAGGAGTGCCAGGGGTGTGGTCCGTTTCACGTGAAACGGACCACACCC
>LIQL01000149.1 GCA_001418405.1 Streptomyces diastatochromogenes | reverse complement strand
CGGTGGGGTGGTGGTCGGGGCGGGTGACCGCTGCGGTCGCCCGGCTCAGCGGTGGGCGGCCGTCGTGGGGCGGGCGGCCGGTCTTCGACGGCTCACCCCTTGACCGCGCCGGCGGTCAGGCCGGCGCCGATCCGCCGCTGGACGAGGGCGAAGAAGACCGCGACGGGCAGGGCGGTGAGGGTGGCGCCGGCCATCAGTCCGCCGTAGTCGGTGCCGAAACTGGTCTGGAAGGACAGCAGCCAGATGCTGAGGGTCTGCTTGTCGTTGCTGGACAGCAGCACGTAGGCCAGCACGTACTCGTTCCACGCCTGGACCAGCGCGTAGATGGAGGTCGCCACCAGGCCCGGGGCCAGCAGCGGCAGGACGACCCGGCGGAACGCGCCGAGGCGGGTGCAGCCGTCGGTCATCGCGGCCTCCTCCAGTTCCACCGGAACGCCGGCGATGAAGCCGCGCAGCAGCCAGACCGTGAACGGCAGCATGAAGACGAGGTAGGTGAGGATCACGCCGGTCAGGCTGTCGGTCAGTCCGGCGTCGCTGAGCAGCAGGTAGATCGGGATGATCAGGCCGGCCAGCGGGATCATCTGGACGCCGAGGATGACCAGGACGAGGGCCTTGCGGCCGGCGAACGAGAAGCGGGCGAGAGCGAAGGCCGCGAGGGTGCCGATCAGCAGGGAGACCAGCACGGTGCCGACGCCGATCAGCACGCTGGAGCGGACGTTGGCCCAAAACGTCGGGGTGTCCACGGCGCGGCGGAAGTGTTCCAGCGTCAGGTGGTCGGGCCAGAAGTGCGGCGGGTCGGCGTGGATCTCGGTGGCGGGGCGGAAGGCGGTGAGCAGCATCCAGTACAGCGGGNNCGTGGCGCGTCGCCGGCGACGGCGGCCGGGTGCGGGTCCGGTGTCAGGGGCTGTGGTCACTCGGCCGCTCCCAGGTGGACGAGCTGCCGGACGTAGACGACCGCGCCGGCCAGCAGCATCAGGACGGTGACGACGGCGATGGCCGCGCCGACGCTGTAGCGGTTGACGGCGAAGGACTCGATGAACGAGTAGACGCCGAGCAGGTAGTACTCCTTCTCCGGTTGGCCGCCGCGCATCAGCCAGATCTGGTTGAAGACCCCGAAGTCCCAGATGGCGCTGAGCGAGGTGACGAGGACGGCGGACGGTTTGATCACCGGCCAGGTGACGTGCCGGAACAGTTGGCCGGGGCGGGCGCCGTCGACCAGCGCCGCCTCCTCCAACTCGGCGGGGACCTGGCTGAGCGCGGCCTGGAGGGTCAGCGCGGCGAACGGGACGGCGCCCCAGACCACGACGCCGGTGATGACGGCGAAACCCTGCCAGGGGTCCTCGAACCAGTTGTGCTTGCTGAAGTCGAGGCCCGGCAGCAGGCCGAGGAGCCAGTTGACGACGCCGTAGTCGGCGTCCGAGAGCCAGCGGAAGATGGACGCGGCGACCATCACCGGCATGGCCCAGACGGCGACCAGGACACCGGTCATGACCGTCCGCACCCACGGCGCGACCCGACGCATCAACAGCGCCACCAGGAGCGACAGCACCATGGTGGCCGCGACGCAGGCGACGGTGAACAGGGCGGTGCGGCCGACGACGGTCCAGAAGAAGCCGTCGGTGAGGATCGACCGGTAGTTGGCGAGCCCGGCGTAGGGCGGCGGGGCCCCGGAGAACAGCTCGCGCCGGGTCATGTCCTGGAAGGACAGCACCACCAGGTCGACGAGCGGGTAGCCGAGGACCGCGGCGAGGGCGAGGACGGTCGGGGCGATCAGCAGGTACGGCAGCAGCCGCCGGCGGAGGGTGCGCCGCGGGCGGGTCGCCCGGGCCGTCCGCGGCCGGTGCGGCGGCGGGGCGGCGCGCGGCGGCCCCGGCAGGTCCACGGTTCCCACCGCCGTCAGTGCTCGTTGATCACGGCGTCGATGTGGCGGTCCGCGGCCCGTGTGGCGTCCGCCACCGATCGTTTGCCGGTCGCGATGTCCTGGAGCATCTCCTGGAGGACGTTGGACTTCTCGACGGCGCCCCAGCCGGGGGCGAGCGGGGTCACCCAGCCGCGTTCGGCGGCCTGTGCGGCGGGGCCGTTGACGCCGCCGGCGGCCACCTCCTTGAGCTGGGCGGTGTTGTTGGGCAGGGTGTCGGCGGCTATCAGGCGGCGTTGTGAGGTGCGGTCGGTGAACAGCCGGATCCAGTCCTGGGCCAGGTCCTGGTTGCCGGACTTCGCGGGGATGGCCAGAGTGGAGCCGCCCAGGAACGGCGGCAGCAGCTTGCCGGAGGGGCCGGGGAAGGCGAACGTGGCGAACTTCCCGCGCAGCGCCGGGTCACCGCCCGACCTGCTGTCGGTGGCGGCCTTGGCCTCCCACGTGTTGCCGTAGAACATGCCGACCTTGCCCTGGCCGACGACGGCCGGTTCGTCACCGTTGTCCTTGGAGCGGTCGCCCGTGTAATAGGCGTCGAGGAGGTCCTTCCAGGCGGTGAGCCCGGCCACGGAGCGGGCGGAGGACAGCGCTCCGTGCCAGCGGCCGTTCTCGCGCACCGCGATCTCGCCGCCGGCGTCCTTGACGAAGGCCATCGCCGCGTACCAATAGCGGCCGGGCATGTAGAAGGCGGAGAAATTCTTGTCGGCGGCGCCGAACTTCGCCTTGAGTTTGTCCAGGTCGGCGCGGAGTTCGGGAAACGTGCGCGGGGCCCGGTCCACCCCGACCTGGGCGAGCAGATCGGTGCGGTAGATGCCCACCCGGGCGCCGACGTAATAGGGGACGCAGTAGGTCTTGCCGTTGTCGCGGCAGGCGTCGCGGAGCGCCGGGAGCCATTCCGCGGAGTGATCGAATTTCGCCGGATCGACGGTCGTGAAGGCGCCGTTGACAATGTAATTGGTGGTTTCGCTGTTGCCCATTTCCACCACGTCGGGGACATTCCGCCCGGCGAGCGCCGCGTCGATCTTCTGGTTCTTGGTGGTCCACTGCTGGTACTGCACGGTGACCTTGATCTTGGGATAGGTCTTCCGGAAGCGGGCGTTCACCGCGGCCACCAGATCCGGCCAGCTCTCCTGGGCGTCCACGGTCAGCCAGACCGTGAGCTCGCCGGTCCGGTCCGCGGCGGCGACCGGCTTCCCGCCGCCACAGCCGGCCACCGTGCCCAGCACGGCCATTGCCGCCAGGCCCGTCGCCAAACGGGAGATGCGTACGGCCATGATCTCCTCCGTCGGGTTGTCGGAACCGGCTGTATCTACCCCGGGGGTCCGGTCTCGCACCTCGGGGATTCTTTCCGGCCAGAAAAATCGGCGGTCGGAACTGAGCGTCGAAATATTCCGCGTTCGCCCCTCGGGCAGGCCGGGCCATATGCCGATCTTGCGTTAGCCGTGGCAAAGCCATCGTGGCTTTGACGCAAAAGGAACGCTGCCCGAATGATCGGCTCTTGACGACGCCACCTCCGCTGCCTCAGTTTTGCTCGGGTGTCTCCCACGTCCCCTATCGAAGGGTTTGCACGTGACTGACTACGGCACGACGGCCGCAGATCCGGCCAACCGCCCTGTGCAGGTGAACGCCTGGAACGGCTGGGATCCCCTGCGGCACGTCGTCGTCGGACGCGCCGACAACGCGGTGGTGCAGGCTCCGGAACCGGCGGTCCGACGGGACTTCCCCGACGACGGGTTCCCGCTCGGCACCTACGGTCCGATGCCGGCCGAGATGACCGCCGAGGCCAACCAGCAACTCGACGACTTCGCAGCGATGTTGAGCCGTCGCGGCATCCGCGTCGACCGCCCCACCCCGGTCGACTTCAACCAGCAGGTCAACACCCCGGACTGGACGCAGGAGACCATGTCCGGCTGCATGCCGCCGCGCGATCTGCTGCTGACCGTCGGCAACGAGATCCTCGAAGCCACCATGTCGTACCGCAGCCGCTGGTTCGAGTACCTCTGCTACCGGCCGCTGCTCCAGGAGCTGTTCAGGTCCGACCCGCGGATGCGCTGGGAGGCGGCGCCCAAGCCGCGGCTGACCGACGCCACGTACAAGCCGGGGTTCTGGGACACCTACAACTCCCTGCCCACCGAAGTGCAGTTGGCCCGGGTGCGGGACTACGACCTGGTGCTGACCGAGGAGGAGCCGCTGTTCGACGCGGCGGACATCGCGCGCTTCGGCAAGGACCTCTTCGTCCAACTGTCGTTCGTCACCAACCGCAGCGGCCACCAATGGCTCAAACGCCACTTCCCCGACCACCGGGTGCACGCGGTGACCTCCACCAACACCCATCCGCTGCACATCGACGCCACTTGGGTGCCGCTGCGCCCCGGCCTGGTACTGCACTGCGGCGAACGGCTGGCGGACGCCGAGCTGATGGAGTTCTTCCGGCTCAACGACTGGGAGATCGTCGAAGCCGTGCAGCCGGCCAGCTGGGACCACCCGCCCAAGCTGTCGTACTGCAGCCCGTGGCTGGCCGGGAACATGCTCAACCTCGACCAGAACACCCTGTGCATCGAGGAGAAGGAGGTGGCGCTCGCCGACCAGCTCTCCGGCTACGGCTTCGAGATCGTGCCGGTGCCGTTCCGTGCGGTCGGCCCGTTCGGCGGCGGTCTGCACTGCGCCACCTTCGACATCGAGCGGGACGGGACGATGGAGGACTACTTCCCGCGCCGCCACGGCCGGTACTGAGTCCGGTGCCGGAACCGTCACCGCCCGGCCGGGCCGCCGTCCGGGGCGTGATCCTCGACTTCTACGGCACGCTGGTGCGGCTGGTTGAACCGCTGCCGCCCAGTCACCGGCCGTTCTTCCTCCGCCGGGGCCTGATCGGGCCCGCCGACGCGTGGGGCGACCGGTGGTCCGCCGGACCACCGGACGGCGCGGAGCACACCGCGCACTCCGCCAACGAACGGGCCTACCATGCCTGGGAGTTGGAGAGGTTGAGGCATCGGGCGCTGGCCTGCGGCGTGCCGGCGGCGGAGGCCGGTCCGCTGGCCGTCGAGATCGACCGGGCCATGAAGGACATGCGCCTGGCGCCGTTCGACGACGTGCCGGCGGCGCTGGCCGGGCTGCGCGCCCGCGGCCTGACGGTGGCGGTCTGCTCCAACTGGTACTGGGACCTGGACCGCGCCCTCGACGCCGTGGGGCTGACCGGCCTGGTCGACGTCGCGGTCACCTCGGCCCGCGCCGGGGCCCGCAAACCGCATCCGCTCATCTACCGGACGGTGTTGCGGCAGTGCGGGCTCCGGCCCGAACAGGCACTGTTCGTCGGTGACGTGTGGGAGGTGGACGTCGCGGGACCGCTCGCGCAGGGCATGCGGGCGGTGCACCTGTGGCGCCCCGACCGGGCGGTGGCGGGGGTGGCCCCGCCGCTCCCGGACGGGGCCGCCCGCATCGCCTCGTTGACCGCGCTCAGCGCCCTGGTGTGACCGGGCCCGGGGCGGCGAGCCGGTCCAGCACGTTGCGGGTCACCCGGACGACGCCGGCGTCGAGTTCCCGGCCGCAGACCACCGGCCAGTCGGTGGTGCCGGCCGTGAACACCGTGCCGCCGTCGGTGTAGAGCCCCATGGTGGCGGCGCGCGGGCTGGTGATCGCCGGCTCGCGCGCCGGGCAGTTCCAGTGCCCCCATTTCAGGTGGTGGAAGTCGTCGTGCACCGGATCGAGGAGGTAGATCCCCAGGATGAGGAAGGACTCGGGCGTGCCGTCCACCCCGGTGGCGTGCGCCACGCCGTCGGCGTCCCGGGCGAAGGCCGCGCCATCGCACTCGTAGCCGATCAGTGGCGTCCCGGCGCCCAGGGCGTCGGCAGGACCGCCGTCGGAGCCGTCCCGCAGACCGGTGCCCTCATACACCCAGTGGTCGGCGTGCTGCACGCGGTAGCCGTCGCGCGGCCGGTCACCGGGCCAGTCGCCCGGCCACATCCCGCCGTTGCGGAAGCTGACGCCGGTCAGTGCGTTCTCGGGTGCGCCGACGCCGTCCGGCGGGGCCGGCCACCACTGGTCGGTGGCCGGGAGGTGCGGGTACTCCGTGCCGACGTGGTGGTCGGTGTCGGAGACGAACGCGGTGTTCCCGTCCACCGGGTGGACCCGCCACCAGCAGGTGTTGGCGCTGAGGAACGCCACGTTGCCGCCGCCGCGGACGAATTCCGCGACGTGGTCGCGCATCGCCGCGCTCCAGTACTCGTCGTGGCCGACGCTGAGCAGCAGCCGGTAGGGCGCGAGGAGTTCGGGGTCCTCGTGCAGGTCGAGGTCGGTGCAGTAGTCGACGTGGTAGCCGTTGCGCTCCAGCCAGGCCAGGAACGGCGCGTCCCAGTAGGCGAGGTCGATGACTCCGCCGGGCCGGTGCAGGCTGAGCCGGTGGCCGCGCGGCCCGTCCGGACCGGCCTGCTGGTGGACGGGATTGTCGTAGAGGCTGCCGGCCCGCTGCGCGTCGGCCCGGTCGCCGCGGTTGTAGGCGTGCCGGGTGTACGTCGACTTCTTGTAGAGGATGCGGGCGCCGCTCGCCGCGGGACGGGCCGGGCGGACGACGAAGAACTCCCGCTCGAAACCCTCGATCCCGGATTCGTCGAGCAGCGGAACCCGTCGGGCCCGGTCTTCCGGGCCCTCGATGAAATGCGCGAGGTAGAGGCCCGACGGCCAGTCGTCGGGCAGGTCGTGGTGGTACGCCGGCCAATTCCAGTCCACGGCGGGCGAGGCGTGCCCCGGGACGCCGTCCGGATGCGGCGGCGGGGCGGTCAGCACCCCCGGATGCGGTCCGCTTTCCGCCAGGAAGGTCAACTCCTTCCCCAGGCGGTAGAAACGGACCCGGAATTCCTCGGCGTCCGTCGACACATGAAATTCGAGACGTCGTCCGGCTGGCACGCTCTCACGTTCCATATATCCCTCGATCACGCGCGTCATGCTAGGAGCGCGAACGAGGAACCGACAACGGAACTTCCGGCCAAGAAAGGCAGCAGGAAATGAACCGAGAATTCCGGGTACGCGAACTCGTGCTGGGCATCGAGGGGTTGGCGCTCCTCCGTCACGCCTTGGACGCGGACGAGGATTTCCTGAAAGCCCGGGTGGCGGAGATCCAGGCACTGGCCAACGACGAGGACGGCCGGCTCCCGGACGGCGGCACGGCGGTCGACGAACTGGACGCGGCGGCCGGCTACGCCTCCTGGTCGACCCGCTACGACTCACTGCCCAGCTCGTACATCGAGGTCGAGGAGCCGGTGGTGCACCGGCTCCTGGACCGCGGCCCGATGGGCACCGCACTGGACGCGGCCTGCGGCACGGGCCGCCAGACCGCCGCGCTGGCCGCCCGCGGCTACCGCACCATCGGAGTCGACCAGTCACCGGAAATGCTGGCGCACGCCCGCCGCAAAGTGCCCGGCGCGGAATTCCGGCACGGCCGACTGGAAAGCCTCCCGGTGGACGACGAGAGCGTCGACCTCGTGGTCTGCTCGCTGGCGATGACACACCTTCCGGACCTCACGCCGGGGATCGCCGAATTGGCCCGGGTACTCCGTCCCGGCGGCCGCATCGTCCTCTCCGACCTGCACCCGTTCGTCGTCTCCCTCCAGGGCCAGTGCGTGTTCGTCCACGACACGGACCAACTGGCCTTCGTCCGCAACCACGTCCATCTGCCCGGCCGCTATCTCGACGCGTTCCACGCCGCCGGGCTGACCGTTCGGGAATGCCACGAACCGCTCTTCAACGGCCGGCTGGCCCCCGGGGGTTACGAGGAATCCTTCGCGGACGCGGCCCGGGCCGCCTGGCAGGGCATCCCGCTGGTCATCGTCTGGTCCGCGGAGAAGCCGGGAAATTCGCAGGAGCGCACCGCATGACCCTCCAGTTCGTGAACCACACCGAGCGTCCGGAATTGTGGGACCGCCTCACCGAGGAATTCGCCGGCGTGGTCCCGGAATACAACCTGCACGGCGACATCAACGCCGGTTTCTGGGACCGCCTGTTCAGCGATTTCCCCGACCACCAGTTCCTCCTCCACGACGCCGCGACCGACACCGTGCTCGGCGCCGGCCGGACCCTGCCCCGCACCTGGGACGGCACTCCCGAGGGCCTCGGCACCGGCCTCGACGCCTCCATCGCGGCGGCGTTCGAGGACCACGACGCCGGGGCCGCGCCCGATGCCCTGTGCGCCCTGGGCATCGAGATCGCCCCGGCCCACCAGGGCAAGGGGTACTCCACCCGGCTCCTGGGCCACATGGCCGAGATGGCCCGCACCGCCGGCCTCTCCCACGTGATCGTCCCGGTGCGCCCCACCTGGAAGGACCGCTACCCGCTCGTCCCCATCGACCGCTACGCGGCCTGGACCCGGGCCGACGGCGCCCCGTTCGACCCGTGGATCCGCACCCAGGTACGCCAGGGCGGGACCGTCTCCGCTGCGGTGGCGGAGTCCTCCCGCATCACCGGCACCGTCGCCGAATGGGAGACGTGGACCGGGATGGCCTTCCCCGACGACGGCCGGTACGTCTTCCCGGGTGGCCTGGCCCCCCTCGACATCGACCGCTCCCGCGACCGCGGCGCCTACTGGGAGCCCTGCGTGTGGATCACCCACGACGTCCGCGACCGTGCCGACCGCGGCGGCTCGGGGAGATCCGCACCGGCCGCCTGAAAGCCGACCGGTCGCCTCCCCTCTGGGCGCGAGGACGAGAACGGTGGTGACGGCGGCGCCTGGACGCCGCCGCCACCGTCGCCGTCCGGAGTCCGGAGCCTCGCGGAGTGCCTCCCTGGAGCCCGGCCGCGCCAGGCGGTGCGCACCCGGCCTACCGGACCTCCGCCGGCTGCCCCTCCACCGGTCCGAGCAGCCGACCACCGCACCGCACCGCGCCCTCCGCGTAAGCGGCCATCAGCGCGGTGTGCTCCGGAGTCAGTTCCGGCCGCCGCTCGGGGGGCAGCCCGGCCGGCCCGACCGTGGACAACGCCGCCGCCCGGACCCGGGCCGCGGCCTCGCCCACCGGCCCCGCCGCCGCCCGGCGTGCCGCGTGCCGGCGCGCGGCGTCCTCGGCCTGCCGCCCCAACAACAGGCAGTGGATCCACAGTTCGTCCGCGAAGCCCCGGCCGAACAGTCGTCCCACCGACGCCGCGGCGTCCTCGGCCCGGTGCCGCCGCACCACGTCCCGGACCTGACCTTCCGTCAGGCCGGTGGTGGGCAGCGCCTCGGTCCAGCGCAGGTGCCGTCGCGGATCGGCGTCGTGCTCGTGTCCCACGGGCCGCACGTAGCCCTCGCCGTAGCGCATGTACGGCAGCCAGCCCCACTCCTCCAGCACCCAGCCGCGGTCCAACAGCGGACGCGCCTCGGCCGCCCCCACGGGGCACACCGCCAGCCGGATGCCCTGCGCGGCGTGCCCGTTGATGCTGCTCGTCCCGATGTGTTCGACCACGGTCGGCACCGCGAGCAGTCCCGGCCGGGCCTCGGTCCGCAGGAAGGTCGCCATCACCTCGTCGTCGTGGCGCTCGGCGGTGCCCGCGGCGAACGCCCGGAACGCGTCAGCGGTGCGCACCGGCAGGCAGATGGCCAGCGTCGGCGCGAACTCCTCCGGCACCGCCCGCACCCAGCCGGCACCGGCCAACGCCGCCAGTCGGGCCGCGGCGCCGTTGCGGGCGTGCCAGTTGGTGTAGAAGATCAACGCCTCGTCCGGGAACCGTGCCACCGATCCGGCCACCAGTTCCACCAGTTCGGGCGGCGCGGCCACGTCGTCCTGGACGACCAGGTGGTGTCCGGCGTCGTCCGCCCGGGCCGCCCACGCCACCAGCGCGGTACGCAGTGCGGACGGCGGGCCGGTCGGGTCCGGATCCAGCGCCAGTCCCCCGAGCCCCAGGCGGGCGGCGAGCGCCGCGGCCTGTCGCTCGCGCACCGGATGGGTCATCACTGCCGAGCTGAGGGAAGTCGTGCTCACCGGGCCACTCCTCTCACAACGCGCGGACACCGCACGGACATCGCGGTCGGGCCGCCTCATCGTGGCAGATCACCGGGCAACGGCCCCCGCACCGCTGGAGAGTGGCCGAATCCTTGCGGAGCGGGACCGAGCCGGGCCGCCGGACGGGGCTCGCCCCACCGGGCCCCGACCGGACCCGCTCGGTCGGGGCCGACCACTCGCCCTCATAGCCCCAGGGGGTATGGTCGGGCCGCAGTGGCGCACGTGGCGCATGGCGCGAAGTGGCGGTCGACCGAGCGGCGGAGGGGAGGAACGCGTGAGCATGCGGACGCACCACCGGCAGCCGACCGCGAGGACCGGCCACCGGCGTCCCGCGGCGCTGCTCGCCCTCCTCTGGCTGGTCCTCTCGGTGATCGCCCACCACGATCTGCCCGAGACCGCCCCCGCGACGGCTTTCGCGCCGGCGGCAGTCGCCGCCCACCCGCACGCCCCGTCCGGCCACCGCATGACCGGCCCCGCGCACGCCGGCGGTGCCGGTCATCTCCACGACGACGGCGCGCCCTGTTCGTCGGGCGCCCACTGTTCGTCGTACGACGTGCGGTCCGAGCACGTCGTGGGGCCGCCGCCGCTGCTCGGCACGGCCCGCACGGCGCGCACCGCGGCGCCCCCGGCACCCGGACCGCGCCCGGTCGGCGGGCCCTCGCCACCCGATCCGGCGACCCTCTCCGTCCTCCGCATTTAGGCCGAGCCGCACTTCTCCCCGGCCTTTCCCTCCCCCTGCGCACGAGCGCCGCGCCCCACGGTGCGCGCCCGCGCGCCGGGCACCCCTGCGTGAAGGACACCACTCCATGAAGACCATCGATCGACGCGCCGTCCTGCTGGCGGGGCTGGGCGCGGCGGGCTCCGGCCTGCTCGCCGGCTGTTCCGCGGACGCCGCGGGCCCCGCGGCCCGAGGCGGCTCCGGCCCCACCCTGGTCAGCCCGTCCGGGGCGGCCGTGGCGGCCGCCGAGAAGAAGCGCCACCACTCCGGTCGGGAACGCCGGTTCAAACTGACCGCGACCGCCGGCGCCGTCGATCTGGGCGCCGGGAAGACCGTCCGGACCTGGAGCTTCGACGGTCGACTGCCGGGCCGGGAACTCCGGGTCACCGCGGGCGACACGCTCGTCGCCGAGCTCGCCAACCACCTGCCGCAGCCCACCTCGATCCACTGGCACGGCCTCGCCCTGCGCAACGACATGGACGGCGTCCCGCCCGTCACCCAGCGGGCGGTGGCGGCCGGCGGGGCGTTCACCTACCGGTTCGTCGCCGAGACGCCCGGCACCTACTGGTTCCATCCGCACGTCGGGGTCCAGTTGGACCGTGGCCTGTACGGCCCGCTGATCGTCGAGGACCCGCACGAACCGCTGGGGTACGACGACGAGTGGGTCGTGGTGCTCGACGACTGGCTCGACGGCGTCACCGGCACTCCGGAGCAGGCGCTCGCCGCGCTGCGACGGGGCATGGGCCCGGACCACGGTGCCACGCCGCACGACGGGAAGGACGGCTCACCCGGCGGTACCGGAGGCATGGGCGGCATGGGCGGCATGGGCGGGATGCAGGGC
>LIQL01000148.1 GCA_001418405.1 Streptomyces diastatochromogenes | reverse complement strand
CCGCCCCGGGGCGGGCTTCAGCCCTGCGGGGCGGCCGGGGTCGGCAGCGCGGACAGGAACTCCGCCAGCGCCGCGTTGAACTCCTCCGGGCGCTCCAGGTTCGGCATGTGGCCGGCGCCCTCAATGACGGTCAGGCGGGCTTCGGGCACCGCGTCGTGGATCACCCGCGCGTCCGCGACCGGCGTGAACTCGTCCGCCGCGCCCACCACGACCAGGGTCGGCACGGTGACCCGCGGCAACAGCCCGGTGTAGTCCGGACGTTCGGCCCGACCGCGCAGGGCCGCCGCCGCGCCTTCGGGGGAGGCGCCCCGCATCATGCCCAGGACGTGTGCGGCGACCGCCGGCAGCGCGGTGACGTTGGCCGGCGCGATCATCTTGGACAGCACCTCGTGCGCGTAGCCGTCCATGCCCTCCGCGAGCAGGCGCTCCGCGGTCCGCAGCCGTACCGCCCGGCCCTCCGCGGTGTCGGCCGCCGCGAAGGTGTCGGCGAGCAGCAACGCCCGGATCCGCTCCGGGAACTGCCGGTAGCACTCCATGACGATCTGCCCGCCCATGGACAGTCCGCCCAGGACGCACCGCTCGATGCCGAGGTGGTCGAGCAGGGCGGCGACGTCCCCGGCGAAGGTCTCCAGCGGGGTCTTGCCGGGCACCACCGAACTGCCGCCGTAGCCGCGGAGGTCCGGTGCGATCACCCGCATCCCTGCACGGCTGAAGTGCGCGGTCTGCGGGCGCCACATCGAGCGGTCGAACGGGTGCCCGTGGAGGAGCACCAGCGGTTCGCCGCTGCCCTCGTCCTCGTACTCCACCGTGATTCCACCACATTGCACCGATGCCATGACACGCCTCTCCTAGCCGCATAACCTGCGGTCTTCTGCGTACGGGAGTTGACGCGCCGATGCTATGAGGGGCATTGTCTCGACACAATAGGATCAATGCACTCGGTGCAATGTTGGGGAGGGCGTGCGCATGACGGCGGACGACTACCGGGCCATCGCCGACGAGTTCGCCGCGGCCATCGCCGCCGGCCGACTCCGACCGGGGGACCGGCTGCCGCCGCTGCGCCGGTTCGCCCAGCGGCGGCGGATCGCCGACTCGACCGCGGCCCGCGTCTACCGCGAACTGGGCCGCCGCGGCCTGACGGTGGGCGAGGTCGGCCGCGGCACCTTCGTCCGCACGGCACCGCCGGCGACCGAGCCGGCGCTCGCCGAACCCGGCGGCCACCGCATCGACCTGGAGCTCAACTTCCCCGTCCTGCCCGGCCAGTCCGCACTCCTCGCGCGCAGCCTCGGCACGCTGCTCCAGCACGACGACGCGCTGGCCGCTGCGCTGAGCCCGGCCGGCGCCGCCGGCACCCCGGCCGCCCGGGAGCTGGCCGCCGCCCACCTGGCCCGGGCCGGCTGGGCCCCCGACGCCCGCCGGTTGCTCTTCGCCGGCAGCGGCCGCCAGGCGCTCGCCGCCGCCTTCGCCACCCTGGTCCCGCCCGGTGAACGCCTCGGCGTCGAAGCGCTCACCTTCCCCGTCGTCAAGGGCATCGCGACCCGCCTCGGCATCACCCTCGTCCCGCTGGCCATGGACGCGCACGGCGTCACCCCCGACGCCGTGCGCGCCGCCGCCCCGCTGCGCGCGGTCTACCTCCAGCCCGCCCTGCACAACCCGCTCGGCACCACCATGCCGGCCGCCCGCCGCGCGGAACTCGCCTCGACGGTGCGCGCGCTGGACGTGTCCGTGGTGGAGGACGCCGTCTACTCCTTCCTGCGCCCCGACCTGCCGCCGTTCGCCGCCCTCGCACCGGAGCGCACGGTGCTCGTCGACAGCCTCTCCAAGCGGCTCGCCCCCGGGCTGACCCTCGGCTTCCTGGTGCCCCCCGATCACCGCGCCGCCCCGGACTTCGCGGCCGCGCTCCGCTCCGGCGCCTGGACGGCCGCCGGTTTCGCGCTACAGGCGGCGGCCCGTTGGCTGGGCGACGGCACGGCCGCCGCCGTCGAAGCGGACAAGCGGGCCGACGCGGCGGCCCGCCAACGGATCGCCGCGGACCGCCTCGCCGGGCAGCGGCTCCGCGCCGACCCGCGTTCCTACCACTGCTGGTGGGAGCTGCCCGAGCCGTGGCGGGCCGACACCTTCGTGGCCGCGGCGGCCCGGCACGGCATCGCGGTCACCCCGTCCGGCGCCTTCGCCGCCGGCCCCGGCCACGTCCCCAACGCGGTCCGGCTGGCGCTGGCCTCCCCGCCCGTCGACGTCCTGGCCGACGCCCTCGACGTGCTGGCCGGGCTGGCCCGCCGGACCCCGGAGGACGCGACGGCGGAGTAGCCGCAACCCTCGCTGAACGCCAACCCCCTTGTAAATCACCAGGGTTGACGGTGTCGCAGTTCGGAGGTCGCCTCCGTGCCGTCCGGGCGGTCAGGGGCGCCCCGACGGCGGGACCTCCTCGCCGGGCCGGACCGGACCCGGCGGCGTGCCGTCGCCGAACGGCCGGCCGCCCAACTCCTCGCGGTGGTGCGGGGTCAGCCAGCCGGACAGGTCCGGACCGAGCGGGACGATGCCGGTGGGGTTGATGCCGGTGTGCACCCGGTAGTAGTGCTGCTTGATGTGGTGGAAGTCCACCGTGTCGCCGAATCCGGGGGTCTGGAAGAGGTCCTTGGCGTACGCCCACAGCACCGGGTCCTCGGCCAGCTTGAACCGGTTGCACTTGAAGTGGCCGTGGTAGACGGGGTCGAAGCGGACCAGCGTGGTGAACAGGCGGACGTCCGCCTCGGTGAGCGTGTCCCCGACCAGGTAGCGACGGTCGGACAGCCGGTCGGCGAGCCGGTCCAACCGCGCGAAGAGCGCGCCGAACGCCTCGTCGTACTCGCCCTGGCCGGTGGCGAAGCCGGCCCGGTACACGCCGTTGTTGACGTCCCGGTAGACGTCCGCCATCACCGCGTCGATCTCCGCGCGGTGGTCTTCCGGATAGAGGTCGGGCGCGCCGGGCCGGTGCAGCGCCGTCCACTCGGTCGCGAAGTCCAGCGTGAGCTGCTGGAAGTCGTTGGTGACGAGCCGCCCGCTGGGGACGTCGACGAGCGCGGGGACGCTGACGCCGCCGGGGTAGTCGCGCTCGCGGGCGTCGTACGCCTCGCTGAGGAAACGGATGCCGAGGACCGGGTCGCGCCCGTCGGCGTCGAGGGTGAAGCGCCAGCTGCGGTCGTCCTGGAGCGGGTCGACGACGGCGAGCGACACGGCGTCTTCGAGGCCGAGCAGCCGTCGGGAGATCACCGCGCGGCTCGCCCAGGGGCAGGCGCGGCTGGCCACCAGCCGGTAGCGGCCGGCCGCCACCGGCCAGCCGTCGCGGCCGTCGGCGGTGACCCGGTCGGCGAAGTGGCTCCGGGAGCGCGTGAAGGGCCGGTGGCCGTACGCGGGGTTGCCGGCGTCGGCGGGAACGGGGTCGGGGGCGGGCATCGCCGGGTCCTTCCGTAGGGGGCCGTGGGGTGGCGTCCCCCCATGCCTTCCCGCCCCGCCGGGGGATTCTCCCGGTGCGTCAGCCGCCCGGCGCACGGTGAATCCTGATGGAATGTCCGGAGCCCCGCGGAATGCGAAAACGCCAACTCACCGGTAATTGAGGGGATTCACCTATCATCGCCCGATGATCAAGAAGGCAATAGGTGTGGCCCTCGCCGGTGTCGCGTTGCTGGCGCCGACGACGGCCACCGCACAGGAGCAGCATCCGGCCGCCGCGTCCCGCCCCGGCGGCACCGACTGGCAGCGGGTCGGGGACGGCATCACGGCCGGCATCAGCGGCCTGGCGATCGAGGGCCGGCACGGCGCCGCGATCGACGCCGTCGGCGTCCGCGACAACAAGAAGCCGGGCCAGAACCGGCTGGTGGCGATAGGTCTGCGCCCCGACGCCGGACCGCAGGTGCAGCCGCTCGACTGGGTCGGCGACCTGCCGGTGGACCTGGAGGCGATCGACGCGGTCCCCGGCCGCCCGCACGAGTTCGTGGCGCTGGCGAGCAGCGGCACCGCCTACCGCGTCGTCCGGGAGGGCGACACCGCGCGGGTGCTCGGCACGTTCCCGCTGCCCGGCATTTCGCCGGACGCCAATTACGAGGGTTTCGCGCTCTTCGTCAGCCACGGGAAAACCGTCGCGGTGTGGGCGGACCGCGGTCAGGACGACCGTCCGGCGACGTTGTCGGCGGCCGTGTGGAATCCGGCGGACAACTCCTTCGGAAAGCCGGTCTCGGCGGAATTCCGGGCGCCCTATCCGGCGGCTGACGTCCGGCACGTCTCGGACGTGAAGGTCGCCGCGGACGGCCGGCTGACCGTGTCGTCGGCGGCCGACCCGGGGGACGACGGCCCGTTCGCCTCCGCGCTGTACGACGCCGGACGGGTCGGCGTCACCGCGGACGGCCGGGTCCGGCTGACGGTGTCCGAGCGTCCGCGGCGGCTGGCGACGGTCGCCGGCCACAAGGTCGAGGCGCTGGCCTGTCTGCCCGGCTCCCGCAGCGGCGTCCTCGGCTCGGACGACGAGAACGCCGGAGGCTCGGTCGCGGTGGCGGCGTTCTGTCGCCCGTGACGGCGCCGGGTCGCCGGTGAGGCGACCCGTACCGGTGGTCACGTCCGTGCCGTCCCACGGTCGTGCCCCGTCCGGGCCCCGCGGCCCCCGTGCCGGCCGGTCCGGGCGGCTCAGCCCAGCCGGGTCAGGTCGGGCCGCAGCCGGTGCCAGACCGGATGCCGGATCCGGCCCGCCGAGGTCCAGCCGCTGAAGGTGATCTCGGCCACCAGCCGGGGTTCCGTCCAGTGCACCCCCGTCTGGTCCACGGGGTTGACGAACGGCGAGCGGTCCAGCGGGATCACGCCGAGGTAGCTCGCCAGTTCCCGTCGCTCGGCGTCGGACAGGCCCGACCCGACGGCGCCCACGAACCGCAGCCCATCCGGTTCCACCACGCCCGCCAGCACCGACCCGGGCAGCCCGCCGAGCGCCCCGTGCCCCTCCGTCCAGCCGCCGATGACGACGTCCAGCGACTCCACGTGCTTGGTCTTGACCCAGTCGGGCGAGCGCACCCCGGGGAGGTACGGCGAGGACAGCCGCTTGGCCACCACGCCTTCCAGGCCGCCGCGCAGCGCCGCCTGCCACGCCCGGTCGCCGTGGCCGGCCAGGTACCCCGGCACCGACCAGTTGGGGCCGGCCAGCCCCAGGCCCTCCAACACCGCCCGCCGCGCGTGGTACGGCGCGTCCACCAGCGGCCCGGCCAGGTACATCACGTCGAACAGCACCAGCTGCGCCGGCAACTCCATCGCCAGCCGGGCGGTGCGGCGCGGGTTGAGCACGCCCATCCGACGCTGCAATAGCCCGAAGTCCGGCCGCCCGGACGGGTCCAGCACCACCACCTCGCCGTCCAGCACGGCGGGGCGCCCGCGCAACTGCTGCCCGAGCGGTCCCAGCTCCGGGTAGGTGGTGGTGGCGTCGTTGCCGGCCCGGGTGACCAGCCGGATTGTGCCGTCGCCGGGCGCGTTGACCAGGCACCGGGCCCCGTCCCACTTGGCTTCGAACGCCCAGTCGGCCTGCTCGTGCTCGGGCGGCAGCGGCCCGAGCACGAGCAGGCCGA
>LIQL01000146.1 GCA_001418405.1 Streptomyces diastatochromogenes | reverse complement strand
TCCGGGTCGACCCGGAGAAGGACGAGATCAAGGTCGACGGCCTGACGGTTGCCACCCAGTCGTACCTCTTCTTCGCGCTGAACAAGCCCGCCGGTGTGGTCTCCACCATGGAGGACCCCGACGGCCGCCAATGCCTGGGCGACTACGTCACCAACCGGGAGACCCGGCTGTTCCACGTCGGACGGCTGGACACCGAGACCGAGGGCATCATCCTGCTCACCAACCACGGCGAGCTGGCCCACCGCCTCACGCACCCGCGGTACGGCGTCACCAAGACCTACCTGGCCGCCATCCAGGGCCCGCTCCCGCGCGACCTGGGCAAGCGGCTCAAGGACGGCATCCAGCTGGAGGACGGCTACGCCCGCGCCGACCACTTCCGGGTCGTGGAGAACACCGGCAAGAACTACCTCGTCGAGGTGACCCTGCACGAGGGCCGCAAGCACATCGTGCGCCGGATGCTCGCGGAGGCCGGCTTCCCGGTCGACAAGCTCGTCCGGACCCACTTCGGCCCGATCGGGCTGGGCGACCAGAAGTCGGGCTGGCTGCGCCGGATGACCAACACCGAGGTCGGGATGCTGATGCGCGAGGTCGACCTCTAAGGATCGCCCCGGTCCGGCCCGGCCGTCGCTTGCGGGGCCGCCCACCACCCCTTAATGTCACCATGACGATTAAGGGGTGGTTTTCCATGACCGAAGCGATGGGGGAAGCGATGCGGGCGCCGACGGGCGCCCGGACCGCGGCGACCGGCGCGCTCGTCGGGCTGGCGCTCGGTGACGCGCTCGGCTTCCCGACGGAGTTCGACGACGTACCGGCGATCCTCGCCCGGTGCGGTCCCTGGCGGGAGCTGGCACTGCCCGAGCCCGCCCTGGTCAGCGACGACACCCAGATGACGCTGGCGCTGGGGCGCGCCGTCCGCGCGGCCCTGGACGGCGGCCCGCTGACCGCCGCGACGCTTCTTCCGCCGGTCCGCCGGGAGTACGTGGCCTGGTGGCGCTCGCCCGACAACAACCGGGCCCCGGGCGGCACGTGCCTGCGGGCCTGCGCCCTGCTCGCCGACGCCCACCGCACCTGGGCCGAGGCCAGCCAGATCGGCTCGAAGGGGTGCGGCGCCAACATGCGGGTGGCGCCCCTCGCGCTGGTGCCCTCACTCACCCCCGAGCAGCGCGCCGGCGCCGCCCAACTGCAGTCCGCGCTGACCCACGGGCACCCCACCGGGCTCGCCGCCAGCGACCTCACGGTGCGTGCGGTGCGCGCCCTCGCCGACGGTGTCCGCCCCGCCGAACTGCCCGGCCTGCTGCGCGCCCACGCCCGCGCGCAGCGCACCCGCTACCGCGAGGACTGGCTCGGCGACCTCTGGCGGCGCTCCACGGCCCCGACCCCGACGACGTTCATTGCCCGCGGCTGGGACGACTGTCTGCGCGTCCTGGACCGGCTGGACGCGGCGCTCGCCGCCCCCGACCGGGAGGCCGACCCGTGCCTGGCCACCGGCGCCGGCTGGATCGCCGAGGAGGCGCTGGCCACCGCCCTGCTGTGCTTCCTGCTCTTCCCGGACGAGCCGGTCACCGCCCTGCGCCGGGCCGCGTGCAGCTCCGGCGACTCGGACTCGATCGCCTGCCTCGCCGGCGCCTTCGCCGGCGCCCGGCTCGGCGCCGACGCCTGGCCCCGGGAGTGGACCGCCCGCATCGAGCACCGCGACGAACTCCTGGCCCTCGGGGCGGCCTGGGACGGCTGATCCCCGCCGTGCGGGGGCGGCCGCGGCCCGGGCGCTTTCAGTCCCGCAGCGCTGACGCGCGGCGCGTGCGGTGCAGGAAGTCCGCGACCCGGGCCCGGTCCGGGCCGGCCGGCAGCGGCGAGTCGGGCAGCGCCGCTGCCGCCTCCGTGCACAGCACCGCCAGCCGGCGCTCGACCTCCTCCCACGGAACGTCGCCCCGGCACACCGCCAGCAGCTCCTCGCGGGCCGCGCCGACCTCCAGCGTCAGCACGCCGGTGCGGAGCAGGTCGCGGACGCCCGCCATCGTGCGCAGCAGGTGCATCGCCTGCTTCCACCGCGGCGCCCCGCGCCGGGCCACGTCGGCCCGCAGTTCCTTGTGCCGCCCGGCGGCGTAGCGGGCGTAGGTGTCGTGGATCGCGCGGGACAGGAAGGCGCCGCGCAGCGCCAGCAGCTCCCGGCCGGTGGCGTCGACGTACTCCACGAGGGGGGAGTGCAGGCATTCCAGGGCGGTGGGGTTGGCCCGCAGCGCCAGCTCGCAGAAGCGTTCCAGCTCCCAGGAGAACTGCTCCGGGCGGGGCCCTTCCACATGGGTCGGCGGCTTCTCGAAGCGCCAGAAGAGCGGGGTGGGTGCGAGGAAGACGCCGCGCCGGTCGGTGTCGCTGTCCTCGGTGGCCAGCCCGAAGGCGCGCGAGCCCATCACGCACGCGTAGACGGTGTGCCCGGTGACGAGCGCGTGGTGCGACGGGTCCGGGGGGCCGGCTGGATCCGCGGGAGGGGTCGGCATGACCGGATTGTCGCCGGGCGGGGCCGTCGCCGGCCACCGGTTTCCCGGGAGCTCGGGGTCCGCTCGTCAGTGGCGCTGGTTACGCTGATCAGTGCGTACGCGGACGTGTGCGCGTACGCACGACGCAGGGGAGCAGGGACGTGGCGGTACGGGCCGTGCGCGGGGCCGTCCAGTTGGAACGGGACGACGCGGAGCACATGCGGGAGCAGGTCGGCGCGCTGCTCACCGCGCTGTTGGAGCGCAACGACCTGGTGCCGGACGACCTGATCAGCGTGTGGTTCACCGCCACGCCCGATCTGCACAGCGACTTCCCGGCCGCCGCCGCCCGCGCCCTGGGGATCACCGACGTCCCGCTGATCTGCGCCCAGGAACTGGACGTGGCCGGTGCCATGCCACGGGTGGTGCGGGTGCTCGCCCACGTCGAGACCGAGCTCTCCAAGGCCGGTGTCGCCCACGTCTACCTCGGCGCCGCCGCGGCGCTCCGGAAGGACATCGCCCAGTGAGAACCGCACTCGTCATCGGAACGGGCCTGATCGGCACCTCGGCCGCCCTCGCGCTCAGCGCCCGCGGCGTGCAGGTCTACCTGGCGGACCACGACCACGCCCAGGCCCTGACGGCCGCCGCGCTCGGCGCCGGCACCGCCGAGCCGCCCCCGGGGACGGTCGACCTGGCCGTCGTCGCGGTGCCCCCGGCGCACGTCGCCGCGGCGCTGGACGACGCGATCCGGCGCGGCGCGGCGCGCGCGTACATCGACGTCGCCAGCGTCAAGGGCGGCCCGCGCCGCGAGCTGGAGGCACTCGGCTGCGACCTGTCCGGCTACCTCGGCACGCACCCGATGGCCGGCAAGGAGCGCTCCGGACCGCTGGCCGCCACGGCCGACCTCTTCGAGGGCCGCCCCTGGGTGCTCACCCCGTCCCCCGGCGGCGACACCGAGGTGCTCAACCTCGCCCTGGAGCTGGTCGCGCTCTGCCGGGCCGTCCCGGTGGTGATGGACGCGGACGCCCACGACCGTGCCGTCGCCCTGGTCTCGCACACCCCGCAGCTGGTCTCCAGCCTGGTCGCGGCCCGCCTCAAGGGCGCCGACGAGACCGCCGTCCGCCTGTGCGGCCAGGGCATCCGCGACGTGACCCGGATCGCCGCCTCCGACCCCGGGATGTGGATCGACATCCTCTCCGCCAACCCCGGCCCGGTCGCCGACGTCCTGGCCGAGGTCTCCGCCGACCTGGACGCCACGGTCCGCTCGCTGCGCTCCCTGGAGTCCACCGACGAGGACAAGCGCGGCACCGGTGCCGACGGCATCGCGGACGTCCTCCGCCGGGGCAACGCCGGCCGCGAGCGGGTCCCGGGCAAGCACGGCGCCGCCCCGTCCGTCTACGAGGTCGTCGCGGTCTACATCGGCGACCAGCCCGGTGAGCTGGCCCGGATCTTCGCCGACGCCGGCCGCGCCGGGGTCAACATCGAGGACGTCCGCATCGAGCACGCCACCGGCCAGCAGGCCGGCTTCATCCAGCTCATGGTGGAGCCGCAGGCGGTGCCGGGGCTGACCGCGGAGCTGCGGGAGCGGGGGTGGTCGATCCGGCAGTGACACCGTGGACGGCGCGCTCCGGGTGAGCCAGTAACCTTGTCCGAGGCCCTGGGCCCCTTCGTCGAACGCCCGACCGCCGGTCGACGACCGGATCCAGCGTCCTGGACCGCGCCCCGTGTGTATCAAGAAAGGTGTTCGTCACCGTGGAAACCGCCGACCGGACCGCCCCGGCTGCAGTGATTGTCGCCATCGACGGCCCCGCAGGCACGGGCAAGTCCAGCACGTCCAAGGCCGTTGCCGGCAAGCTGGGTCTGGGCTACCTCGACACCGGTGCGCAGTACCGCGCGATCACCTGGTGGATGCTGACCAACGGCATCGACGTCAACGACCCGGTCGCGGTGGCCGACGCCTGCGTCAAGCCCGTGATCGTCTCCGGCACCGACCCGGCCGCGCCCACCATCACCGTCGACGGGCTGGACGCCGCCGGCCCGATCCGCAGCGCGGAGGTCACCGCCGCGGTCAGTGCGGTCAGCGCCGTCCCCGAGCTGCGCGCCGTCATCACCGACCTGCAGCGCACCATCGCCGCCGAGGCGCCGCACGGCATCGTCGTCGAGGGCCGGGACATCGGCATAACCGTCCTGCCGGACGCCGACCTCAAGATCTTCCTCACCGCCTCCCCCGAGGCGCGGGCCGCCCGGCGCAACGGCGAGCTCAAGGGCACCAACGCGCAGCAGGCGACCGACCTGGCCGCCACCCGCGAGGCGCTGATCAAGCGGGACGCGGCCGACTCCTCCCGCAAGACCTCGCCGCTGGCCAAGGCGGACGACGCCGTCGAGGTCGACACCACCGACCTGACGCTGGATCAGGTCATCGAGTGCGTGGTCACCCTCATCGAGGGTGTCAGCGCCGAGAAGGCGGGGCGGGACATCCGGTGACCGACGGCGGCAAGGCGCCGAGCCCCCGCGGGGCCGCGGTCGGCCGGCGGATCGGCATCGGACTGATGTACGGCCTGTGGAAGCCGCGGGTGCTGGGCGCCTGGCGGGTGCCGGCCTCCGGGCCGGTGATCCTCGCCGTCAACCACTCCCACGGCATCGACGGCCCGATGCTGATGGGCACCGCACCCCGACCGGTGCACTTCCTGATCAAGAAGGAAGCCTTCGTCGGTCCGCTGGACCCGTTCCTGCGGGGCATCGGACAGCTGAAGGTGGACCGCCAGAGCACCGACCGCAAGGCGATCACCGACGCGCTCGACGTGCTGACGTCCGGCGGAGTGCTGGGAATCTTCCCGGAGGGCACCCGCGGCGAGGGCGACTTCGCGTCCCTGCGGGCCGGCCTCGCCTACTTCGCGGTGCGCTCCGGAGCCCCGGTCGTCCCGGTGGCGGTGCTCGGCAGCACCGACCGCCTCAGCCGGCTCACCCCGGCCCTGCCGCGGCTGCGCGGCCGTGTCGACGTCGTCTTCGGCGACGCCTTCGACGCGGGCGACGGCAGCGGGCGGCGCACCCGTAAGGCGCTCGACGAGGCGACCGTACGGATCCAGGAGCGGCTGACCGCCCACCTGGCACAGGCCCGGCGCCTTACCGGGCGCTGACCGACACTTGAGCAGTGGGCCCGCCTTCGAGCGGCCCACCGACCACATGGATGAACGAGGAACGGACTTCATGAACGACCAGATCCCCACCGGCGACGAGCACGGTGCGCTTGGCGACGCCGAGTACGCGGAGTTCATGGAGCTCGCCGCGGAAGAGGGCTTCGACCTGGAGGAGGTCGAGGGCGACATCGCCGCGGCCGGCCACGGCCCGCTCCCGGTGCTCGCCGTCATCGGCCGTCCCAACGTCGGCAAGTCGACCCTGGTGAACCGCATCATCGGCCGCCGCGAGGCGGTCGTCGAGGACCGGCCGGGCGTCACCCGCGACCGCGTCACCTACGAGGCCGACTGGAACGGCCGCCGCTTCAAGGTCGTCGACACCGGCGGCTGGGAGCAGGACGTCCTCGGCATCGACGCGTCCGTGGCGATGCAGGCCGAGTTCGCCATCGAGGCCGCCGACGCGGTGGTCTTCGTCGTCGACGCCAAGGTCGGTGCCACCGACACCGACGAGGCCGTGGTCAAGCTGCTGCGCCGCGCCGGCAAGCCCGTCGTCCTGGTCGCCAACAAGGTCGACGGCCAGTCCGGCGAGGCCGACGCGGCGATGCTGTGGTCGCTGGGCCTGGGCGAGCCGCACCCGATCTCCGCGCTGCACGGCCGGGGCACCGGCGACATGCTCGACGCGGCGCTGGAGGCGCTCCCCGAGGCGCCCGCGCAGACCTTCGGCACGGCCGTCGGCGGCCCCCGCCGGATCGCTCTGATCGGCCGGCCGAACGTCGGCAAGTCGTCGCTGCTGAACAAGCTCGCCCGCGAGGAGCGGGTGGTCGTCAACGAACTCGCCGGCACCACCCGCGACCCGGTCGACGAGCTGATCGAACTGGGCGGCAAGACCTGGAAGTTCGTGGACACCGCCGGCATCCGCCGCCGGGTGCACCTCCAGGAGGGCGCCGACTACTACGCCTCGCTGCGCACCGCGGCGGCCGTGGAGAAGGCCGAGGTCGCGGTCGTCCTGATCGACGCGGGCGAGTCCATCAGCGTCCAGGACCAGCGGATCATCACGATGGCCGTGGAGGCCGGTCGGGCCCTGGTCATCGCCTACAACAAGTGGGACAACCTCGACGAGGAGCGCCGCTTCTACCTGGAGCGCGAGATCGAGCGGGACCTGGTGCAGATCCCGTGGGCGATGCGGGTCAACGTCTCCGCGCGCACCGGCCGCCACATGGACAAGCTGGTGCCGGCGATCGAGACCGCACTGGCCGGCTGGGAGACCCGGATCCCCACCGGGCGGCTGAACGCCTTCCTCGGCGAGATCGTGTCCTCCCACCCGCACCCCATCCGCGGCGGCTTGGTGCCGGCCTGGGTGCCGAAGAGGATCCGGGGCTGCTTGCCGCCGCGGATGGGGTGCGG